>CAYTHV010000034.1:0-24863 GCA_964437685.1 uncultured Pirellulales bacterium
TCACATCGACAATTATCGCCAATCAACAGTGCCGATGCAGTTCTTTGTATATTCAGGCCAAAACGATACCTATAAATTGAGCGAGGATGAGCAGGCAATCGTAGACGCTCTTTCCAGTCGGCCCTATTCGGTGGACGAGCTGGCAGACACACTGGGCTTACCATGGTATGGAATGCTCAGGACGGAAAAGCTGGAAGAGCACCACATTATTATGCGGTGTGGATTGACACCGACGGATATTTTGCATGTCAGCGGGGAATTCGTGCGATGGGACAGGGGTTTCGCTCAGCAGATGTGTGACTTATTCGCGCAGCTTTGTGGAGTGGACACAAAAACCTTTATTCAAAATATTCGTGAGGAGATTATACACAAACTGACCATCGAGATACTCAAGAAGAAACTGGATGAAAAGACAGATCCCAATGGGCTCGAAGATTGCAATGTCTGCAAAACATTGTTAGCAAATCTCTTCGATGCGAATGGAGATGGATTTAAAGTGAGCATCAAACTGGACTGCCCTATTGTGGGTGTAGGCGCCCCGGCAGGCTATTTTGTACCTGAGGCGGCCAAACGATTAGGCACAGACGCAATCATTCCGATGCACGCTGATGTGGCAAACGCCATCGGAGCAATTACCAGTGATGTACTTGTCAGACGCACCGTGCGGATCAGTGCCGGTGATTCCATTTTTGTGACCGAGGGATTACCGGGGGCAAAGCAATTTACCAACCTGCAAGAGGCTCACGACTACGCCGTGCAGGAAATTGCCAAACTGGTGCGAAAAGCCGCACATGAATCTGGAACGAGTAACAACGAGGTGCGAATCTCATACCAGGATATTATAATTCCTGCGGCTAACGGGATGGATGTCTATCTGGGACGAGAAATCAGGGCAGAACTTTCCGGCAGGCCAGATGTAAAGGTCTCCACATCCACTGGCACTGGATTGGGATCCCATTAATCCGATGATCGACTATTTGCAGCCGAGTTTACGGCCTTGGATGAAATTTCTTGTGAATGGATTTAAGACGTTCGTTATCGACATGAGTATAGATTTGCGTCGTACGAATATCCGCATGCCCCAGCATTTCCTGTAAACTGCGTAAATCCACGCCGCCGGAAAGCAAATGCGTAGCAAAGCAATGCCGCAGGGTATGAACCGTCAGCGTCTTTGGCATTCCCGCCCGCAGCGCATACCGTTTGACAATCCGCCACAAGTCAATGCGATCCAGTGCATGACCCGTACGCGACAAGAACAGATTTTCCGGACTTTTCGGCTTGGTTAATTGCGGACGCAGTTGAGCCAGATACTGCTGAATCACGCCGGATGCAACCCTGCCCAGCGGGACAATGCGTTCTTTGCTGCCCTTGCCGAAACAGCGGACATAGCCGACGTTAAAGTTGACATCCCGGATTTTAAGACCCACAACCTCCGATGCCCGCGCCCCAGTGGCATAAAGAACCTCGAGCAACGCCTTATCCCGCAGATAATAAGGGTCTTCCGGGTCCGGAGCATCCAATAGTTTAAAAACCTGTTCTTTCCCGGCTACGGAGGGAATTTTTTTCCACAATTTCGGCCCTTCAAGACTGGTCAGAAAATTTTCCGTAACCAACCCTGTCATCAGTCCGAAACGCAACAGCATCTTAACCGCAACCAATGCCCGGCTGACAGAGGCCTCAACTTTGCCCTTTTTGGTAATCGTCTGAATATGCTGATAAATGTGCACCGGCTCAAGGGCAGCAATGGTTTTAATTTGGGAAGCCTCGCAAAACGCCCCAAAATCAAGCAAATCCCGCCCATACGCAAGCACAGTATTGGGTGACAATCCAGCTTCAAGAGCAAGATAGTCCAGAAACTTACAAATCTCCGCACCAACTGCAAAAACCTGGAGTTTTTTCTTAAGTGTTTGAATCTGATTCAATAACATAACTCCATTGTAAATTGCAGTATGTCAATTGTAAATGGTTTAATTACCGAAGGTTAAAAAAGTCTTGTGGGCGGCTGTTAAACCGGATACAATCTTGCCAAAATGAAAGGGATAGAATAATTATGAAGAATGGACTGTTCAAGTCAGGTTTCGGCATATTAGCCTGCCTGCTTGTTGGCTGTGCGGGGCAAAAAACCGCTACCCAGCAGCCTGTGTGCATAGATGCTATCGCCAAAGACAAACTGATGCAGACGATGGAAAAAACGCTCGTCTCCATGCAGTTTGTAATTGAAAAGTACGATGTCGAAAATGGCGTAATCCGTACCCGCCCGCTGCGGGGTGGACAATTCTTTGAACCATGGCGAAGTGATAACGCCAGCGGTTTTGATACAGCAGAGTCCAACCTGCAAAGCGTGCAGCGTACGGTGGAGTTGTCGCTGAATTCGGAACCCACACGGCAATGTATCCAATGTACATCGACCGTCCAGCGGCTGTCCCTGCCGGATGAGCCTATCGAAGGCTATCTAAAAGCCCCGGCGCTTCTTACAAACAGCGACAGAAATAAACAGCGTCTGCAGGTGGATAAAAACAGGGCAGATGAAATGCACTGGATCGATCTTGGCCGAGATGAAGCTCTCGAAAGCAAACTCCTTGACAAAATTCAAAAGAATATAGCAAAGGGTGTAAAGTAATGAACGTTTTGGTTTGCGGCGGCGCCGGATACATCGGCAGCAATATGACTGAGTTATTGGCGCAGCGGGGACACCGGCCTGTGGTCTTTGACAATTTAAGCAAAGGACATCGCGCCGCGGTGAAACATTCCGAACTGGTACAGGGCGATTTTGGCGACTTTACTTCTACCCTTGCAACTCTGAAAAAATACAAAATCGAAGCCGTAATGCACTTTGCCGCGTTTATTGAAGTCGGCGAATCGGTTGACCAGCCGCTGCGATACTATGAAAACAACGTCAGCAAAACCCGCACCCTGCTGGCGGCCATGGAAGCGGCGGAAGTACAAAAATTCGTCTTTAGCTCTACCGCGGCTGTTTATGGGATGCCCGACCAGATTCCAATTACCGAAGATATGGCAAAATCGCCCATCAATCCCTATGGCGAAACCAAATGGGCCGTCGAGCGAATGTGCCATTTTCAAAGCCAGACTGGCCGGCTGCGGTATGCGGCACTGCGATACTTCAATGCCTGCGGCGCTGGATTTAATGCCGCGATAGGCGAAGACCATCAGCCCGAATCGCACCTGATTCCATTGATCATCCACGCCGCAATGGGCAAACGCGACAATATTAAAATTTTCGGCACGGACTACCCTACCCCGGACGGCACCTGTGTGCGTGATTATATTCATATCGAAGACCTCGCCAAAGCGCACCTGCTGGCATTGGCACGACTGGACCAGGAAACCGAACAGGTCTATAATCTCGGCAACGGCAAAGGCCATACCGTCCGACAAGTCATTGACTGCGTTCGGAAAGTCTCTGGCAAAGATTTCAAAGTCATCGAAACCACCCGCCGTCCCGGCGATCCTCCGGTGCTGACCGCCGACGCCGCCAAAGCTCAAAAAATCCTCGGATGGAAGACAGACTATCCGGAATTGGAAAAAATCGTCGAAAGCGCATGGAGATTCCATACCGCCCACCCCCAAGGATACGGCGACTAAGGACTCCATCCCATTGAAATTAAGGATACCCATCGAATGAAAAAAAAATCAGAAATCGGTAGAGCAATTTCTCAAACGCTATGAAATGGACTATCTGGATGTGGATATGGACGCCAACATCGACGCGTTTCTTTTGGAAATACAACGCGGGCTTGATGGACGCAGAAGCTCGCTTGAGATGATCCCCACGTATATCGAAGTTGATGCCGAAGTGCCCAGCAACAAACGCGTCATTGTCGCCGATGCCGGCGGCACCAATTTCCGCGTCGCAACGGTCTATTTTGACGACCAGAAAAAACCGGTCATTGAAAATCTGCGCCTGTTTCAAATGCCCGGCGTCAAAAAGGAAGTCAGCAAAGATGAGTTCTTTAAGATCGTCGCGGACTTTCTCAAGGATGTCGCTGCGGCATCCGACCGAATCGGATTTTGCTTTTCCTATCCGGTAGAAATACAGCCTAACAGAGATGGACGTACCATCCGATTCGCCAAAGAAGTCAAGGCACAGGAAGTCATCGGCCACTTGGTCGGCGAAAACCTGAATCAGGCCCTTGACAAAGCCGGTCTCGGCGGCAACAAGCACATCGTTCTGCTGAATGATACCGTCGTAACACTGCTGTCCGGCTGCGGCCATGATAACAGAGACTTTGGAGGCTATATCGGGTTCATTCTCGGCACCGGTACAAACTGCTGCTACAGCGAAAAAAACAGCAATATCAAAAAGACCAAAGACCTTGACCCGGCAAAACGTCAGATTGTCAACGCCGAATCCGGCGGCTTTAGTAAATGCCACCGCGGCAAAATTGACGCCGCTTTTGATAAAACAACAACGAATCCCGGCGTATATCGATTGGAAAAAATGGTCTCCGGAGCGTATCTGGGTGCGATATATTTCAAAACCCTGCAAAAAGCCTGCGCCGACAAATTATTTTCACCGTCAGCTGCCGCCCTGATTCAAAAATTGCCCGCACTCGAAACAAAAGATATGAATATGTTTATGCTGTATCCCCGCGGCGATAATCTGTTGGCCAATGTCTTCAAAACCGGCGGCGAAAATGACATCCTTACCGCCTATTGTATCGCAGACCGATTGACCGAAAGAGCGGCCAAGCTGACCGCGATCAATCTGTCATCCATCGCAATCCAATCCGGACAGGGAACAGACCCGACTCGTCCGATTTGCATTGTCGCCGAAGGAACCACGTTCTACCAGATGAAAGGACTTAAATCCCGTGTTGAGTTTTACCTGAAACAATGCCTCGAAAATAAACGCGGAATTTATTTCGAAATCGTCCATATTCAAAATGCCACGCTCATCGGCGCCGCAATCGCTGGATTGACAAATTAATCAACATTTTCTTCTGGCGGCTTAACCTTACGGCTTCCCGTGTAAAGTTCGTACTTCAGCAGGCGGCATTCAATGTTGGCGTTAAACAATATAATCCGTCGGCTGGTACGCAGGCCGATTTTCTTGGCCAAATCTAAGTTGCCGGTAAAAATATAACCGTTATAGCCTGCGCATTTTTGTTTGAAGAAATCGCCGATTCGTTCATAAATCGCCTTTAATTCTTCAATTTCCCCCATCCGTTCGCCATATTCGGGATTCATCACAATAATCCCTTCGCCGGAAGGAATCAGCGTATCCGCAAAGTCGCAAACATCAAATTGAATCAATTGATCGACGCCCGCGGTCATTGCGTTTTTGCGGGATGCCTCTATCGCCTTTGGATCAATATCCGTCGCAATAATGGGAGCAGGTTTAAAATCCGTTTTGCCGCCCCGCTTTTTGCTTTGCTTTAAAGCCTGCGAACGCATCTCCTGCCAGACGGCATCGTCATAATATTTTGTATGCATAAAACCATAATTGGTTCGCAGCAGTCCCGGCACACGCCGTGTCGCCATCAATGCCGCTTCAATAGCCAGCGTCCCGCTGCCGCACATCGGGCAAAGCAAAGGAACGGTACCGTCATAACCTGTGGCCATGATAATCGCCGCCGCCAGCGATTCCCGCAGCGGCGCTTTGTGAGGAAGCCGCCGATAGCCCCGGTCGGAAATTTTCAATCCGGAAGTATTGAGAAAAACACGGCAAAAATTATCTCTCCAGAAAAACTGAATCACCACTCCTGTTTTGTCCTTGCCGGAATCGGGGCGACTGCCGGTCTTTTCAAAGATACGATCCACAATCGCATCCTTGACTTTCAGGTTGGCAAACATCGAATTATCAATTGCGTCGGTATCAACACGCCCGACAACACTGAGCAGTTCCTGTGAAGAAATCATCTCTTCCCAGGGAAAATCTTTGACCTCACGGTACAAATCCTCCGGCCATTGGCAGGGAAACTCTTTCAGCAGAAACAGCACATTATACGCCGTCCGAAGATGCAGATTCAGCCGCATCGCGTCAATTTGCGACCCTTCCAATTCAACGCCGGCCAGATGGCTTATATTAATCTTATAACCAAGAGACTCTGTTTCTTTCTGAACAAATTCTGATAACCCGGGTGAACAGGTTACAAATATCGTACTTTTATCTTCGGGGTTCACTAAGGTTTATCCTTTGGCTGCGATTGTTCTTTTTTGATATATGTTTTTCTGCTGATCGGACTTAAAGGCGTCCCATCAGGAGCAATTGTCCGACAGGAAACGGACGCGCTATGGCGTAATGTAAAGGGCTCTTCGTAACGCAAACTGTCTATGTTGGGATCAGAACCATCCAGTGAATAATAAATGCTGTAAGGACCGTCTGCGACAAATTCACTGAATACCACATCAATCGGGGCGATAAATTCCTTCGCTTCCGGGAATATTTCCGGCCCATAAATAATTTCTGGCTCTTTTTCAAATTCAAGTTCAATCGTTGAGACTATGGAGTCGATTGCCGCGTCCGGCACCGCCAGAACCACGTCCATTCGTTCCAGCGTAATGCCAACCGGCACATTGGGGTCTTTAAGAAATGTCGCCGACACAGGGTTGCTGACTAACCCCGGCAAGACGATCTTGCCATCCTGCGGCCAGTCAAAGATATGAATATAAATGCGATTGCCTTTGGTTGTACTTCGCCCAAAAGGAAGATCACGAAACCGGCTTGCCGTCGTGCCATAAACACTGTCACCGTGAACCTGCATCCATGCGCCGATTTCCCGCAGCCGCCGCAAAGCTACAGCAGGAAAAGTTCCGTCCGGCGCAGGTCCGACATTTAAAAGGAAATTCCCGCCCTTGGATGCGATGTCGATCAGCATTCGCACCAGGTCTTTGCCGGATTTATAATCGTTGTCGGTCTTTTCGTATCCCCAGTGACGGTTCATCGTCATGCACGTTTCCCAGTCATAATCAAGCCCCTCTGCCGGGATTTCCTGTTCCGGCGTTCCGAAGTCGCCAACGGCTGCATTGGGGTCGTATGTTCCGGCTAATCCCTGGCGGCCTTTTCCGATTCGGTTATTGATTATCATATCGGGCTTAAGACCGCGAAGATAATGATAAAGTTCGCGCCCGCGTTCCTCACTCCATGTATCTTCCCACTCACCGTCGAACCATAACACCGCTGGATCATATTGTGTGATAATTTCTTTCAGTTGCCCTTTCATATAGGTTACATAACGCTCAAAGTCAGCGCCTTCGGAAGAACGTGCCTCCCAGTCGCGCCGCGGCAAATAGTCCGGATAATGCCAGTCCATAATGGAATAATACACGCCAAGCTTGAGCCCCTGTCGGCGGCATGCTTCGGATAAATCTTTCAGGATATCCCGCTTAAATGGGGTAGCGTCCGCAATGTCATAATCCGTCAGGGTGCTGTCAAACATACAAAATCCATCATGATGCTTGGCGGTAATGATGATATATTTCATCCCCGCCTGCCTGGCCGCTGTGACCCATTCGGCGGCGTTGAATTGGACTGGATCAAAACGTTTGGCGGTCGCATCGTATTCATCTGCGGGAATGCGGGCATTGTTTCTAATCCATTCGCTGTATCCGGTTTTATCACCCCATTGGCCGGCCAATTCCGAATAAATTCCCCAATGAATGAACAGACCAAAACGGGATTGCCGCCACCAGGCCATCCGCATCGCTTTATAATCCGCAGGTTCAAATCGAAAGTCACGATGGTATGGAGTCACTGCATTGGCATCACCGGCAAACAAAAGGCCGGCTCGCATCATTAACAGTCCAATAAAACAAATTACAGCTCGACTCATTCCCTAATTTTCCAATTTCTTTATAATGTTCATCTCTCCCCGATTTTCTCTGGCTTGCTTTAAAATGCAGTAGTTAGACAATTGACGCAGTCCCCTGATATAATTGCCCCGGTACATTCTGACTTCAGCCCCAATTCACAATATCGCAACGCTGCCGGACAATTGCATTATTTAGCAGTCTTTCAATTGCTTGTTTTGTGGGCGTGTTCCTGCAAGATATCATATTTTGAGCGAATTTCCGCTGCCATACGGCTATTGGGAAAGCCGCTTACAATCTGTTTGCCGATTTCCAGCGCGTCAGTCCAGTCTTTTTCAGCAACCGCGCTTTTAAACTGAATGCCCAGATTATCTAACTTGGCCTTGAATACTTTTTTCGCCGATTCCTGCAGAGCCAGCGCTTCGGCCGGAGCGAGGTACTGATCCAGTTCTTTCAGGATTTCCAAGCCGCGGTCGGGGTCTTTCGCGTCAATAGCCCTATCCCACTCATTCAGAAGATCGCCTTTACGCATCGCCTTACGCTCCTGGAGACGTGAGAACAAAGTCTTAGCCCGGTCGGAATAAGGATATACTTTAATCAGGTTTTGTATCTGTGCCGCAGCTTGCGCCCAGCGATGCTGATCCAGCAGCGACTCAATATGCGCAATAATCTGAGCGATCCGGCCATCTTCTGTCGCCGTACGATACCTCTCAGCGGCCTTACGAAGTTTACTCCCAAACTGCTGATAACGCGGAGTTTGTTCCATGGTTTCAATCATCGCAGCGGCGGCATCAAAATCATGCTGATGAAGCTTGCTCAAAGCAGCCTCACCCAGCTCCATCTGGTCGGTTTCACGGAATATAATCTCCTTGGCCGCATTACTCAAGTGGGATACCTGGGTAATTTGAACCAGAAGGTTATTTTGCCGGGTCAAGATTTCAGACATATTTTCCAGTGTTTCCCCGTGTTCACGCGAAGAACGAACCAGATCGTTCAACAAAAGAAGCATGGCAAAACAAAACAGGGAAAATGCAGCCCCTAATAAATACCGATATAGCTCGGTTAGTTTTATCGCAACATTGGGCTTGCTGCCTGCATCACATATCCAGATTGACAACAACAAAAGAATGACCAAAACAAAGAAGATGGCAAAAATGATGTGCCATTTAAAACGTTGTCTTTGCAAATCCATTGGCGTTTTTACTAAGTCCATAATTTCCTCTCCCTAAAACATTTGGAGGCCTGTTACTATAGTATTATACGCCGAAAGACACGAATTTGTCAAAATGATTATAGAAAAGAATGCAAAATAAACCCGTTTAGTCCTCTTCTGGCTTGAGCCAATTTTCTGACATTAACGCAAGGTCATTCGGCTCAACAACCACACTTCGGTCAAGATCGGAAAACAGGCATTTCTGGTAAGAATAACTATTGGGATCTGAGAGGAATGATTCCGGGATTGGAGTTACATTGGGATCAACACATTCACAAAGCCAATATTGTGAAAGCTGGGACAAATCCTGCATATCCACATAACAATCTGCATTGATATCCCCCATTAATTCTCCCGGCCCGCAAATAGAAAGAGCATCCAACGCGAGATAACTCTCATAGACATTGTCTCCGCCCCCATCCTGTACGGATATGATCAAATCATATAAGCCTTCCTGATTCGCATCGACAATATAGGAAAAAGGCTTCCACTCCTCGGTACTTTGGTAGCTTCCAACAATATCCACAGAGCAATTTGCAAGTACAATAGTTGATCTGGTATCAGAAACTCCGCTGTTAGGATCAATATACGGAATTAAATCAATTGAGGCTAAATCTCTAAAGGGCATATAATCACAGGTACCAAAAAAGTATACACCTTCAATGATCGAATACGCTGGCACAAAAACCCGCTGCGCGGCTTCCGCCCGATTGATAAGCCTGTCGCTGTCAGCCCCCATATCGCCGGTCGATAGCACTAAAAAGAAATTGCCATCATAAGGAGCAGGAATATTCCAATCAACGGGTTGACCATAATTTATGGTGGGGATAAGGTACTCTACCACTCCACCATAATTGGTAACAACCCAATCCGCTGGTGGATTAAAGTAGGGATACTGCGTCTCATTTACATCTTCGGGCAGTTCAAAACCGCCATTTTGTATTTGCCCGAAAACCGTTATAGTGAGTATGAATAATAAAAATAATTGCAACCTATACGGTTTCATTGAAAATACTACTTCTTTCTCAAAAGTATTAATTACTATATCATAATTAGCTTTCTATTTCAAGGCACAAAGCATAAACAAAGATTTTATTAAACCTATTCTCCATCTATTTTAATAAGTACTTGCCACCTTAGTCCTAATAAGGCGGCTATATAATAAGACGAGAACGTTATTCATTATGTTTCATAAATTCGTTACTTTTTTTGTTATTCTCAAAAAGTAGTGTTGAAAAAAAACATCATTTCCGTATTCCTTTATTTAGTAAATAGTTAAATAAAATATAATAGGTTTAGATTCACTTTCTGTTGATATTATACAACACTGAGATATAGTCATTATGTCACGTACTTTATAGAGCAAACAAAATAACCCGGCTGGGCATTCCACTGCGATGTTTTTTTGTTTTGGACTGATAATAAGAAGCAATAGTGTGCTGCAGGTACAGAATTTGCTTTGCAACAGCCAATTAGAGTACCGCATATCCGGCGGGGAATGTGGCAAGAAAAAATTACGGTAAGCCGGGAATACAATTATGAAAAACGAAGCAATTTTTGAAAAACAGCTCCAGGAATTACTCAAAGAGCTCGGAACTGTATCGGAACCGTCTTATCAAAAAGTTGTAAATTTAGCACAACAAGCTAATCACGACAAACAGTCGCTTAAAGATAGACTTGCTACACTTCAGGAGTCCATGGATTATCTGCGGGTCAGTGTCAAGTATCTGATTTTTGATCTGGAAGCAACACGTCGGGAAAATGCTTACCTAAAGACTTTTCTCGATAAAATGGATTAGCGGATAAGCGAGGATAATTCCCTGAATTTGGGATGTTCAGAGGTTCCCAGCAATTCAAAAAGCAGCATTTCCGTTGAACTGACGGTAATATTGTTTGCGGCCATTCGGTCAAGGGCGATTTGTTTATTCTGGTCGCTGCGTGAACTGACGGCATCTGCAATCACATGCACCCGCATTTCCATCCGAAGCATCTCCATCGCAGTCTGAAAAACACACACATGTGTTTCAATTCCGCAGAGGATCGCCGTATCTGTCCCAAGAGTCTTCAGTTTTGATGTGAATTCCGGAACGCCGCAGCAGCTAAACGTGCGTTTATCTATGGGTTGCTCGCCTTCCAGCAAATCAGAAAGAGCGGTGACTGTCTGGCCGAGAGCTTTCGGATATTGCTGACACCAAAGAATAGGAATGCCGAGCGATTTGACGATGCGAATCAGTATAGTGCAATTTTTCACAACAATTTCAGGACGCTGCATTACCTGAATCAGCTTTTCCTGCATATCAATCAAAACGAGACAACATTTCTTAGAATCAAGCATCACATTTCTCCATAAAAAAATGAATAGGCCATATATTGAAATTGACCTATCCATTTTTGTCAAGCGGAGAGAATTATTTTTGCCCTGTTTTTAGCCGACAAACTCATTGCCGACTTTGCGGGCGCGAGTGGGTTTATCGAGGTTGATACCGAGATGTATGCCTACCTCCACAAGCACATTCCAGCCTGCCGCCAGATATACAAAATTGGTCATATCGCCGGCGTTTTTGATTTTGATGGTTGGAAAGCCTGTATCCTCTTCGGCAATCGCAAAGACTTTCATCTTGACACCTTCAACCAGTGTTGTCTTGATCTTCTCAATCTCGGCCTTAAACGGATTGACCAGCAGGACAACATCATTGGGATTGAGGACTTCTTCGACACCGTGAACAGCGTAGGTACCCTCAAAGAAATCACTCTTTTTGCGTGTGATTTCATTCGTTTTCAACGTCAGCTCTTCGGCAACGCCATCATTCCTGCCGGAAAAACAGATGGTTCCGGCGCCGACAATCGACTTAATGATCTCTTTATCAACAGACATCGTCAGCGCATCCTGCACCGCCGCAGAGGCCTGGGCAAGCGCACCATCGACCGACTGATTCTGCGTCGCCAGCAAAAGAGCATAATAAAATAACGCCTGTTCTTCAACGCTCTTTGTCGCAGCGACGGCGTCTTCCTTGCCGCAGCTTAAGACAAAAGCCTGATTAGAAAGCGATTCGAGCTTTGTCGCATGATTGGCAGTCAGAGCATACAGATTTTTGTGGCCCTTGCTTTTGAGCATATCAAACAGTGCAATGACTTCTTTAGTCTGGCCGCTGTTGGATGCACCAAAGACAACCGAATCATCCAGTTTGTATTCCAATGCCTGTCTGCCGCCCTCGGCAGCCATATTAAGATTCAACCCCATCCGGCGAGCCTGAACCATCGCGTTCTTGGCCGGAAAGATACGGCTGGACCCTTCGCCGGTAAAGAAAATCTTCCCGGCCTTTTTAATGGCGGCGGCAACCGTATCCGCATTTTTAAGTTTGAAATTCTTGATGATGGCAGGTGTTTCCATCATCTCACGTACTAATGCGTATTGTGTATAGGCAGACTGTGTATTCATCGAAACTCCTTTTATACTTTATATGGATTATAGGCAAGTTTTGCATACTGCGGCAGTTCGCCAACCAGCGGTTTGACATATTCGATAAAAGCCGGCGTTACATCCGTGCCATCTTTGCTGATAAACTCATCCGGCATCGGCCTGGCACGTACGGCAACCTCGGAAAGCGGAATCGTGCCGGTGGTGCATTTGTAGATTTTCCCCGGCTCGCGTTTCAGCGTAACCATGACACCGGAAGTTCCTTTGGCAGCCAGTTCAACCGCGGCTTTACCGCATATATAGGCTTCTTCAATGTCATGTGCAACAGCGCGATCCGCCGCACACATGGGCAATGACTCCGTAATTTGAAATTCCCCGCGGAATCCAAACTTATCCGCAATCATCCGGTGCAGCATCATCGCTACGCTGGTACCGGCCATTGCGCCGAATTCGACATTATTGAACTTATCTTTGATCTGGCTTGCCGAGACCGGCGTACCGTCGGCATATTTGCAGCCTTCGCCGCAGACTATCGAAATGTAGCCAAATTTATCGTAGCAGGCCTTGACCTTATTTAAAAATGCATCGCGATCAAACGCCCGTTCCGGCAGCACCAGAATATGCGGGGCGTCATCTGCATCCCGACGTGCAAGGGTTGTTACCGCTGCAAGCCACCCCGCTTCCCGACCAATTGTCTGGAATACGACAAACTGATCGACCTTTTTCATATCGCGAGCCAGTACGCCAGCCTGCATGACCGATAGCGTCATATAGCGAGCGGCGCTGGCAAAGCCCGGCGTATGATCCGTACCATAAAGATCATTATCCACCGTCTTGGGGACACCAATGCCAACCAGCTCATACTTGTGTTCTTTGGCATAAGCCGCGACACGATGAATCGTATCCATCGTATCGTTGCCGCCAATCAAAAACATATAATGAATGTTATATTTTTTAATGACTTCAAAAATCTTCGGCAAATCCGCATCTTTGAGTTTGTGCCGACATGATCCCAACGCGCTCGACGGCGTCGAGGTCAGTCCTTTTATCGCAGACGGCGATTCTTTGCCGAAATCAATGATATTTTCCGCCATGAACCCTTCGATGCCATACCGCATACCCAGTACCGCGCCGATGGCGGCGTTCCCGGCAGCCGTTTCAACAATCCCCGCCAGCGACGCATTGATCACACTTGTAGGGCCGCCTGACTGGCCTACAATCGCATTACACTTAGACATACTACTCCTTAAAATTCTATGTTGGCCGTCCAACGAATGATATTTGCAAATAACGCCGCATAATACTCCCCGACCTCCACCTCACCGGCCCCGGAGGCTTTAGCAATGACTCTTTTCTTTCCCCAATCGACAAGTCCGCCCACCCAGTGCGGGGCGACATCACTCATAAATGCCGTCACTCTGCCTTTGCCGCACGTCCCGACTACCAGCAGAGGATTGATCCCCTGGGAAGTGAATGTAAAGACGTTTCCCGCTTTTGACACACTAAACCGTCTTGCTGAAAGAATAGTAACCGCGTTCGCCTTTGCCATGACTTCATTAAACCCGCCCACAACCGGCAGCTCCGCCGCAAACGGCAGCGACGCAACAATAGCGTGGTCACTTGTCTTTTCGACGACACACGGCCCCGACCAATTCACACGGTCATCCGCTTTCTGCATCTCGACCGGTAATATTTCACGGAGGATAGTTGCGTTATAGTCGCCGCCCTGTCCGACAAAGGAGCCCCAGCCGCCTAGCATGATCAGGCCAAGACCACTTTCAACCTTTGTTTTTAACAGGGCGAGCTGTGCAGGCGTGAAATTAGCCGCCGGATAATCGCTTAAAATAATCGCACCATAGGTCTTATCCAGCAGAGAATCGGAACACTTCTGCGATGAACTTACATAATCAAAATCAATCTTAAATGTTTTCAATACGCCGGCCAGATAACTTGCCGCAGTTTCCAATGACGTATCGCCCATATACAAAACCGGCGTTTTCATACTCTCCCCTTAACGAATAAAGGTAATTTCGTCTTTCTTTTCAAACACATTGCGATAACGCTGCGGCTGATACAAACGGAATTCGACTGCCCGCATATATTCTTCGGGACCGGATTTCCGCACAATATCGATCAAGGACCCGATCTGCTTTTGCGAACGGAACGCGGCAATCGCTTTTAATTTTTTCTCCAGATACGACTCCGGCGCCCGCATCTGCAATTGCGGAGGCAGAGGAAAATCGCAATAGACTCCGAATTCGTGCACATAAGGTACTTTTTCCAGCGGTTCTCCCAATTCAGGCCAGATATTGCCGCCGGCGTGAAAGAGACTGATAAGTAATTCATCATACACAATACGATGGTCAGGGTGTAAGTCATTTGACGTCGGCAGGAAGCACTGTGTCGGCCGAATCTGCCGCAGGAAATACGTAAACGAATTCTGCAAACCGGAAAAATTCTCGATCACACATTTATCATCGCTTTTGGCGTTGCGACGACCGCGGTAGCCGCTTAGCTGACAATCGGGAAAACCCGCCCAGACGATATTTTCCTTGGGAATACCCAATGACTGGTAGCACTCAAACGCCTCTTTATGACGGATATAAGAGATGGTGGCCATTTCCTCAAAACTGCAATAGCCCATACTGCCATCAGTGACAATCAGGATATGTACCGGAACTTTCTCACGGATCGCAAGCTGCATAAACAGCCCGCCACCCAA
Source organism: uncultured Pirellulales bacterium (assembly GCA_964437685.1). Lineage (GTDB taxonomy): Bacteria > Planctomycetota > Phycisphaerae > Sedimentisphaerales > Anaerohalosphaeraceae > Anaeroglomus. The sequence continues at coordinate 15,124 of CAYTHV010000034.1, forward strand.
TATCGCATCATCATCATGCGGGCTGATAAATAGAAACCGCTCTTTATCCCCCTGCCAATGCCGCGAGACGCTTTCCAATGTCGGGCCAACACGACGTTCCGTTCCCACAAGACGCACAAATTCTATTTCATTTCGCATATCCAATCCTCATAATGAACCGTATTCGTTTATCGTACAAAATATTTTCTGGACAGCAATGGACAGATGTAATATATTGATGGACAAAAGTAAGTTCTAAGACAACTTTTTTAAAAACCAGGTTTAATTGTTCCAGAGTTAGCCTTTTTTTCTTTTTTTGTCGTATAAAATGGGTTTTAAGCGACTTTTTTGGATTTTAATTTCTATTTTAAACGGCCGTTTTTGTCGCCAAAATGAAAAATAAACCAGAAACAAGTAATATTTTCAGGTCAAAATACCCGCAGGCCTTTGAAGGGGAAGTCCTCGAAGCTCAGTATTTTTTCTTTGAGGCGGAAACCGCTGACGACAGCAAACTGGATATCGTTTTCGGCGGCTACGAAAAATGCGCCCCAAGTTTTAAAATCGAACGCACTACGTACCCTTATTACGTTATTGAATGCGCGACAAAAGGCCTGTGCTCCCTTACCCTCAACGACACAACATACCCCTTGAAACGAGGAACCCTGGCTGGTTTTTCGCCGGGGACTCCGCATCTTTATCGCTGTGACAAAGACGACCCTCTGGAACACCTCTTTGTCGCATTCACCGGAACCCAAGCCGCCGAGCTGATGAAAATAAGCACGCTTGCCGCCCGGGGAACACTGGAACTGACGGATACAGAAGATGCAATTCAGCTCATGGAGGCGATTCTAAGAAACGGCATAAGAAAAACAGAATACTCGAAAGAACTTTGCTGCGGCTATTTGCGGTCGCTGCTGCTCGAACAAGCCTGCAGTGCGGTTTTATCCGGGCAGGAACATTCACAAGCTGAAGCAACGTATCGACGATGCAGAAAATTTATTGACGAAAATTTTTCGAACGTCTTTTTTATTTCTGAGATTGCGCAGGCATGTCGGATCGATATTCGTTATATGTCTTCCTTGTTTAAGCAATACAGCCATATCACGCCGCATCAATATCTGATGCGTCTAAAGATGAATAAAGCCGTGATTTTGATGCTGACCTCCAACCTTCCGATAGGCCATGCAGCCAAAGCTGTGGGCTTTGATGACCCTTATCACTTTTCAAGGAACTTCAAAAAAGTTCATGGGATTTCGCCGCAAAAATACAGAGAGTTCCATCTGCACACAATCAAAGAGTAACTGCCGCCCCATCAGATATATAAGCCCGCGGCATCGCTATAAACCGAGAACCTCAATTACAAAACTCATCGTATCCTGCGTGTCTGCATTTTCTTTTGGGGCCGGCTGCGTGTTTTCATTCCACGCCAGGAAAGGCTGTAACGGCTGATCCAGCGGCGATTGAGGAAAAGACTGATCTATCCCGGCAGCAGGCGGTGTCAGAGCATTTTTCTCGGATATCACAGAAGCCATACGGACCGCTTCAGAAACGTCGTTTAACTGAAGCATCTCCAGCATCTGCGGCAATTCAATTTTGCCGACCTGGACCACAGGCTGCAAAGCATCTTTGCTCAATAAAGCATAAGTGGTTTTATCGCAAAGAGGCCATAATTCCCGCATCTGGCCGATTAATTCGGCAATATACTGACGCGAGCAGGTAATTTTAAAGCTGGCTCTATCGGATTCGCGTTGTCCTGTGGCAAAATTCATCAAGCCAAGCGTATGAATTTTCTTTTCAATGAAATCTGCCGCCGCAATCGGCTGTCGGGTATGGAATTGCAGTACGGGGGTATAATTGGCGGCAAAATCCGAATCCGAAGTCTGCGGCTGATCATTTACAGAAATAGTCGGCGAGTCAGTAACTAAAACAGGACCAGACTCCAACCCGGAAGGTTTTATGATGGTATAAACAACCATGCCCAGCGCCAACAACGGTATTAAAACCAGCGCCGCAACGGCGGCAACCCGTCTCAGCCGCAGCCTCCATTGTCCCACAGGCGCAAATTGACGTGCGCTGTGATGTAAAATGAAACGACGCTCCAGAACCGCTTTGATATCTCCGGCCAACTCCGCGGGAGCGGATTCGACGGGTAGTGTTCGCAAAAGCTGCTTTTGGCGTTCCAATGCTTCAAGCTCCTGCTGCATCTGCGGATTGTGATTCAGGAGACGTTTAAACTCCGTAACCTGACGCGGCGACAACTGATTGTCAATATAGCCGCTGAGCAATTCATTTTTTTCAAATTGTTCTTTGTCATTCATATCAAAACCGCCTGCAAGAGTTCTCGTAATGCCGCCCTGGCTCGGCTAAGCCGGCTTTTGACCGTTCCCAGCTCCACATCCAGAGCCTCGGCAATTTGTTCGTAACTCATTGCTTCAATATCGCGAAGCACAATAATGGCTCGCTGCTGGTCTTCCAGTTTCTCCAGAGCGGCAAGAACATGCTGGTGCAGTTCTCGATTTTCAGCTTCAGCAACGGGACCAGCCTGCTTTGAATCCGTCAACACCGCCGCCATTTTCGGGCTGTCTTCGTCGATGCCGCCGGCATCTAAAGAACGCATTCCAATCCGTAATTTCCGGTTGCAAAACGTCAGCGTCAGGTTGACGCCCACACGAAACAACCATGTGTAAACACTGCTCTGCGAACGAAAACCACCAATGTTCTCTATTACTTTGACAAATGACTCTTGAGTAAGTTCCGCCGCGTCGTCTGGATTTCCGCAGATTTTTAAAATTGTGTTATAAAGGCGATCCTGATACTTGACTATAAGCCGACCCATTGCATCGGCATCCCCACGCTGGCATTGCTTGATAAGTACCGCATCATTAATGTTGATATTTTCAGGCTGATTTTGCACAGAAATCCTAAAAAACCTCTGTTTAAATCTTATTATCCGTATAATTACCTATGAAATCACCACAAACTCAAAAAAACAAGTAAAATCTGCTAAATTAGCGGACATTCTCTTTTCTTGGGCCTAATCCACCCGAAGCCCCCTCTGTTCAAGCCAGTTTTTCAAATCCCCCATTTCAGTCTCAAAAAGTTCTTTATCATAAAGTTCCTCAAGCTGAGAAACACGTTGTTGCAATTCAGGCTCCTGTTTTACCAGTTCACTGACACGTTTTTCAAACTCATCACTTAGTGTACGAAGATTTTCGACCGGGATGTGAATTTCGAGCATACGGGAAACATATTTTATCGCCATTTCGATGCAGGTCGGATTATACCCCTGAAGATAGGCAGGGATTTCGGCAACCAGCGAAACCATCTCAATATTGCGCTGCATCGCACCATATAAAATGGAATTTGAGAAACTGCCAGGCCCGGCGTAACTGCTGAACCGCACGCCAAGCTGACTAAGCCATCGCTTAAGATTCTCATTGGAGACGGCACAACTGATGCGCGGTTCGCGGGTATGCGGCGTCACTCCGGCAACACTGCCAATAAATAAAATCCGCTGGACATTACAGCATTCACACATCTCGAAAATACAGTCGGCAAACTCTCTCCAGCAAAGATTCGGCTCGCGGGCATAAAAGAGAATTAATTTAGGCTCTTTGACTTCATAAAACACGGCCTCAGGCAGATTCAACGATTGTATCACGCCATCTTCAATATGCAGATGGGGACGAAATAGAGAAGCCGTTTCCATCGGGCCCGGCATGTTGTAAATATAAAATCCATTGGGGTCGATGCGGGCGATTTCTTCGGCCTGCATCGTTTGCCGCAGATATTCAATACTTCCCGTAGAGACATCGCCGCCGTCCATCCATCCTGAAAGCCCAATAACCATCGAGGCATTGGTAACCACCGGCTGCCGCTGAAGATGTAATTTTTCTCGTTTCATTCCATACCTCGTTTTGTCCATAACCTGATGAAAACTAAATTAAAGCCCTATTCCTGAAATCCCCGCTCCGCAATGCGGACATGTACCATCCCGAATCTTGCCGGTTATTATATGGTATCCCGCCCGTTCAATCAAAAGTTTTCCGCAGGCATAACAAAACGTTGATTCGGCCCGATTGCCGGGCAAATTGCCGACATAAACATACCGCAGGCCGGCCTGTTTACCGATATCATATGCTTTCTGAAGGACTTGCGGGGTTGTTGCCTGCTCGTCAGTCAGTTTATACTGAGGATAAAATCGACTGATGTGCCATGGAGTATTCGGCCCGCATTCGGCGACGATAAATTCAGCCAGCGATTTAAGCTCCTCCGGCGAATCATTTTTACCGGGAATCAGCAGCGTCGTAATTTCCATCCAGATGTCGGTATGCTGTGCGATATGCCGGATGGTTTCCAAAACCGGCTCTAAGTGAGCTTTGCATAAATCGCGGTAGAAGTCTTCCGTAAATGCCTTAAGGTCCACATTGATCGCATCCAGCCAGGGTTTGGCAAACTCCACCGCTTCAATGCTCATATAGCCGTTACTGACAAAGATGTTGCGGAGTCCGTGTTTTTTGACCAGTGTTGCCGTTTCAGCACATAATTCCATAAAGACCGTTGGCTCAGTATAGGTATAGGCGACACTCGCACATCCGGATTGGACTGCGGCGTTAGCAAGCTGCTGCGGAGTATAGACCTGTCCGTCAATTTGATTTTTGTATGGGGCCTGACTGATTTGCCAGTTCTGACAAAAGATGCATTGGAAATTGCATCCGGGAGCGGAGATCGAAAACGTCCGACTGCCGGGCAGAAAATGGAAGAGAGGCTTTTTTTCGACCGGGTCATCTTCGCTGACGGAACAGACTTTGTCATAATTGAGCGAATAAAGGACGCCGTCAATGTTTTTGCGAACTCTGCAATGTCCCGCCTTATCAGGTGCAATCGTACATTCCCAGTGGCACAGCTTGCACTGTACTTTCTGTGCCTCCAATTTTTCCCACAAGATGGCCTGCTTCATCGTCAGCCTCCTTTCTCATTGGGATCATTCCCGATAACCGGCAAGTAACTTAACAGGGTGCAAGACCTTCCGCCCGGTCAAATGTTCGATCTGCATCTTACAAGCGGCACACTCGGTTAGAATAATATCGGGATTCTGTTTTTCGATTGATTTTTTCAGAAAACCGCCGATGTCATCACACAGTTCGCGGTTTTTGGCCTGCATCCCCGCCGTCCCTGCAAGACCGCAGCAGCCGCCATTGAGGTCATTGATGGTTACGCCCAGCGAACTGAATAATTGAAGACTGCTTTTCGCTCCATTCAGCGATTTCAGATGGCACGGCGCATGATAGAAAATCTTCTGGGATTGCAGATTCCGGGAACCCTCAATCTCCGGCTTCTGAGTTTGCAGGTTAAGATACTCCATCAGTTCAACCGCCGCAGCGGACACCATGCGTGCCTGTTCGTCATCAAACAGCAGCGGCAATTCTTCTTTAAGAAACATCGCGGCGCTGGGTTCCGAACAGAGAATTTTATATCCCTGCCGGACAAACGGTGCAAGATGCTTTAAATTATAGCGCATATCACGGCGAGCGTGTTTTAGATTGCCATAGACATACGCCGGCAGCGGCGCCGGGTGCTGGTCGGGGATAGCGACCTCCACTTTGCAATTACGCAGCATCTGAATTACCGCCATTCCCAATGCGTGATCGTTATAGCGGACATAGCTATCGACAAAATAGACAACCTTGTCAACAGGATTGGAAATCGGCCCGGCCTGCCGCAGATATTGCCTTGCCTGTTTAATGAAATTGCCCCGCTCAAAAACCGGCATAAGACGATGCCGATCAAATCCCATCGTCTTTTCCAAAATCATTCGCGTTATCGGCAGCCCCATCACCCAATTGCTCATCGGCGCAAAGGCCGCAGCAAACATGCTCATCCAGCGATTGTTGGATAGTGCATACTCGGTCACGGAAAAACCGCTGTACTTCGCCAGCTTCGCCCTTGCCTCAACAATCAGCTTGGACATATCAACGCCTGCAGGACACTCAATCGAACACATTTTACAGTTGACACACAGGCCGAGAATCTTATGAAAATGTTCAGCATCAAATGCGGCATCTTTATCAAACACCCCGCCGATATAGTTTCGCAGCAGGTTTGCTTTGGCGCGGGTGTTGGCCAATTCCTCATCCATTGCCCGAAAAACCGGACACATTCGATTTGCCCCATCGGCCAGACAAACGCCGCAGCCGTTGCACTGCTCAATTTCATAGCGGTAGGCATTATGACTGAAACACAAATCTGTTTGCAGCCCTTTCATTCCCGCCAGTTCCACCCCCCTGAGATTCTTTTCCATCACATTGAGGTCGGGATTGACAATTTTACCGGGGTTGAGAAGCCCCGCCGGATCAAACGCATTTTTAATACCGACCAGCAATTGATAATAATCCCTGCCGTATTGCCGTTCGATAAACGGCGCCCGCACAAGCCCGTCGGCGTGTTCCCCGCTGATGGAACCGCCCAGCGACCAGGCCAATTCAAAGACCTGCTCGGCGATCTCCCGCATACGCCGGATATCCTCGGCGGAAGTCAAGTCCAGATAGGGACGAATATGCAGTTCCCCGTCGCCGGCATGGCCATAAAACGCCATTGGAATATCGTATTTTCTGCAAAGACCTTCCAGCCCGGCCACATACTCATCCAGTCGGCTCGGCTCCACAGACACATCTTCAATAAACGCCACAGGATGCTTTGGCCCCTTATCGCGATTGAGCAGCGGCACCGCATCCTTGCGGCTTTTCCAGAGTTTAGCCTGCCGCACTTCGTCCAGCACTTCCATCCGGCCGCAGGAAAGCCGACCCACCGCATCAATGGTCTGCTGAATTTTGCCTTTGACCTGCCCCATCGTATCGCCGACATGTTCAACCAGCAGCGTTGCGATACAATTTTCCGGCAAGACATCGCAATACTGCGGAAACGCCTTGCGGGCCATTTGCATCAGCGTCATATCCATCAATTCGCACGCTGAAGCGCCGGTAGCGACAATAATCGGCACAGCTTTGGCCATATTTTCAAACGTCGCAAATTCCAATTGCAAAAGCGCTGCTGCGCCGGGAACATCGACCGTTGCCAATTCCATTTCCGTAAATACCGCCAGCGTCCCTTCGGAACCGGCCATCAGCCGGGCAAGATCAATCCGGCCGTCTTTACAGATTCCCTGTATCGTATAACCGCAGCGGTTGCGTTTGGTTTTAGGCTGAGCTTGTTCGATCAGTTCCCGCTTATCCTGCAATAACGCAAGACACTGGTCGGCAATCGTACGCAGCGTTGGATTTTCAATCTCCTCGACGCGCATCCCATTGCTTAGAACCGCGACAGAGCCATCATACAATACCGCCCTGACGCGTCGGACATAGTTGGCAATATAGCCGTATTGCAGCGAGTGAGCGCCGGTGGCATTATTCGCGACAATCCCGCCCATCACCGCGCGGTTGGAACTGGATGGATCCGGCCCGATTTTCTTGCCGAAACGCTTCAGCTCCTGATTCAGCTTATCCAACACTACGCCCGGCTGGCAAACAACAGAGCTTACATCTTCACAGATCGTTTGGATCCACTTCATATACCGCCGAAAATCAATCACGATGCCCGTCGTCAGCGACTCCCCCGCCAAGCCGCTTCCGGCTCCTCGCGGGGCTATCGGAATCCCATTTTGATACGCATATTGCACGACAGCGATCACATCCGCTTCATCGCGCGGCGAGACCACGCATTCCGGCCGGATGCTGTAAATACTGGCATCCGTGCTGAATGCGACACGGTTATAAATATCGATCATCACGTCGCCTTTGACTTGACGCGACAATTCGGAACCTATTTGTTCGGCTGACTTTAACGCCATGTGCAATCCATTATAAGGTCTTTTCTGCTGTTTAGTTCAAATCTATACTATATCCCAATCAGCAAAAAAAACAACTTTCCTGACAAATTTTCTCCAGACTTGCTTTTTACCCAAATTCCCATTACAGTGTACAAAGTGGTAGAACTTTAGCCGTATTATGGACATATTTTTCATCCCGCCGCAGGCGGTTTCCTGATTCTGGCTTCTGACTCCTGACTTCTGACTTCGGTTATAATATGTATGAACTAATTTCAATGGGAATCGCGCTGGCCGCGTTTGTCGTGCTGATCCGATGGAAGGTCAAAATCGGGCGGGCGATGATTTTGGCCTCATTTGTGCTGGAAGCATTGCTGCTGGTAAGTCCCCTGAAACTGTATCATGCGTTCGTTGTCGAATGGCAAACTCAGCCGATTGGCCAGACAACCGGCTATTTATTCATTACCCTTGCCGCATTAGTGAACTTCGTCAATGTGCTGGGACTGGCGATGCAGGAAGCGAAGGTTTCGCAGCGGCTTACCCCCGCGATTCAGACCTTGTTCCGCAGTCGTCGTTTTGCACTGTGTACAATCCCCATGCTGATGGGCTTACTGCCGACGCCGGGCGGCATTATGCTCTCGGCGCCGATGGTACGCGACCTGGGCGACAGTATCCGCACCAGCCGTGCCCGGACGGCGACCATTAATTTTTTCTTTCGCCACCAGTGGGAAACCGTCTGGCCGCTATTCCCCGCCATCCCATTGATTCAGGGCATGCTGGGCATCTCCGCATTGGCGATGATCAAACATAATATCATCCTCCCGATATTCGGGATTCTCGGCGGCGTTATCCTCCTGCTGCTTGTCGGCATTCCGCCCAAAGATAAACAGCATCGCAATAAAGAAACATGGCTTGCCAGTCTGCATATCTTTTGGCAGGTCTTCTGGCCGATTGCTCTGGTTGCCGGGCTTCATATCGCGTTTAACATCACGCCCGCGATTGGGATTATTGTCTCGGTATGCCTGTTTATGGGAGTACAAAAAATCCCGCTCAATCGCTGGAAGCCTCTATTCCGGGCAGGTTTTGAGGTTGATTTAATCCTTCTGATTCTTGGCGCATTGCTCTTTAAGCTCAATTTGCAGGCCGCCGACAGCATTACCGCCGTGGTGCGATTTTTTACCGAGATCAATATGCCCGCCGGCGTCTTGCTGTTTATCCTGCCGATGATCGTTGCCGGCCTTACGGGGTTAACGATGCCGACGGTCGCGATTACCTTTCCGCTGCTGGTGCCTTTTATTGGAACGGGCGCCGATGCCCATATCGGCAGCCAGACGCTGGCCTTTGCCGGGCTGGTGTGCGGGCTGTATCTTACCCCGGTACACTTATGCCTGAGTATGTCGGCGGGTTATTTCCAGACCTCGCTTGGCAAAATCGTCGCCATGCTGCTTGCCCCGTCATTATGTATCGCCATCGCAGGCATCCTCGCGGCAACAATATTCAATGGGTAATTAGATTCCAGAATTTGGGTTCGTTTTGTAAAGTAGGGGCTATCCCCCCGTGGTTGCCCAAAATGGCTTCGGTTTTTTACGCTTGCAGGCATTCCACAACTGTCAACTATAAACTATCAACTCCCTTAAAGCTCTCCCCGCTTTTCAAGGGGGAGTGTCGCGCAGCGACGAGGGGGTTTTAAAAAAAATTCCAAAACGTAAACCTCAAAACTAAGGGCTCAAAATTTTTCTTTCCCCAGCTCGCGCAACAGGCGGCGTAATATAGCCTCGCATTAAGGTTGTGAACTGTAATTCATCCTTTTATCCATTCGAGTCTGCGCAGCAGGCGGCATGATAAAGCCTCGGGCGTCAGCCCGTGGAATGGAGTCACATCCCCCACAATTCGAGTCCCCACAGGGGACGACATAGAAACAGCCTATTATTTTGTCCCC
>CAYTHV010000035.1:0-17489 GCA_964437685.1 uncultured Pirellulales bacterium
AGTTGCCTATTTTAACAATTTGAGATTTTTATGAAATTTTTCTGTGAACGGTTACCAAATTTCTAATTTTCTATTGTCTTTCCCTCGATGATCTTCCACGGCAGGCCGTAGACGTTCAAGTCGGCCATAAATGGATCGGGGTCGAACTGTTCTATATTAAACACACCCTTGCCCTTCCATTTGCCTTCCATCATCATCTTGGCCCCGATCATCGCCGGGACGCCCGTGGTATAGGAGACCGCCTGAGCCTTGACTTCCTTGTAGCATTCCGCATGGTCGCAGACATTATAAATCATCATCTGTTTGCGTTTGCCGTCTTTGAGGCCGTCGAAGATGCAGCCGATAGAGGTCTTGCCTTTGTAGTTAATCCCCAGCGAACCGGGATCGGGCAATACCGCTTTCAAAAATTGCAGCGGGATGATTTTATGCCCTTCGTATTCTACCGGGTCGATGCGGGTCATTCCGACATTTTGCAGCACGCGCAGGTGCGTGATGTACTGTTCGCCGAAGGTCATCCAGAAGCGGATGCGTTTTAACCCTTTGATATTTTTGGCCAGCGATTCCAGTTCCTCATGATACAGCAGGTAGGATGCTTTGGGCCCGACTTCGGGATAGTTGATGTCTTTGCGGACGCTCAGCGGGTCGATTTCCAGCCACTGGCCGTTTTCCCAGTACTTGCCTTTTTGGGTGATCTCGCGGATGTTGATTTCCGGGTTGAAGTTGGTCGCGAAGGGATGGCCGTGGTCGCCGGCGTTACAATCGACGATATCCACATAGTTGATCTCGTCGTAATAGTGCTTGAGCGCATACGCACAGAACACGTTGGTTACGCCCGGGTCGAAGCCGCTGCCCAGCAGCGCCATGATCCCTTTGGCTTTGTAACGATCCTGGTACGCCCACTGCCATTTGTATTCGAATTTGGCTTCATCAATCGGTTCATAGTTGGCCGTGTCCAGATAATCCACACCCGTTTCAAGGCAGGCATCCATAATCGGCAAATCCTGATACGGCAGAGCCACATTCAGGACCAATTTGGGCTTATGTTTCTGGATCAGGGCCGCAACCTGTTTGGCATCGTCGGCGTCCACTTTTTCGACGGCTATCGGCCGTTTGAGATTAGCGGCGATGTCCTGACATTTTTTCAGTGTCCGGCTGGCCAGCACGATTTCCGAAAACACTCCGGGTACCTGGGCGCATTTCTGCACCACGACATTGCTGACGCCGCCCGCTCCGATGATTAGAACCTTGCTCACTTTAGGCTCTCCTTATTATACATTGTTTATCGACTTCATTTATAATTTACCTGTTGCTCCAGAGTATAGCATTTTCAGCCTGAAAATCCAGAGAAACTGAAAAATTGGGTTCGTTTTGTATTTTCGTTTTCCTTCTGTCGCATATCCCCACGTTGACCTTAAAAAAGGAATCTGCGGCAAAAAAGCCCTATAGCTTTTTTGTTGTAGTCTGGATGATACGGCTTTAAAATGAACCTGCTGGCAAAATGGACAGTATAAGAGTGGGTATGGAGTTTATTTAGGAAGGGAGTACCTTATGACCAGATTGCTGTATATTCAAGCCTCGCCGCGAGGCCCTCGCTCGAAAGCGATTCAGGTAGCAGACGCCTTTGTTGACACCTACAAAACAAAACATCATGCCGATACCGTTGAGGTTTTCAATGTCTTTACGGCGGATCTGCCGGCATTTGATGGGGATACTGTGCAGGGCAAATACAACATTATGCACGGAAAACCGCATTCGGCACAGGAAAAACACGCTTGGGATGCCGTGCTGAAAGTCATTGACCACTTCAAATCCGCGGATAAGTACATCTTTGCGGTTCCCATGTGGAATTTTAACATTCCCTATCGTTTAAAGCAGTATATCGATGTGATTGTCCAGCCCGGCCAGACATTTACGACAACCGATAAAGGCTATGAAGGGTTGGTAAAAGGCAAGCCTGCGATGGTGGTCTATGCTCGCGGCGGGGCTTATACGGGACCGGCGGAAAGCTATGACCAGCAAAAACGCTATGTTGAACAAATCCTTGGGTTTATCGGATTTACCGCGATTCAATCGCTTGTTGTAGAACCGACACTTCACGGGACGCCCGAAGCGATTGAGGCGATGATTGAAGAACGCAGGCTTGAGGCTCGCAAGCTGGCTGAGACATTCTGAACGCGCGGCAATTCGCGTCCGAACCCAAAATTGTATAGACAGTTTCGCGTGTTTCAGGTATAATATTTCGAACTTATGGTTTCACTGTGCCCTGTGTGGCCCAGTGTAAGTCCATGATTTGTAATAAGTTGCACGAGTCATATCGCAAGAGTGGCCGCACGTAAAACAGCTTTATGGTAGAACAATCACAGTTACAGAGTCAGTTGATTATCCGTGATTGCGGCATCGCCGGATATGGTCAGGTTCTATCCCTCCAACAGGAACTGCTTGCCGCCCGTCAGGCGGATGAAATCCCCAACACGATATTGCTGGTTGAGCATCCGCCGGTGATTACCCTTGGCGCCCGCAAGACTGAAAACAAGCTGCTGGCCGACGAATCCACTCTGCGGGATAAGGGCATTGAGCTGATTACCATCGGCCGCGGCGGCGGCACAACCGCCCACAACCCCGGCCAGCTTGTAATATACCCCATTGTCAAGCTGAAAAGTCTTAAACTCGACGTAACGGAATTTGTCCGTCGGCTTGAGCAGGTCGGTCTTGAATTGCTCGATGTGCTGGGCGTGATTGCTCATCGGCAAAAAGGCCTTCCCGGTCTGTGGGTCGGCAAAGACAAAATCGCCTCCATCGGAATCCAAATCAAAAAGTGGGTGACGATGCATGGTATCGCCGTCAATATCCAGAATGACCTGAGTATTTTTGACTGGATTGTCCCGTGCGGACTTGACGGGGTCAAGATGACATCCGCGGCGCAGCAAACCGGCAGAACATACTCAATGGCAGAAGTCAAAACAGCCGCCGAACAGTTATGCCGGCAGCTTTTAACGGAGAAACAGCAATGACCGAATCCAAACGCAAATTTCCGGAATGGCTTAAACGCCGCATCGGCTCTGGCCAGACCTTTAACCATACGCACCATACGCTTGACACACTTGGCATTGAAACTATCTGCACCAACGCCAATTGTCCCAATCGGGGCGAGTGCTGGACGCGGGGGACGGCGACGGTTTTGATCCTTGGCAATATCTGCACTCGCAATTGCAAGTTCTGCTCCGTCGGCCACGGCAAACCCCTGCCGCCAGACCCAACTGAGCCGGCGCGGATCGCGGCGATGGCCAAAGAGATGAAGCTCAATTACCTCGTGATTACCAGCGTTGATCGGGATGACTTGGCAGACGGCGGGGCGGGACACTTCTGCGATGTGATTCAAACCTGCCGTGCGGAAATGCCCAAACTGGAGTATGAATTACTGGTGCCGGATTTTCGGGATTGTCAGGAGGCAGCTCTGGACATTCTGGATACGGCGATTCCGTTTGTATTTGGGCACAATGTTGAGACTGTTCCGGCTTTGTACTCCAAAGCCCGTCCCGGCGGCAACTATACCCTGTCGCTTGCGCTGCTGGAAAAGGCTAAGAAAAAGTGGCCGCACACCCAGACAAAATCGTCAATTATGCTGGGCCTCGGTGAGGCTGACCCTCAGGTACTGCAAGTCCTTAAAGACCTGCGGGCCATCGGCTGTGACCGGGTTGCTATCGGGCAGTATCTTAAACCGGACAAGAATTCTCTGGAAGTCGTTGAGTACATCCATCCCGACAAATTCGAAGAATGGGCCCAAACCGCCCGCTCGCTGGGCTTTACCTGGGTTCAAAGCTCTCCCTTTACCCGCAGCTCTTTCCACGCGGAAGAAAAATAGCTCGAAACGTTGTAAGTCCCAGATGCCTGGGGAACGGGGTTTATTGTCTGAGGTATTTGAGGCGTTCGGGGAGGGGGATATTGTTGCCGAAGTTGTCTTCGCCGTAGCCGCATTCGGCCAGCAGGCGGATATCCTCGAGGACGCGTTTATCGCCCAGAAAGGTGACGTTCATTTCCGTCGCGATGTCGATTTTGCCCATTGCCAGCAGCTTGGCGATTTCATCGGTAATCTGTTCAATTAGCTTGGAATCCGGTTCGAGAGTCATCTCGTCGAGCTTGAGCGGCTGTTCATAGATAATCACTTTGCCGTAGTCGGCCAGTGTCATAATTATGCTTCGTACCAGCGTCTTGGCGTCGGTATTCAGCGTGGTATTCGGTACCAGGCTGAGCCGGACGATTTCCGCCGCGAGTGAGCGGCGTTTGCGGGCGTTGATTTTTTCATTGGCGCGGAATAAATCCAGCGGCGACCGGGCGTCATACGTTTCGCCTTCCATTTCCATCCGTACTTCACTGCCGTAATGCAAGACCAGTTTGGAAATCAGCGTGGAAGGCCGGACATGAAAACCGCGATAGGGCGGCACACGGACTTCAATCCGCGTATTTTCTGTATAACGCCGCAGCATATTCTGGCACAATAATTCAGCACAGGTCAAAAACTGGCCGACAAAACAAATGGAATACTGCAACAGCGTTTCCAACAGTTTTTCCGGTTCGGCCAATCGCTTGGCTCCGGGGACATACAGGGCGCTGGAGCTGGCGTGCCGTTCATAATAATGCGCGAAGTCACGGGCGGTTCTCAGCAGGTGCAGGACGACGCTGATATGTCCGCGCAGCACCGGCAAATCTTTGTCCAGCACTTCCGTTTCCGTCGTCGAGACGTACGTATCATACAGGGATTGCAGGTTGTGAAACCGCAGTTCCAGCGAACGGAGTTTTTCTTCGCTGATAGGTCCTGTCTGGTCGGAGACATATTCCGGCGCAAGAGATGGATTGCGAGGCAGGGCATGTTTGCATTCGGCGGCAAGATTCAGGAATGCCGTTGCCAGCAGTGTTACGGTATTGCTTACCGTTTCAAGTTTGCGAATCGCCAGGTCGTGAGGCAGTCTGCCGCCCGGAAGCGATTCCATATAGACATCCGCTGTTGGGATCATGTGAGGAATCGGAATATGCAGCCATGCCGATTCCTGAAGCATCCGTTCAGTGGCACGGTATAAAATATTTTCGACAAAATCGATGGCTTTCTGCGTGCCGATATTGAAATCCTGTTCGACGGCCAGCAGGCGATAAGCCGGAATGGAATGTTGAATGTGCAGCAGTTCATAGCCGACATTAGAAAACAATTTGATCGCCGCGGTCATCGAACGGAAGCCTGCCCACTGGCTGTTGTTGCGTGCGCCGTAGGAGTCGAGCAGCTCTTCGACCTGTGAGGATTGCGCCAAAAGTTCGCCAAGCAGGGGACGCGTCAGTCTTCCGCAATGGCTCTGATGCTGAGCGACCAGGAAGCTGGCGGCTTTGAGCAATGTCTGAGCCCGTCGTCCGATAAGTCGGGCAAATTCTTCATACGTTATTGACGATATTGCGGCCATTATTCCATTACGCCTGTGATTACTGCATACTTTTTTTTGACGAACGGGGAACTATACCGTATCAAACAAAAAAATCAAGGCAATTACCCATCTTGTCGTCGGCATTTTTTTATACGCCGAATTCCGCGATAACCGGGGTGTGGTCACTCGGTTTGTCCATCCCGCGGAGCGTTTTGTCAATCCGGCAGTCGGTGCATCGCTGCGCCAGCGGGGCGGTCGCCATAATATAGTCCAGACGCCATCCGATATTCCGTTTGAATCCGTTCGGGACACGGTAGTCCCAAAAACTGTACTGCTCCGGTTCCGGATGAAACCGGCGAAATACATCCACAAAACCCCATCGGACTAACGCATTTAACGCATCCTGCACTTCCTGGCAAAAACAGACGTCTCCCCAAAGCTTTTTGGGGTCATGGACGTCCCGGTCATCAAGGGCGACATTCAAGTCACCCATCCATATTATCGGCTGGTTGGGGCGGCAGGTTTTGTTAAAATAGACAAGCAGGTCAGAAAACCACTTCAGTTTGTATTGGAATTTCTCACTATCCCGAGATTGTCCCTGCGGAATGTAGGTGTTTATAATCTGGACATTATTATGCGTGATTTTTAGGAATCGAGCTTCTTTGGCCTGATCTTCGGGCAAGAAAGTCTCAGCTTTTTCTATCGGCTGGTCGCTGAAAATCGCCACGCCATTGTATTTTTTCTGCCCGGCAAAAACGATGTGGTAGCCGGTGTCTGCAAAGGCATCCAACGGAAATTCATCATCCTGGACTTTGGTTTCCTGCACACAAAGCACCTGCGGACGATGCTCGGCCAGCCACGGAACAAGCACCTCCGCCCGGCTGCGTATGGAATTGACGTTAAATGTAGCGACTTTCATTGGGATTCCTTTCCATGGCCGTATTATCCGGCATTCGAGTTAAAGTGTCAATCTTTATAGGGGATGCCAGATACCAGATATCAGACAGCGACAAATTGGGTTCGTTTTGCAATTTTAGATTGTAGATTTTAGATTGGTGGGGTCGGGAAATTGGGTTCGTTTTGTAAATTGTATATTGTAAATTGGAAATTGTAGATTGATGGACTCCTGAATTTTTCAAAATGGGTTCGTTTTGCAATTTTAGATTGTAGAATGCTGGAATTGTGGCTTAATTTATTCTTGTATTCTTTCATTCCTATATTCCTCCTTTTTGCCCTTATTTACTTGTTTGATCACGGCACCCACAAGCCTGCGGCTTGAAGGTGCCACCCGGAGCCCCCGTTTTCCGGGAAATCCGCCGGAGGAAAACGGTCCCTCCATATATAGGGGCGAAAATGGGACTTATGAATTATTTTTTGGGATTTTTTAGGTGTTCGGGTTTTGTAAGTATTGGCCGGGAAAAAGGTAAAAAATTTTGTGACTTTTTTGATTTTTTTGTAAGCGGAAAAAGTTTGTCGGATATTGCATATCTTAAATGGGAACCGCAGATTACGCAGATGGCACAGATTTAATTTTTTCGACAGGATATGTAGGATAAAGAACGCAAGAACCCCAGAATAGGACTGATGTGCTATTGTCAGAGCAATACGTGTCTTTGACCGATTCGGGCGGCCACGATCGATTTGTGCGAGGCATTGTTCTTTATTCGGAATCGGAGATAGTGCCGTTTTGGAAAAATCTCCTGACGTTGCCAGTCAGCTCTCTTTGGAGTTCTTGGTAAATCTAATTTTTTGTGATTTTATAAGACTTATTTCAGTTCCTGCACCACTTCGGCACAGCGGTCGCAAAGGTCTTCGTGCCCGCTAATTTTGCCTACAGTCGGGCGATAATTCCAGCATCGCTGGCATTTGGCATAGCTGCTCTTTTTGGCGACAACTTTTATCTCATTTCCATGTTCAAGGGTAACTTCACTGGTAATGCACAACGAGGCGAAGTTTTCTAACCCAAGTTTCCGGATAGAGGATATTAACTGTTCATCATTCAGCGTAATGTTTACGCTGGCTTCCTGATTGCTTCCGATAGTCTCATTTTTACGCAGTTCTTCAAGAGCTTTCAGCACTTCGTCTCGCAGGGTCATGACTTTATCCCACATCGGGGCATTACCGGCGTAATCAATTCCCGCCGACGGCTGCGGCATCGTCGCCAGATGAATGCTCGAAACATCCTGCGATTTATATAGCATTGCCGCCCAGGTTTCCTCGGCGGTATGCGCCAAAATCGGGGTCAGCAGCCGCGTGATCGCGTCCAGCGTCTGGTACATCGCGGTTTGTCCGCTGCGCCGGGACAGGCTCGTCTTGCCATCGCAGTACATCCGGTCTTTCAGCACATCCATATAGATACTGCTCATCTCAACGGTGCAGAAATTATAAATCAGCGTAAAGGCTCGGTGGAACGCGAATTCTTCATAAGCGGCGTGAACCTGCTCGGTTAGCTCGGCCAGTTTCTCAACCGCCCAGCGGTCAATCGGCAGCATCTGGTTATATTCAACGCTATGTTCGGCGGGAATAAACCCATCGATACTGCCCAGCAGATAACGGATGGTATTGCGAATCTTACGGTAGGCTTCCTGCAGGCGGCCAATCAGCTCATCGCTGCACCGCATATCTTCCTGATAATTGACGCTGGCAACCCACAGCCGCAGGATGTCGGCGCCATATTTATTGATTTCTTCCAATGCGCTGACGTAGTTGCCCGCGGATTTGGATTGCTTCATTCCTTTGTCATCGACGGTAAAGCCGTGTGTGAGAACTGCTTTAAATGGAGCTTTGCCAATGGCTCCCAGCGCCGGCAGCAGCGAAAGCTGGAACCAGCCGCGATGCTGATCGGAGCCTTCCAGATATAAATCCACCGGCACAGACCAGCCCGCATTGGCCGCCACCGCGTGCCAACTGCATCCGGACTCAAACCACACATCGAAAATATTTTCTTCTTTCTTAAGGTCATCCCACGCAAATCCCGCAGGCAGGGCGAAGTCAGCGCCCAGGATTTCCTGCGGCGAATCGGTGAACCATGCGTTGGAACCTTTTTGTCCGATATGCCGGGCAACAGCAGATACTGATTCTTTGGTCAGCAGCACATCGCCATTGCTGTTAATAAATGCCGGGATTGGCAAGCCCCAGACGCGCTGACGGCTGATACACCAATCGGGTCGGCTTTCGAGCATTCCGCGGAGGCGTTTTTCGCCCCAGCCGGGAATCCATCGAACATTACCAATTTGCTCAAGAGCCATATCCCGCAGGCACTTGCCGAATTTGGCCACGGGTTTGTCAACACTGATAAACCATTGTTCGGTGGCACGGAAGATGACCGGCATACGGCTTCGCCAGCAATGGGGGTAGCTGTGAATTATTTTTTCTTCGTGAACCAGCAGGCCCAGTTTGCGGAGGTGGTCGTTGACTTCGGAATCCACTTTCAGGACATTTTTGCCTCGCAGCCATTGCGGAACCGTATCATCGTAACAGCCGTTGTCCTTAACCGGCGAATAGATCGCCAGTCCGTTGACCATTCCGGATTGATAGTCCTCTACGCCGTGCCCCGGTGCGCTATGAACGACACCTGTGCCGTCTTCGGTGGTTACGAACTCGGCATTGATCGCAAACCAGCAATCTTTTTCCGTTGGGTTCTTTTCCACATACGGATGGACATATCGCAGGCCCTTAAATGATTCGCCTGCGGCGGATTTGCTGACGGTGTATTGTCCTTCTTCCAGACCAGCGGCTTTGATGACCGCTT
Source organism: uncultured Pirellulales bacterium (assembly GCA_964437685.1). Taxonomy (GTDB): domain Bacteria; phylum Planctomycetota; class Phycisphaerae; order Sedimentisphaerales; family Anaerohalosphaeraceae; genus Anaeroglomus. The sequence continues at coordinate 9,160 of CAYTHV010000035.1, forward strand.
CGAGCCGGCTTTTAGCGACAATCGAAGTGAATTTCTGTCCATCTTTGGCATACGTAAGTCCGACGTATTCCAATCGGGGGTGTAATACCACGGCCAAATTCGCCACCAGTGTCCAGGGCGTGGTCGTCCAGATCATAAAGCACATCCGTCCGGCATCGCTTAGCCCCAGCAGTGATTTTGCCTTGGCCGCGGAAGCTTCATCCATCGGGAAATTGACAAACACGCTTGGCGAGGCGATATCCTTGTATTCCAGTTCCGCATCGGCCAGCGCGGTTTCGCAGCCGACCGACCAGTGAATCGGTTTAAGCTGTTTATAGACGATGCCGTTGCCGACCAGCTCGGCGAAAATCTCAAGAATGCCTTTTTCGTACTGGGGCTTAAGCGTCAGGTACGGATTTTCAAAATCGCCGAAGATGCCCAGCGACTTAAACTGCGTCGTTTGCAGCTTGACATATTTCGAGGCGTATTTCTGGCAGTGCTTGCGAATCTCGGTCTTGCTCATGGTCTTGGCGCTGTCGCCCAACTCGGCCATGACCTTAACCTCAATCGGCAGTCCGTGGCAATCCCAGCCCGGGATATATGGCGACTGAAACCCGCACATCGTCTTGTATTTGATGACGAAATCCTTGAGAACCTTGTTGATCACGTGTCCCATGTGGATATCGCCGTTGGCATACGGCGGGCCGTCATGCAGAATATACTGCGGCTTGCCGTCCCGACTCTTGAGAATCAGATTATATATATCTTGTTTCTCCCAGTCCTTGCGCTGCTGCGGCTCACGCTGAACCAGGTTGGCTTTCATCGCAAAACTCGTCTGCGGCAATTGAAGCGTATCTTTATAACTTTTCTTTTCAGAATCCGACATATTTTATCCTTTTTATAGAACGAAACACACTATCCTATGTTTTTAGGCCCAAACTGTCAAGGATTGGGTTCGTTTTGAAAAAAGTTCGGAGTTCATAGTTCGGAGTTCGGAGTAGGAGCAAGCCCCTGTGCTTGCCCAAAATGGGTTCATTTTGTTTTTTTGCCACATGGTTTTGTTCATTTCCACTATGCCATCGACCAGATTGAGGGCTTTTCCCCACTTTCGTGAGGACAAGTTTGCACGACCGATAATAATGTGCGAAAAATATTGTACGTTATCCGAACTGGTCGTGTGGCCCATTCTCGGCCGTTTTTCAAAACGAACCCAATTTGGCGACTCTTTTGGTATGAAATATAAGATTTGCAATTTAAAATTAAGGAACGACCCCAAAAACCAAAAAAATTCAATTTCCTTCGTAATTTTATGGGGTATAATAGGGTTTCCCTATAAGTAATTGGATAAATTGGGTAATGCAATGGATATAAACGAAACGAAGCCAAAATCAGCGTTGGAGACCGCCAGTGATTCGGAACTTCTGGACTTGTACCGGAAGGGCGAAGAGGCTGCATTTCGTGAGATTATTAACCGATATAAAAATCCTCTTTACTCCTTTTTACGCCGGTTTGTCAGTCAGCAGGACATCATAGAGGATGTCTTTCAGGAGACGTTTCTTCAGCTTTATACCAGCCGGGACAGCTTCGATATCGAGCGTCCGCTCCGTCCCTGGCTGTTTACCATTGCTGCCAACAAGGCTAAAGACGCCCTACGCAAGATGCAGAGGCAATCAACTATGAGCATGGGAACAATGGCCGATGCGGGGGATGTATCAGTAGATGAGGTTGTCAACATTCTGGCGAGTTATGAGACCACGCCGGATGATGAGGCCAGCAGCACCGAAACTGCCGCCCGTGTACGTCAGATTATAGCGGCTATGCCGGATAATTTGAGAGAAATTTTACTTTTAGCGTATTTTGAACAATTTTCTTACAAACATATGTCTGAGATGCTCAGTATTCCTATAGGGACGGTAAAAAGTAGATTGCATACAGCAGTCACGCATTTTATGAAAAAGTGGAAAGCATCCAATAAAGGGGACGGCGCAGGATGATGCCGTTTGTGTCTTGAATAAGGGATTAAACTCGAAAGGCGTAAGGCAAATTTGATCCAGTGTGTATTTTAATGGAAGTGGCATAATGAGGCTAAATCAAGAAGAGCAGCAATTGATATTGGACTTTTATTTCCGTTGCGCGACAGATGAAGAAGTGGTACGTGGGCGTGATTTAATAGCTTCTAATAGCGAAGCAGCACGTCTTTATGATGGTTTCCATGAAGCCCTAACCGAGCTTGATGCACTCAAATATGAACCATGCCCCGATAATCTTGCCGAATTAACCCTTGCACGTCTTAAATTAGCTGCTTCGTCGAATGCGATAGAGCGGACTGAATCTCCATTAATGCTTCAGCATTTGCTTGAAATTGAACGGCGAAAATCCGAAAAAACAAGATTGGGTTTGCCTGAAACTCTTCCGCGAACCGGGTTGTTTTTGCGCCGATTTTATGAGATTGCAGCCGTAGCGGCGGCGATTATTCTGGTTGCCGGCGTGGTATTCCCGGTTACGTCCGGGATGCGCCACCGCGAGCAGGCAACATTGTGTACTAACAGTATGCGTTCGGTTGGTCAGGCACTGAGCCAGTTTATGGGTGACAATGAAAATCTTGCTTCTGTTAAACTGGCTGCCGGATCGCCTTGGTGGAGGATTGGCGACCAAAGTCAGAATGCTCAGTCTAATACACGGCTTGCCTGGCAATTGCTCAAGCAAAACTACGCCAAGCCCCAGGACTTTATTTGTGCCGGCCATAAAACCGGCATCCCTGTTACACCCGAACTTCTCCAGCAACTCAATGATTTCCCCTCCCGCAATCACATCAGTTACAGTTTTATGATCATCTGCGACAAAACCGCCCCAATGCAAAATCGTTCAAAACAAATCATTATGGGCGATATGAATCCGATTTTTCGACGGATTCCAAAGTGCGGCAACACGATGTACAATATACTCAGCGAGCCGGAAAAAGTGGTTCTCTCCGAGCAGCTTAAAAAAATGAGCAGTCCGAATCATTCCGGCCGCGGCCAGAATGTCCTTTATAGTGACGGCAGTGTGGTTTTTGTAAAACAGCGTATGGTCAATGACGATGATATTTTCACCCTTCGCGGCGTGAATACTTATACAGGCACCGAAACCCCAGCCGACAAAAATGACATCTTCCTTGTTCCGTAATATACATATAAGCAAAAAAAGACCCTTTATATTTGATTTTGAAAGTTTCACCATTCCTCAGCAAACATTGGCATAACCCGAACGTATAAACAATAGAAAAGTAACGTTTATACGGAGGATAAAACTATGCGTATGTTACATATACACAATCCAATGCACGAAATTCATGGACTCCACTGGGAAGAACTGAAACCCCGAATGAAACATCTGTTCGTTAGCCCTGTGTTTTGGGCTGTAATCTCTGCGATCGCGTTCATTGCTTTGCTGATTTTACTTACGATGTTCGGTCCCAGAGGCCAGTGGAGTGAATATCCGACTTACCCCAACACTTTCTACCCTTTTATTAGGTAGAAAAGATTTACATATGGGCGAATTTGGGCAGCCGTCGAAGGCGGTACAGAGTTTGGCCGCTTACGGCGGCTGCCGGGAGGTGGCAAGCTTATTTTGTTTCTTGAAATTTCTAAAAAAAGGATTGATTTTTTTTGTATCATGTGTATTATGAAAGTAATACAGTAATACAGGGATTGAAAAGATGATTTTAGATATTGATTTCCGTAGTGGAGTTCCGATTTATCGGCAGGTCGTTTTGCAGGTGCAGCGGCTGGTTTTGGCCGGCAGCTTGCCGGAAGGGCAACAGATCGAATCGGTACGTGACTTAGCTGAGCGTCTGAAGGTTAACCCAATGACGGTCAGTAAGGCTTATAGTCTATTGGAAACGGAGGGCTTTCTGGAGCGACGGCGGGGGGTTGGGCTGTTTATCGCCCGGATTTCCGACAAGCTCAAGGCGCAGCACAGCCGGGAGATTCTGGAAGAACTGATGGGCAAGGCTGCCTCGGCGGCGGTACAGATGGGCCTAAGTCAAAATGAGGCGGCAGAAGCGATTAAAAAGGAATACGAGAAATTTCAAGTGAAGATGGAGAGGTAATATGCAAAACACGATGGTTCAAATCAAACAGGTTTCCAAGTGGTTTAGCAAGATCAAGGCATTGGACGGCGTGAATCTGGAGGTTACGGCGGGCGGGATTATCGGCTTGGTCGGCTCCAATGGCGCGGGTAAAAGTACGCTTTTGCGGCATATCATCGGGCTGTATCTACCGGATGAGGGGACGTGTACGACGCTTGGCGTTGAGGCGAAAAAGCTGGGGCCGAAAGAATTGGCGCGACTTGGCTATGTGCATCAGGAGGGCGAATTGCTGGACTGGATGAATGTCGGGCAGCTCATTCGGTATGTCTGTGCGTACTACGAGACATGGAACAAGGATTTAGAGATTCGCTATGTGCACGATTTTGATTTGAATCTTAAAGACCGTGTCGGGACGCTGTCGCCGGGGCAGCGGCAGAAACTGGCGATCTTGCTGGCCATCGGTTTTGAGCCGGAGTTGCTGATTTTGGATGAGCCGGCGTCGGCGCTGGATCCGCTGGCGCGAAGGCAGTTTCTCAATCTGATGTTGGAGATGATTCAGAAGGAAAATCGGACGATTCTGATTTCGTCGCATATTCTCAGCGATATTGAAAAAATCATTGACCATATCGTGATTATGGATAAAGGGCGGATTTTGCGGGATTGCGGGCTGGATGTCTTGCAGGAAGAATATTGTCGGGTTACGCTGACGGCGGTCGGCGGGACGCTGCCGCAAGCACTGCCATTTCGGGACGTTGTGGATTGCAAGCGGAATGGCTCGCAGGCCTCGCTTGTCTTACGGAATGCGGATGCGGCGGCAGTGATGAAACAGGCCGAGCAGATTGCCTGCCGTGCAGAAATTCGCCGATTGGATCTGGAAGAATTGTACGCACTGACAGTGCGATAAAGGAGACGACTAATGCGACTTTTATTAGCTAATTTATCACATTACTGGCGAAGACCATTTATGCTTCTCTTGTTAACTTCAATGGTTTTTATTTCATTTGCAATGATCATGGCTTTTTGTGGCGAGAAAAGCTCCCCATGGCTTATATTTGTACTTTGGCTATTTGTATATTGTGGCTTTGTCGCAAGATATCAGTTGGAGATTCGCAATAAACCATTTGCTTTCTGTCTTCCCAGACACTGCACCATATCGAGTAACACGTTGTTGGTAATTAATCTAATATGGTCTTTGCTTCTTGGTATATCGGCTGGCTTAACTAAGACAGCCGATCCAATGGAGCAACTTTATTTTGGCGTGATTATATTTTCATGCTCCGGTATACTGTTTTGGGTTGCAGCGTTTCTGTCTTGTGCAGCAGAGGTGTTTTCTCGAATGTCTTTTTTGCTGATAGCCTTCACCCCGTTTTTCGGACGTCATACTTCAGGATGGGATTCAAGTTTTCTGCTCTACCCAGAAGTGGTTGTGGGCTTGGTTATTGTTTGGGGATTGGTGAGCTATCTAACATGGCGTTTTTGCGGAAGCAGGCATATTGATAGAAAGTTTTGTGGTATAAATTATGTAGGGCTAAGTACCGCTTTTCATACAAAACAGATACGGAAACTCAAACAGAAACGATTTGACGGAATTGTGGAATCTGTCGATAAAACGGTTGATTCTCTTGGGTTTATTTTTTTGGAGATTATCAGGAAGTGCAGGTCAATGCCGATTTATGCCATTATCAGTGGCATGGTGTACCAATCTGTCGGGCCGGTGATTTTAGTAACCCTGAAAAATCGCGGCTTAAACTTATTGGCCTTTTTAGGAATGGCTTGTGTTTTTGGATATTATCCTGAACAGATGCTTGACTTTATGGTGTGGATCATCCTGGCCATGATTTTTTCCGGGTTTGATTTACAGGTACATTCGACATTATTGCTGATTCGTGGACGGATGGAACGGTATGTCTCGACGATTGTATCCTTGCTGATTCAGATTGCGGTCGGGCTGGGGCTAATTTTTCTTATATTTATGGGGATGCGATTTTTGGCGATGATTATGCCCGTTATTCATTTTGATAGGCAGAATTTTCCGTTTCATGCTTTCAATTGGCAACTTTGGCCGATATTTGCGGGTGTTGTGCCGGTGATGATCATGCTTCGTTTGCTTTTTGGAAATAAGCCTGCCCTTTTAGCTGTTTTCTGTGGGGCATTGTTCCCATTTTTGATGGTCGTAATGAGATATGAATCATTCCGATTTTTTATGCAAAACTATGCGGGATTACTTTTGGTTTTTATATGGGCGGTCTTTGCGGTGTATCTGTACCGGGTTTGTTTTTATAAAGACCTTGGTACGGGAAGGAATTGAGGACGTTTCGGTTAAAAAAGGGTCATGCACTTTATTCGGTGGAAACAAGAATTTATGAAGCTGGGTGGGGATTGGGCTGTTTAACAAGCAGAAGCTTGAACTCGCAGCGGCACTGTGAATAAAAAAGGGCAGGTTTTAAACCTGCCCCTACGGTTGGCAATGAAACAAAAAGGGTGAACGCCGAGGTTCGCCCTGTATCTTTTTGAAAACCGCGTTGTTTATGCGCGTTTGCTCAGGACGTCTTTTTCGTATTTTTTGACATCGCTGAGCCAATCCAGGCCGGTTGGGATGTTGTGTTTGGCACAATAATAATCCCACACCGCGGTCCACGGCAGGGTCTTGCCTTCTTCGAGCATGGCCAGGCGGCTGGTAAAGTCGGCCTGCAATTCCGCTTTCTTGAGAGCATCATACGGCTCAAGCAGGGCGATGAGCAATGCCTTGACGACATTACGCATTCCGATGACCCAGGCGGCGATGCGATTGATGCTGGCATCGAAGTAGTCCAGCCCGATGTGGATTTTGTCGAGCATGCCGCTGCGGATGATTTCTTTGGCGATGGTCTGGAGTTCATCATCAAGAATGACGACGTGGTCGCTGTCCCAGCGGACGGGGCGACTGACATGCAGCAGCAGGCCGGGGCAGAACATCAATACGGATGCGATTTTTTCGGAAATCACTTCAGTCGGGTGGAAGTGTCCCGCGTCAAGGCAGAGCAACTTTTGCCGTGAGACGGCATAGCCCATGTAAAATTCATGCGAGCCGGTGGTGTAGCTTTCGGCACCGATGCCGAACAATTTGGATTCGACGGCGTCAAGATGAAGTTTGGGATCAATTTTGTCGGCGAAGATTTTGTCGAGCGAGTCGGCCAGTCTTTGACGAGGGCTTAAACGATCCGCCGGAATGTCTTTGTAGCTGTCGGGAATCCAGACGTTGGTGACGGTGGTGGTGCCGAGCTGTTTGCCGATTTCAGCGCCGATCTTGCGGCAGGCGATGCCGTGCTCAACCCAGAATGCGCGGATGCCTTTGTCGGGATGGCTTAAGGTAAAGCCGTCGGCTGCTTTGGGATGGGAAAAATAGGTCGGATTAAAATCCAATCCGTGCAGTCTGCCTTTGGCCCAGTCGATCCAGCTTTGGAAATGTTTTGGCTCGATCTGGTTGCGATCCACGAATTTGCCGCTGTTGTCGAGGTAGCACGCGTGAACGCTGAGACGATGCTTGCCGGGAATCAGGGAGAGTGCTTTTTCGATGTCACAGCGCAGTTCGTCGATGGTGCGGGCTTTGCCGGGATAGTTGCCTGTGGCTTGAATGCCGCCGGACAGTTCCATGCCTGTTTTTTCGAAGCCGCCGACATCGTCGCCCTGCCAGCAGTGCATCGCGACGGGGATGCGTTCCAGCGCCGCTAACGCCTTGTCAACGTCGATGCCGATTACAGCATACTGCTCTTTTGCAAGGGCGTACATCTGTTCGATATTCTTTTTATTCATTATTTAAAATCTCCTATGCTGGATTATGCTTTTTTTAGTTTCAGGAATCGGTCAAAGGGTTTATCCCACTGTGCGGTGTTGCGCGGGGTATAGGTCTGGAGTTCGAACGAATTGCGGATCATCTTTCGAGCTTCGGACAGCGAGGCAATGTGGCCTAATCCGATGGCCTGCATGGCGATATTGCCGATGACGGTTGCTTCGACGGGACCTGTAACGACCGCTGCGCCGGTGGCATCAGCGGTAAGCTGGTTGAGGAATTCGTTACGGCTGCCGCCGCCGACGATGTGGATTTTGTCGAACTGGGTATTGTAGATTTCATGGAGCTGCATCAGCACGAGGCGATACTGCATCGCAAGACTTTCCAGACAGCAGCGGACAAATGCGCCTTTACTGTTCGGGACGGGCTGGCCGGTTTTTTTGCAGAAGTCGGCAATCGCGTCGGTCATGGAGAGCGGATTCATAAAGGCGTCCCGGTCGGGATCAATCAGGC
>CAYTHV010000035.1:17499-24814 GCA_964437685.1 uncultured Pirellulales bacterium
TCAGGCTGACAAACGCGGGGGATTCCGCGGCCAGTTGAGTCAGTGCGCCGTAATCCATATTGTCGCCGAATGCCGCGCGGCAACGCTGAACGAGCCACAATCCCATGATGTTTTTCAGGAAGCGGATGGTATTGCATACGCCGCCTTCATTGGTGAAATTGTATTCAAAGGCTTTTTGCGTGGACATGGGTTTGTCCGCTTCGATGCCCATCAGCGACCATGTGCCGGAACTGATGTATGCCCAGTTTTTGCCTTCGGCGGGGACGGCGGCGACTGCGGAGGCGGTGTCGTGTGTGCCGGGGGCGACGACGGGGACAGGGCCTAAGCCGGTAATTGTCTGCAATTGCTCATTGAGTGTGCCGATGACGGTTCCGGGTGTGATGAGGTTGTGCATGATGTCTGTGGAAACGCCGATGGCTTTGAAGATGTCCGTATCCCAGGTTTTGGTCTTGAGGTTGACTCCCTGCGAAGTTGAGGCCTGGGTGTATTCGTTGGTGATTTTCCCGGTGAACAGATAATGGAAATAATCCGGCGTCATCAGGAAGTGTTTGGCGTTTTTGAGAGCCAGACTCTTTTGCTCGGCCATTGCCAAAAGCTGGTAGATAGAATTGAATTTCATAAAGGCAATGCCTGTTTTTTCGTAGATTTTTTCGGCGGGGATGCGTTTGGCGAGCAGTTCCATCATGCCATCCGTGCGGCTGTCGCGATAGGCGACGGGCAGGCCCATCAGCGAACCATCTTCGGCCAGCAGGGAAAAATCGACGCCCCAGGAATCGACGCCGACACTTTCAATGGGGATGTCCGAACGGCCGCATATTTTGAAGGCTTCCACCATTGATTCGTAGAGGCGAATCATATTCCAATAGTAATGGTCGTGAATGGGAACCATGCCATTGGGAAACCGGTTAATTTCTTCAAGCCGGAGTTTGCCATCGGTCAGGATTCCTTTGACGACGCGCCCGCTTTCGGCGCCTAAATCGATTGCTGCGTACGCATGAACAGAACTCATATCCATTTCCCTGTTATTCATTTTCCATTTGTTTTTTTCGGTACGATTCGACTTCCCAGTTTTCGATAAATCCGCGTGCCTGGTCGGTCATATAGTCGATGCCGCCAAAGGCCTGTGCGAGTTTTTTGACTGTCGCGCCATCCTGCGCCAGCTCAAGAGCCAGTGTTGCGCTCTTTTTATTTGTCGCAACGCCGAAGACGGTATTGTTAAACGCGATGACGTAAGGCTGGTATCCGTGTTTGGATTTAAATTGTGAAACCGCTTCCGCGGTTGGGGTTCCGACGAAGGGGAATGATTTGGAATAGACAATGTGGTCCGGCGAGATAGGGCCGGTCGCAAAGTCAAATGAGCCGCTTGCGGCGACGAATACATCGGGATTCTGCATGGCGCGGCAGATTGTCTGTTTGTCCTGCTCGAGCTTTTTGTCGTCGGGCATCGGGCCGATTTCAAGGGTTAGCGAAATGCCGGCTTTTTTGTATTGTGCTTTCAGTTTGGTCATGACCTCGGCGTAGAGGACGCGAATTTCTTCGGGACTATTGGCGGCGACGAAGATGCCGTGATTTTTCAGGAAAATCAGGCTGGGTTCACAGCCGTTTTTCTGTTTGTAATTTTGAATTTCCTGCCGGACACGCATGCAGAGGGTGTAGCCGGGGTCGATATAGTCTATCCATAGCGCCAAAGGAAAAAGCTCTCTGCAGACTGCCGCGGCATTTTTTGCGCAGGTCAGGCCGTTGACGACAGACGGATGCGTGTGGACGACATAGCGGGCGCTGAGTGAATCGTGAAGAGGGGCTTCGACGGATGCGCGGCCGGGGGTTTCCGGCAAGGTCGCGTTTTCCATTTTCTCTTTTACCAGAGCTTCACGCGAGGAGGCCTCCGCAGGTGTTTTGATCTGGAACAGCTCGGAGAGTTTTTTTCTATCCAAGGCGACAAAGGTCTGCGGGGTTAAAGTCGAAAGAGTTGTTCCCGAGGGCTTGACCCAGAGGGTTTGTTCGTTTTTGCAGGAGGTGTTGCCGCCGCCGCCGCGAACGTAGTCGGTGGTTCCAAACTCGTGTGACAAATCCGTAATTGTTTGAAGAATATCCAAAAAAACTCCTTTCAAAGAGACAGTCTATTTTTGCTGGGATGAGTATATGTCAGTGATGGTCAAACATCAACCTCTTATTGCGACATAGCACCATATTATTGCGACATTTTTTGTTTGCAAGTGTAAAACCGATGGATATAATCCTGAATTATGGCGATGCAAGCTGACAGTATTGAAAAAGGCAGAAACGTTGAGAATTATTTTGCCTATCTTCCTATTAATGAGAGCAATATCCCATGGGATATTTATTTGACGGGTGTGGGTGTTGCGTCTATCCCGGCTGGGATGCCGTATCCGCCGGAAGGGCATCCAGATGTGTATAATTTCAACTGGGAAATAGGTCGAATTCTTCCTGAGTATCAGATTCTCCTTATTGCGGAGGGAGAAGGTGTATTTGAATCGGCCAAGACTAAAGAGACTGCGGTGCGGGCGGGCGATGTGATTCTGCTTTTTCCGGGATTGTGGCACCGATACCGTCCGTCCAAAGACAGCGGGTGGAAGGAGTACTGGCTCAGTTGGAATGGGGAGCAGTTGTACCGTCTGCTGAAAAAGGGGCTGATTAATCCGAAGCAAGCGGTGGTTTCGGTGGGAAAAACGGAGGAACTTCTTGCGATTTATGAGAAGATATTGAATTATGTGCGGACACATCCGGCGGAAAACTCGAGTATTTTAAGCGCCTATGCGATGGAGGCGATGGCGCTGACGATGGAGGGGGCGCAGTTGCGTCAGAATCCACAAGAGAATGTAATTCCGGCCGATTACGTGCATTCGATAGACGATCCTGTTGTGCTGAAGGCGATGCAGGCGATTTGGAATCATAGCTATCGTGATTTTCGGGTGGATGATATTGTGCGGCAACTGCCGGTAACGCGGCGGACGCTGGAGCGGAAATTTCGGCAGGCGCTGGGGCATTCTATCGGGGCGGAAATTACGCGATGCCGTGTGGAGCGGGCCAAGCATTTACTGACGAGTACATCGCTGCCGATTAAGCATATTGCCCTGGCGGTTGGATTTTCCAATACCGACTGGATGCGCAAGGTGTTTTTGCGGGAGTTGGGCGTTGCGCCAAGCCGATATCGACAGAGTTTATGATCGCGCTGCAGGTATCCAGGCGAGCGTTATCGAACCGGCGTTCTGCATGGCTTCATTTGCCGTGATTATGAACAGGGCGTCGTTGTTTTCGATAGTTAAAATTCCCTCAGGACGTGAGCCGGTCTGAAAGCTATGAATATATCTGGGCGAGGCGAGGTCCGTTACATCCAGGATGACTACTTTATCCAGCCGCTCCAGTCCAATGAAAGCAAGAACCCGATCATGCATTCGTTTTAAAACAATCCCCTCCGGATCACAGCGTGTTCCTTCCGGAAGACCTGTGATCGTGGAGATTTGAATGCGGCTGCAAAAGACCGCGGCGGATGGATTGTCAGGGTCAATCCAATAAAAAGCGGCGGATTGCCCCTGTCTTTTTCCGGCGGTGTTCTTGCGGCCTTCCTCGGCGATGCCTAAAAGAATACCTTTGGCGCCATTCGGCGACAGGACTCCATCCAAGAGCGCAACTCCATCCGGCTCCGAACTGTCGGGCAGAGAAATCGTACCGTCAATACAAGGCTGGATACCCCTTAGATCCACTAAAACAACCGCATCATTTTCCTGACAACTAACGGCGGCTAAGCGGCTTTGCGGCTCGATGCAGACATATTCAGGTTCAATTTGACCGATGGGTTTTTTGAGTCTTTCTTCCAATCCTCCCAGCCGCAGTGTATTTAAGGGCTGCTGCCAGGCCGTGTCATCATTGGCCAGATGTGCCAGACTGATGCAGAGTATTTCACCCGCTGTCTGTTCGTCCCCTTCCGCTTCATTGGCAACGACCATCCATGCGCCATCAGCGCTGATTGCAATCGAATCTGGCCATGTACAAAGCGGCTGCGTCTGAATTATTTTTCCCCTGTTCTGTACGCGCAAATCGAACATAACCAGTTGTCCGTTGCGATGAGGATCTTCATCCAAAATCACGCAAAACCCAAGCGGAAGCGACGGATGAACGGCAACGCTGGTCGGTTCATGGTGAAGCGGCACAAAAGTATCCAAAGAGGTTATGGATGGTGAGGATTTATCCAGCATGGGCTGAAAGAAACTGATTCCGCGGCGGACGGTGTCTGTGGCGAGCAGCAGGTTCAGACCGGAGTGGTACGCGATGATCTCCGCATTTGCTTGCTCGGGAATCGGACAGGTCGCCGATTTGATGATCTCGGCGGATGCGACAGTACAGATTAACAGGCATAACCCGACGATATGCCAGACCTGTTTGTTCAGTTGATGATCCGTTTTATGAAGCCCGTTCTTGTGGCGCATAAGCATTCTTAACACCAGATTTTTATTTGAGTGACGGTCCGAACGCATTCCATATCAAGCCGTTTTTATTCCAGTCGCCGCCGGCGTAATCGGGGTCGCGGGAACCCTGACGATTGGCCGTTGCCCAGTCATATTTGACACGCTGGACGTGGCCGTCACAAAAGACGATGTGGGCTCCATCCAGATGCCTGCGGGCGATGCGTTTCCAGTCGCCGCGATGTCTTCCGAGCAGGGCAGCTTCGCGATAATACCGATAGTCGGAGGTTTCCAGTTCTTTACTGGTGGTTCTCATTTCCAGCATCAGAGCGGTTTGCGTGGTTTTTCGGATATCGGTTGCCTTGACGTTTTCAATGTCGTCGAGAATGTTTGCGGTTGGTCCATTGTTCATCTCGGAATTCCAGACATAGCAAAAGAATAACTGGTATTCATAACCGCCGGGCCATGTTCGGTCATAAAAAACAACGGCATTTTTGGTAAAGTTATCGGGAAATTTTGCCGCCGGATCAATGAAGATGCTATTTGTCGCCGGAGGCAGCGGAACGAAACTTTTATTTTTGACGGCACGTTCACTAATCGTCCGGTAAGTTTCCTGTCCGACATAGGGCGGAATCGCATTGGCCCACCAGTCGCTGTGGTTGAAGTTTTCGCCCATATTATCGTTTTTGTTGCCTTCCCACGGATATTTCGACTTGTTTTCATCGGTAAACATCATTGCGCCAATCCCCCATTGCCGCATATTGGACATGCTGACTACCGCACGGCCATACATTCTGGCTTTGTTCAAGCCCGGCATGAGAATACCCAGCAGCAGAGCGATAATGGCAATGACCACGAGCAGTTCAATCAGTGTGAATGCTTTTGCGTTCTTTTGTTTTTTTGTCTTCATATCCAATCCGTTTTGCATATATGTATGGTTTCAATTCATCATTGCAGCCACGGTTTTTCACAGTTGGGGTCGGCTGGATTTATGCATTTGAGCCAATTCTGTGCGAATACTGCCAAATCCGCCAGATTGACATAACAATCCGCAACGACATCGAAAGGATTGCCGAATCCCAGAGCAAGGGCTTCCTGGCAGGTTGTCGGCAGATAATACCAAGCTCTCAAGGCGCCAAAGCTCTGTACTTTTTCGGGCGTTCCCCAGCGGTTGGGCATTCCAAAAGAACTTGTGCCGGCGTCTTCAAAGTCCACACCGGTGATTTCGGAGGACGGATCTTTTTCGGCGCGGGCAGCTTCCGTGGAATTGATTCCGCCGCCGCCCCAGCCTGTCGGCGCCAGATGTTCACCCACGGGACCCCATTCCAGCGTACTATCGGCTTTATTGATTTGTGCCTGCCAGTTATCATTCCCTACGCCAAAATCCCATTGCTGATGTCCTGATACATTGTGAATCGAAGTGACAAGGCGGTCGCCAGCATCTGCCTTTGTCATTTCCTGCTGTATATTTACATTGATCCACCAGTCATCATCAGCCGTGTTGAAACTTAAATCGGTACTCATATCAATAATCGCTTCGGCCTGACTCGGTGCGACATTATACGTGCTGTTGCCGTTGTCGGTATCCACATAGAGCGTCTGTTCTTCGACAAGAGTGATGATCGTGCCTTTTCGCAAATCACTCCAAACCGGGTCTTGCGAAAACGTGAGAATACCCTGTTCGATAGCTCCGCTGCCATACCAGATGTCCGTTCCATTGGCTTCATTGGCCGCAAGTTCAGCCCAGCGAATCTGCCAGCCGCGAATATCCAGATGATCCTGGGTTACGATCAGCTCAATCCAGTCACTGCCATTGCCCTGGATGCGGCCGTTCGGAAGAACTCCTGTCAGTTTTGCAGAAAACTGTCCGTCCGCCAGCGCCTGAAAATAGGCATCCACATTCGCAGAACCCGCATAGGTAGTCGCGTTCAGCCATTTTTCCGAACCTACCGCATTGTATTCATTTATGATTAAACCTGCCCCGAATGTCGAGGCTGCGGCAACGATAAAACCCATCATCAATACTGTCTTTTTCATTTCAAATCTCCACAAAAATTATGTTTATATGAAAAAGCGACTCAGCGCCTTTTGGCGGCAGAGTCGCTTTTACTTCGTGTATCGGAATCAACGTTATGCTCTGCGGTTGCGAATCAACAATAAACTGCCAAGGCCCAGGATGACCATCGTTGCCGGTTCGGGGACGGCAGCGGTACCAGGAGTTCCAATGTCATTGCCTGATGATTTCCATGAACCAAACGTATCGCCGACCGAAGAGAGCGCCCATGTATTTTTGGCGGTAGTTATACTGTAATCCGCCACCGGGATATTGCAGCTTTTATTCTCGGTTCTGGGGCCTTTACCGGCCTGATCATCATAAACCAGAGAATCGATTTCTGCTGAGCCATTGTAAATATGAATTTCGTCGGCACGTCCCAATTGGCTGTTTGTATTACTGCCGATAATTTTTAGTGAAGCCGACAGTCCCCATGCGGTTCTGAATGTTCCTGCGGCAGTTTCTGTTAAAATGACCGATTCACCCGGAGCGACGATACCCAATGCGCTAATATCTGCATCGCCGGGGGTTTTGTCCGTATCGCTGAAACTCCATCCGGCCATATTGATCGAGGTCGAACCGGTGTTTGTCAGCTCAATGAACTCTCCATTGGTTCCTTTGTACATCCACTCGGTGATCTCTATTCCCGCCTGAGCGGCAATCGATGCTGTTAAAACCACTAATAACGCTACTAATTTTTTCATCTTTCATTCCTCTCAAATATATAATTCGATTAAAATTATGCTATCTTGTACCCTTTGCACAAGACTAAGTGGGAGTATGCGTGAGCGTCCGGTGAAACCCCTCTTGTTTTTTGGCTGGCGTATCGGATAATCAG
>CAYTHV010000036.1:0-24742 GCA_964437685.1 uncultured Pirellulales bacterium
CTGACGCGCGAGCCTTCGCAGAAAATAAAATCTCTGGCAATTACACCCGGCCCGACAAAAGATGGGTCTTTGGAGCTGCTTAGAATCGTGCCGTTCTCCAGTTGATTTGCGCCTTGCAGAGTTGCTGCAGCGCCGATATGGACATTAAGAATTGTGCCGCACGATGTAATTGCTGCGCCTTTTTCAATTCGCCCCGTTGCGGCTATGCCGGCATCAATCTCTTTTTGGATCAATTTGTTAAGGGCGTTTAAAAGTGACGGCCTGTGTCGATAGAATGCGGCGATATACGCGGATTGAGCGCTCAGTTGATTGTGCAGGAGGATTGACCGGCCGCCATTTTCATTGACAACCGCCGCTTTGACGCCATTGCCAAAAGCGGTATCGCCGACAACTTCAATTTGTGACACATCCGCAATGATGACATCGTCTTCAATGATGTAATTGGCGATGCCGTTGCGGACATTCCGAATAGAGATGTTTTTACCGAGGGTACAATTGCATAGCCGTGCGTTTTCGATTCCGCCAAAAGAGGGATCGCTGTCCCAGCCTAAAATAATAACAGGTCCTTCAAAGACTGTGTTATGGACACGTTGTGTCTCAAATAGGGGGCCAACTCGAATTACAGACCAATCCTGCGACCGGCAGCCTTGGCTGCGCAGTGTTTCGATTTGTCCGGCGGTAAGAGGTATAAATTTATCCATAACTCAATTGCCTAAAAGCCCATAAAATCATACATTCTTATCGGCATTTTGCCCTTTTACAATAAACGGGATGCAGAAAAATATCAATCAAATCCTGAAATTATCAGGAAGTAAAATCAGGATAATATAAGACCAGCTTTCGGGTTATGTCGATTTCTTTACGAAAGATTTTCGGACTATAGCCCAACCAAGAATGGCAAGAAGCAGAATTGCGCAAAGATTCCCGATCCAGGCGGGGAACATCTGGCTATGGTCACAGATAGCTTCTTTGGCAGTGCCGCGGAAAAGCATATCCAGAATGAGACCTGCCGTAAAAGAGCTGAGAATAACAGAAATGAGGTATAAGATTGCCGTTTTATGACCCAGGGTTGCCCATAAGGTCGTAATTGCGGCCGCATTCGTCGCAGGCCCTGTCATTAGAAAAACCATTGCCGCGCCGGGATTTAGTCCTTTTGCGATTAAAGCCGCGGCGATGGGAACCGAAGCGGCAGAGCAGACATACATCGGGATACCCACGGCCATCATGACGACCATTGCCAGTAATCCGCCGCCAACCGTCAGGTATTTTGAGAAAAAGTCGTCGGGGATTGTTATGGAGATAAATGCGGCAATAATCAGGCCGATCAGCATTGCTTTGCCGATATCCGCGGGCAGGATGAAAAAACTATAACGCAAAACTTTTAGAAGACGGTTTTCTTTTTTTATGGTGCTGCAACAGTCTTTCTGGCAGGATTGATTTTGCTGTACCTGCGGTTTATCGAACAGGCTGACCAATGTGCCGCCGAATAGACCGCTAATCATTGCCACAATAGGACTGAATATGGCAAATACAGGTCCTAAAAGGCTATAAATGATAAAGATATTGTCCAAGCCGGTTTGGGGCGTAGAAAGAAGAAATGCAATGGTTGCTCCACGGCTGGCTCCGTGTTTGTATAGGGACATAGATACGGGGATAACGCCGCAGGAACATAACGGCAAGGGGACGCCCAGTATTGCGGCCTTAAAAATTGACAAAAACCCCGGCTTGCCGAGATGTTGTTCGACGGTTTTAGCGGAAATAAATACACTCAACAGACCCGCAACCAAAAAACCGAGCAACAGATAAGGTGACATCGCCACGATTGTGGCCCAAAAATCAACTATAAATGTTTCTATAAATTGGAGCATTTTTATACCTACTATTCATACTACTTTATAGAATATTATACGAAAATTAAGCCTTTTCTGTTCAGGTCGCTAGGAAGAGTCCTTATTAGCGGTGGATTTCACCGAAGAGATTGCTTCTGTTAAGATAGTACAGGATCAGTTGGCTAACGTGAGTATCTGATTCTTTTTTTGTTTTTAAGTGGGTCTTACTGATGCAGCATGTAATCTTACCCGGCGGCAGCAGTATTAATACTCTACCCTGGCCAGAACGAGAACGTAAATGCGGGTTCGGTCTTTTTTCCCACTGAGTTTAAATAGGGCATTGTCAAGTGTTGTCAGGGGTGAATTGCGGTTTGGCGCAAAAATCAAAAAGTCGCCTTCGGTAAGCTGTATCGTAAAATGACCCGGCGGCAAGTTCGTCGCATCATAGTCGCTGGCGGTCTTATCCTTGTAATACGATAATCGGATAGCGGGCATAAAAGCAGGCTTGCACTCCATGTCCACGCGGTCTCGCCTGAGGGTTAACGCTGCGGTCAATGTAAATCCAAATTGCCCCGACGGGTATTCTCGTGATATTGTTTGATTGGTGGGCGATGTAAAATAGATCAGGCTGCCGTTTGGAAATGATGAGGTGGAGTAAAACTCCGGCGTCTGACTGAGGGTCATAAGCATCGTTCGCTTTATGGATTTGGCTTCAAATTTAATCAGTGCTTCCGTCAGGCTGGGGCCTTGCCCGGATTTACCAACAAAAATGGAGATGCCATTTTGCTCATAGAGTGAGGCATTTTGAAAAAGGATATTTTTAGATGAGAATTGATTGAAATTCTTTATGATGTCCGGGATGAACTCGATGCCGATTTCAAATTCCACCCAATTAAAGAAAATCTGCGGCTGGAGCAGGTGGACATCGTTAGGCTGCAAATCTTGAATTGTTAACCTGTCTTTGGAAAGATTGCTTCCCTGAGGGAGTGCAGGATCAGCACAACCAATGAGAGGTAAAAAAAAGCACAATACGCCAATATAGGAAAAAAATATTCTCATACAAACGGATTCTATCCGCTTGACTTCCTGTGTCAATACCGCAATGGCGAAAACTAAACGCGAAGACGCGGAGATTCGCAAAATTCCATTGCTATAACATTTCCCAGCGAGCAAGATTGGGTTGAATCGATGTCATTGATGACACGGATGATACGGGCGTAACTGGAAAAGCGACCGCCGTACTCCAATAGCCCTTCAGTAGGGGGAACAGTCATCTCTATGCTGACTAATTCACCGTCGCGCAGATGGGGTTGGTTGACTTCAACCAACATTCCGCCGGGGCTGACATTGACGGTATTCCCAGAATATAGCCGTCCATCCGAAAGCCCGACTTTCTGGCACAGTACCGTAAATTTCAGCGGTATTCGTTTATGTTTTCTTCTCTCCGAATCCATTGTGCTGCCTCCATGCAACGATACCATTATCGTACTCCTACACAATTTAGCAACTTTTGTGCCATCTGTTGCGATTTCATATCTTTTTATTGTATATCTCTAACATGTTATTTTTAAATTAGTTATATCAAAACTATCAGTTCCAATATCCATTTGTCGAACTAATACTCTAACAAAACGATGTTAAATTAAAACAATACTCTTCTCATTATCGACCTATTGAGTCTAAAAAAATTAAAAAAATTTCTCCTATTATCTACATATCTTGATTATTTTATAGGACTTATGGATTTTTACACAAAATTTAAACATCCCACAATATTAATGTTGCGATATTGCATCATTAGTGTTGACTTTTGGTCATCTTTTTGCTTAGATAGAAGCCATGGCAGAAACTTTTTCTTCAAAAAGTGTGCAAAGTGGTGACAAAGCAACAGAATACACAAAAGTTGCTCATCAGGGAGATATGGCTCATGCCGCCGCAATTTTACCTGTATTGGATTGTCTGAGTATTGGGTTTATTATATTCGACAAAAATTGTCGGGTTCAATACGCTACTCAATCCGCAGTACAACTGATTCAATTGACCGAACGAATAGATGTCAGTTTGTCGACTGGTACGGAATCTAAGATCGATTGGGGACAGGTTTTGTCCGATGTTCTGAATCAGGGGCAAATTGTGCGATTTCATTCGGTTCGGTATCACTGCAATCGGCATACAAAACACTTTGATATCGCCTGCTGTCCGGTTCGAGATTCGGAAATCGAAATTACAGGCGGCGCCATTATTCTTAAAGATGTAACCGAAGATACTGCCTATGAAAATGAGTCTATCCAGACCGAAAGGCTCATTGCGCTCGGTAAGATCGCCGGCAAGGTCGCCCATGAATTGAATAATCCTATGGATGGTATTCTTCGATATTTGAATTTGGCGGTTCGCGTCCTGGATCATGGGGATATTGATAAAGCAAAAGAGTTTCTCGCTCAATCTCGCAACGGGCTTTTGCGAATGGTCAGTATCCTTTCAGAGTTGCTGGAATTTTCACGCGGCACACATCAGGCAATGGAGATGCTGCCGCTTGATAAAATAGTTGAAGACTCCTTGTCTGCGATGCATACACATCTTGTCGGTTTGTCGGTGAAGGTTGTTCGGCAGTACGAGGGTCCTGTTCCAAAAATGCGAAATGACAGCCTTTTACAGGTGTTTAATAATTTGATTAAAAACGCCGCCGATGCGATGCAGGGTAAAGGGGGCTTGACGATTACCATTGAACGAACGGATTCGGACTGGCGGATTCATTTCCAGGATACGGGCCCCGGTGTTCCACCGGAAATCAGTGAAATGATTTTTCAGCCGTTCTTTACCACCAAATCGTCCGGTCGGGGTTCCGGCCTTGGGCTGGCAATCTGCAAGGATTTGATTGAAAAATATCATGGGACGATTTCCGTCCACTCGCCGCAGGGCGGGGGGACTCTTTTTACAGTTTCTATTCCGGACACAGTCTTAACATAAGGATTTTCCATGACGCAAAAAGGTTCTATTCTTGTTGTTGACGACGATGCAATCATTTTGGATTCGCTTTGTGAGTTTCTGAAGATGGAGGGTTATTCCGCTTGCGGCGTTCGCTCGCAGGCTCAGGCCAGGCAAATGCTTCAGGAGCAGAGTTTTGCCGTTGTTATCAGCGACGTCAATCTGCCTGATGGTGACGGGTTCGAATTACTGTCGCAGATTCGCCAGAATTATACCGGTACGGTTGTCATTTTAATCACTGGCTATGGTACGATTGAAAGCGCCGTGGAAGCCATTAAAAAAGGCGCATACGACTATCTGACCAAACCGATTATTGATGATGATCTTCGACTGGCGGTTGAGCGTGCAGTTCGGCAGCAATTACTGATGGATGAAAATCAGCAATTGCGCGATCAGCTTGAAAAACGTTATAGGCTTGAAAACATCGTTAGTCAGGATTACAAAATGTCCCGAATTTTTGAGCTGATTGAAGCGGTTGCCGACAGCCGTACAACGATTCTGATGACTGGGCCGAGCGGTACGGGAAAAAGTCTGCTGGCGCGGGCGGTTCATTTTCGTTCGCCGCGGCGCGATAAGCCGTTTGTTGAAGTTAGTTGCGGGGCGCTGCCGGAGACCCTGTTGGAAAGCGAACTGTTCGGCCATGTCAAAGGTTCCTTTACCGGGGCTATACGCGACAAAGAGGGTAAGTTTCTTGCCGCCAATGGCGGGACGATTTTTCTTGATGAAATTTCCAGCGCCTCGCCGGCAATGCAGGTCAAGCTGCTTCGTGTTCTTCAGGAACGCCAATTGGAGCCGGTTGGCAGCAATCGCACAGTAACGGTGGATTCAAGAGTGATTTTGGCATCGAATACCGATCTTGCTGCCGAGGTCAAAGCTGGCCGATTCCGAGAGGATTTGTTTTACCGCATTAATGTTGTTACGATTCATGTTCCTACGCTGGCGGATCGGGTGGTGGATATTCCATTGCTTAGCGAACATTTCCTTAAGCAGTTTTGCCGTATACACAATCGCAGCAAAATCGGCTTTAGCGAAAAAGCAATGGAGTGTCTGCAGCGGTATTCCTGGCCGGGCAATGTCCGTGAATTGGAAAATGTGATTGAACGGGCGGTGTTGCTGAGTAAAAATCCGTTTATTGATGAGGATGACTTCCCCGCGGCGATGAGTGAGAAAGTGCATATCGAATCCGCACAGGAGTATCACGGGACAAGCCTGAAGAAAGCCATTGAAGACTCCGAATGCGTGATTCTTCGCAAGGCGCTGGAGGCCAATCACTGGAATCGTCAGGATACCGCCAGAGCCCTGGATGTCAACCGTACTACGCTGTATAAGAAGATGAAGCGGTACGGCCTTGAAGAAGAAGCAGCAAAACTTGGGTATTGATATCCCGAAAATGATTAATACTGCAAAAGCAGATGCTATTTCGAACGCGGCTTCGGTTTCTCTTTGACCAGCACGTCGAGGTATCGCGTTCCCCATTTTTTCGCAGTGCGATGGCTATTGAAAAACACATCCAGACGGTTACCTTTAATCAGTCGTCCACGGTCTTTGACCTCAACCGTTCGTTCGCTGCTGTATCCCGGTATAATCATTTGAGTGCCGAAGGCAAACCGCTTATCGGCGGCGACAAACCTATCACCCGGGCGAACCTTATGCAGATTGGCGGTCTGACCATTGGAAAACTTGCCGCAGCATATCGGACAGGTACAGTATGCCGTAACTCGCATACGCACGACTTTCCATTGCGGAGAAACAGGCTGATGTTTGGTGGCATTGCGCAGCAGTTCGATCAATTCCTGGTCCTGATCAATTGCAAAATCTGCTTCCCAATCCGCATCCGCAACCGACGGAATTTCTTCGGCCATCACGGGTTCGGCTAAAAGTGCTTCATTTAAAGCGTTACTGGGTCTATTATTCCGTGAAACCGAGATTTGAGAACTCAGCGGAATTGTACCTGCGGCATTGATACAGATTTCTGTGCCGAAATACGCAATGACGATAATGACTGCCAAAAACACGACACGAAAAGTCGCCTTTTTTATTTCGCTGCAAAAAACAAGAGTTTTCTCCAAAAATTCCAAAATAGTGCCTTTCAAGTGTACTATTGGACGTTTCTTTGCCGTATATAGGTGGCAAAACAAGCCTAAAACCAAAAAGCTTTGTGCTGCGATTAACCTGCTAAGGTGTACGTCTCTCTGAGTCCATTCTGAGAAGTATAAGGATTTTACCAAAAAAGGAGTTTCAATTCAACACAAAATTGAAGCCTCGAAACTTGCTGAAAATCGCAGGCTTTACAATTCCTATCATTTTTGTACAATACAGTTCCGGCTTTTTGGGCCGGGATTTTTATATGACCTAACGCAAAAATATGGAAAAACAGGTACGAAAATGGCACAAGAGCTACCGAAGATTTACGACCCACAGGGTACACAACAACAAGCCGAGCAAATTTGGGAGGCAGGGCGGTATTTTCACGCGGATGCGAATGCCGCCGCATCTAAAGGAGCATACACGATAGTGATCCCGCCGCCGAATGTTACCGCGGCCTTGCACTTGGGACATGCCCTGAATAATACATTACAGGATATTCTTATTCGATTTCATCGGATGCTCGGTTCGGCGACATTGTGGATGCCCGGTACTGATCATGCGGGAATTGCGACGCAGACCGTTGTCGAAAAGCGGCTCTTGTCGGAGAAAGGAAAACGGCGGACGGATTTTGCGCGGGAGGAATTTGTCGCTCATGTGCAAAGCTGGAAAGATGAGTATGAAGTGAGAATTCTCGGTCAGCTTAAAAGTATGGGTTGTTCGTGTGACTGGGAGCGGACACGGTTTACGATGGATGAAACCTGCGCCAAGGCGGTGCGGGCGGTATTCTTCAAATTATTTGCCGATGGATTGATTTATCGCGGCAAGCGGCTGGTCAATTGGGACCCCGCTACGCAAACTGTGCTGGCCGATGATGAAGTGGAACATCAGCCGATTAAAGGCTTTTTCTATTATCTGCAATATCCGTTGGTTGAGCCGGTTAAGGTTGGCGGTGAAACCATTACTCACGTTACCGTTGCAACGACTCGTCCGGAAACAATGCTGGGTGATACGGCGGTGGCAATGAATCCCAGTGATCCGCGGGCCGCTGCGCTGGTTGGCAAAAAAGTACGGCTGCCGATTGTCGGTCGGCTGATTCCAATTGTTGCCGATGAGCATGTTGTTTTACCCAATCCTGAAAGCAGCGATGAGAAAGCCAAATTCTCGACGGGCTTTTTAAAGGTTACGCCCGCCCACGACCCGGACGACTGGCAGATTGGTCTGCGGCATAGCCTGCCGGTGATTAATGTGATGGCTCCCGATGGCTCTATCAGCGAGAAATTCGGCTGGACGGACTGGGACGCGGTTAAAAATTCCGATGCTGAAAATCTGATTGGAATGGATCGATTTGAAGCCCGTGAGGCAATTATCGAATGGTTCCGCGAAGAAAAGTTGTTTGCCGAACAGCGGGATTATACCCACGACGTCGGCCATAGTTACCGCAGCCATGTGCCGATTGAGCCGTACCTGTCCGACCAGTGGTATATCGCGGTCAAAAAGCCAATTGACGCTCTGGCTGCTCAATTCGGGGCGGAGATTTTGCCGGGTACGGATGTGCCTGCCAATTCTCTGGCGGGGATGGCGTTAAAGCCGCTGCTGGACGGCAGGCTGAAATTCTACCCGGAACGCTATCGCAATAATTATCAAACCTGGCTGGAAAATCTCCGTGACTGGCCGATCAGCCGACAACTCTGGTGGGGGCATCAGATACCAGTTTGGTCTAAAGCGGGAAAACATCCGAATCGTTGTCAGTATGGGACGTTCTGCACGGTGATGGAAACCGAGCAGGGCCCCATCACTTATACTTGTGTTCATCCCGGTTTCGAGGAACTCGAAAAAGCGATGGAATCGGAAGGATGGGTACGTGACGGCGATGTTCTCGATACATGGTTTAGCTCTGCCCTATGGCCGTTTAGCACAATGGGCTGGCCGGACGACAATGAGACTCTGCGGGCGTTCTATCCGACCAATGTGCTGTGTACCGCGCGGGAAATTATCACGCTGTGGGTCTCGCGTATGGTGATGATGGGGCAGTACTGTATCGGCGATATTCCCTTTAGCGATGTCTATATTCACGCGATGATTCAGGATGGCCTCGGACGCAAGATGTCCAAGAGTCTCGGCAACGGCATCGATCCGCTGGCGATCATCGAAAGTCACGGGACGGATGCGATGCGGTTTACGCTGGCGATTATGACTACCGATACGCAGGATGTGCGTATGCCGGTTGCGCCGCTGACGCTGCCGGATGGGCGCACGGTCAATAGCTCCCCGAAGTTCGACAACGGCCGCAATTTCTGCAACAAGCTGTGGAATGCCTCGCGTTTCGCGATGATGAATCTGGAGGGGATCGAGCCGGCGGCGTTCGACGCATCGAAAATGGATATTACCGACAAATGGATTTTGTCGCGTCTGGCGGCGGTGGTCAAGGAAGCGACCGACGCCCTGCGAAGCTATAAATTCAATGAGCCGATCAGCGCATTATATAAGTTTTTCTGGAATGACCTGTGTGACTGGTATCTCGAATGGGCAAAGCCGCGTATGGCCGATCCCGCCCAGCGGCCGATTGCGCAGAATGTGCTGGCATTTGTTCTCGACCAGACGCTGCGGATGCTCCACCCGTTTATTCCGTTTATTACCGAAGGCATTTTCCAGAATCTAAAGACCATTGCGCCAGTCCGAAGCCTTGGCGCCCTTGCCAAAGCCGCGGAGGCCGATTCGATTATGGTTGCCGCGTGGCCGCAGGGGTTAGAGCCACTGGTTAATGCCGACGTCGAACGCAAGGTCGAGACGCTGCAAAATGTGATTCGCGCGATCCGTGAAATCCGTAATAAATACAACCTGTCGCCCGCGATTAAACTGGTTGGCTCGATTAACGCTCCGCAGGAACGCATTGCGATACTGACCGAAAATCTTGCCCTGATGTCCGATTTGGCGGGGATGGGGACACTGACGATCCTGTCGGGTCTGACTCGTCCGGCCAATTCCGCCGCGGCCATCGTCGAGGATTTACAGGTCTACGTCCACGATGTTGTCGATGTGGAAGCGGAAAAACAGCGGCTGCAAAAGCAAAAGGAATTTATCGAAAACGGTATCCGACCCTTGCAGGCGAAATTATCCAACGAAGGCTTTGTCAGCCGTGCCAAGCCGGAAATCGTCGAACAAAGCCAGCAGAAGCTCAAAGACCTGATGGCTCAATTGTCGGCGGTAGAGAAGAATCTGGCCGAGTTAGGATAGGTGGAAATAGCAATCTCAAATTTGAGATATTGGAGTATCGATATGAATATTCTTTTCATTTTGCTTATTCTGCTGATAGGAGGGTTTTGGATTGTCAGTGCGGCTGTCATACCATTCTCACTGAAACAAAAAAAAGGCAAAACTCGATGGATAGGTTTTATAGCCGGTGCATTTATGCTTATTGGCGCAATAGGCTTTTTTGGGTCTGGCCTGTCGGCTCTTGGTGGACTCAATTGGCTTCCAGACTCATTTGAGTGGCCGATTGGATATGCGAATGGTGTTGTCTCTATAAGTGGTTTCCATGTTGTGCCCCATACCCCATCTGGAAGAATACAAATTTATGACTCGGACTGGTCTTTTATCCGAGGCTGGCATGTTGATGCTGGAGGGGGAACTTTCAAGCTTAATACTTTAAGCGATGATCGTATCGAGGTAATAACTGCGCGTGGTAATCACGTTTATCTATTCAATGCGAATGGTGAATTGCTGTCTGAACGAACTTATTCAACAGAAGATTCCTACTCTTCATTTCCGGATAAAGGAACTGCGTATATCATTCCAACCTCACCGTGTCTCTGGGTGTTTTCTCATCCATTTATTTCATGGGCTGTCGCAATGATAGGACTGGTGACATTAGGTCGTCTGGACAAAGTATGCAAAAAACGAAGACTTAATCCGCTAACTTATAGCGGTGGAAAAAAATCTAGTAGAACTGAGCTGATAAACGAAAGGGCGAAATAATGGAAATCCCGATGGAGCTGTCGCAAATTTTAATTAATGAGACCGCCGATCAGCAGGTGATTGTGTTGAAAGAAATGAACGGCAGTCGCAGTTTTCCTATTGTCATCGGGATGCCCGAGATATTGGCGATTGATCGTCGGCTCAAGGGGATTCAATTGCCCAGACCGCTGACCCATGATCTGATTGTGCGGATTATCGAACAGCTTGGCGGGGTTATTGAAAAAATTGTCATTACCGATTTGAAGGATCACACTTTCTTTGCGTCTATTTTTGTTCGGCAGGGGAAGAATGTCATTGAAATCGATAGCCGCCCTTCGGATGCGATAGGGCTGGTATCGGGGCTTAATGTGCCGCTGTTTGCTGAGGATCGGGTTTTCCATCAACTGGAGCAGTAAGATTGGCGATGATCAGCAGGCCGACACCGATACACAGCAGGCTGTCGGCGACATTAAACGTCGGCCAGTTATAGCGGATGACCGGGATCAGCACATCGACAAAGTCGCGTACATGCCCATCAAGAAAAGCCCGGTCATAGAAATTGCCGACAATACCGCCGAGTATGCAGCTTAAGGCAATTTGTAATATCCGACGGTGTACTGAGCCAAAAAGAAAGATTCCAATTACAACAAAGAATGCCGCGGCGGAAATGCTGGTCAGAAACCATCGCTGTCCATGCAGAATGCTGAATGCCGCACCGGCGTTTTCCCGTAGAATGAAATGCACATAACCATCGACAATTGTATAGGTTTCCCCCGGCAGTGATGGAAGCCAGTTGAATACGGCATGCTTGCTCCAGAGGTCAAATGCTGTACCGCCCACGGCAATTGGCCAGAACAGCAGATGCCCAACCAGGTCGGGCATACGAGTGATTTTTGGAGATTGCTGAGAACCTGCTGTCATAATTTTAAATAAAATCAAAAATCGAAAGATTGATAGTCAACAGTTCAGAGTTTTACTGTCAGCTAAGAATTCAAAGCTAAGAACTACTTCGCGTCGTATTTTGCTATCAGCTTTTTAAGGTCCGGCTGATCATCTTTAATTTGCAGTGAAAGGGTCCACTGTTCACGAGCCAATGTTTCAATCGTCGCATCATTGTTATTTCTCATCGATTGCAGCATATAAGCAACACCCAGCCCCTTGTGTGCCATCCAATCCTTATCGTCGATTTCGACGGCCTTCTTATAGCTTTCTACGGCAGCGTCGGTTTCCTTGAGTTTTAACTGGGCAAACCCCAC
This sequence comes from uncultured Pirellulales bacterium, assembly GCA_964437685.1. Lineage (GTDB taxonomy): Bacteria > Planctomycetota > Phycisphaerae > Sedimentisphaerales > Anaerohalosphaeraceae > Anaeroglomus. The sequence continues at coordinate 12,113 of CAYTHV010000036.1, forward strand.
ATACTGATGTGCCAGGCAGTTATTTGAGTCAATCGTAATTGCATCCGTCAGCAATTCCTTGGCGGCGCCGAACCGTCCTGTTCGCAGGTAGACCGCTGCCAGCGGAACCATAATGTTCGGATCATTGCCCTTAATTTCCATTGCTCGCCGGTAGGCGTCAATGGCTTCGGTATGATTTTTCTGAGCCCCATAAATATCACCCAGCAGCGATTCCACCTCTCCGGTTGAAGGGTTGATCTTCTGGGCTTTTTGGGCATATTCCAGCGAAGGCTGATACTCTTTGAGTTCATAATAGCACTTTGCCGCGTTGTAATGGGCTTCGTAGTGGTTGGGGTCGAGCGTGCAGGCATTGACATAGGCCTTAACCGCACGGGCAAATTCTTTCATTGCCTGCGTAACTCTGCCAAGGTTGAAAAAGTCCTTAAATGACCAGGGGTCCAGCTCGGCCGCTTTTTCATAGGCATTGGCACTGTTGGCATAATCCAGTTGTTTTTGATAAATATCGCCCTTTAGCGAATAGGCAAGGGCAAATTGCGGGTCTAATTCCGTCGCCAGTTCAAGTTTTTTGATGGCTTCCTGATGCTCACTGAGATCGTTGAGCATCATCGCATCGACATACAGGCTGACGGCCTGTGCCTTCTGGTCTTCCATTTGCTCGGCAACCAAATCCGTTGCGTTTGGTTCGCTGAGTTGTGAGGGGGTACATCCGCCCAGAGACAATATTGCTGCAATGCTCAACAGAGCCCCAGTCCATAGACGTGTTGTAGTGATTGCCATAAAATTAGAACCTTTCATGTTCTCCGGGACTGTCTTGGAAGACATTGCCCGAAAAGTAGTTACAACTGCCGACAAAAACAAGCGGTTATTATATGTGCTGATATGCCCAAAGTCAAAGATTTTCACCTTGAAAAATACCTCAAGGCCGGGTTTTTTCCTATAAAATCATTTAAAATGGGTTTGACAAACGGTTCGGATGTGATATAGTGCCAAACCCGTGTGGACTCCGGCGGGATGGGCCGACGGAGCAACTGGATTTTATCAAGCAGGATGAAGAATACTATGCCGATACTTGTACAAAAGTTTGGCGGTACGTCCGTGGCCAATGCAGAAAAGATCAAGCGTGCCGCGACGAGGGCAATTAATGCCCAAAACCGCGGTAATCAGGTCGTGGTTGTCGCCTCCGCAAGAGGACAGCAGACCGACGAATTGATTGCTGACGCCAGGGAAGTCAACCCCAATCCGCCCAAACGTGAAATGGATATGCTGCTTAGCACCGGCGAACAGCAGACCGTGTCTTTGCTGGCGATGGCGGTCGAAGGGATGGGACACAAGGCCGTCAGTTTCACCGGATCACAGATTCGGATGATGACGGACGATTCCTATACCAAGGCCCGCATTCAGAGCATTGATGGCAATGTTATTAAGCGGAAATTGGATGAAGGATATATAGTTTTCGTTGCCGGTTTCCAAGGGATGGATGCCAATGGTAACATCACCACGCTGGGTCGCGGCGGCTCCGACACCAGTGCTGTGGCATTGGCGGCGGCTCTGGGCGCCGATTTTTGCGAAATTTATACGGATGTGGACGGTGTTTATACCGCCGATCCCAGACTGTATAAAAATGCCGTCAAGATGAAGCAAATCAGTTATGACGAAATTCTTGAATTGGCCAGTTTGGGCGCAGGCGTCATGCACGGCCGCTCCATCGAATTTGGCAAAAAATATAACGTGACCATTCACGTTCGAAGCAGTATGAACGATAACGAAGGTACATTAATTACTCATGAGGTTCCCCAAATGGAAGGTATTCTTGTTTCCGGCGCAACAGTACAAAAAGAACTGGCTAAAATCACGATGGTGGGAGTAGACAATAAACCCGGCAATGCGGCTCGTGTTTTCGAGTATCTGGCCGCCGCCAAGGTCGTCGTCAACGACATCATCCAGACAGAAGTCAGCCCCGAAAAAGCCAATATGTCATTTACCGTCGGTAAGTCGGATATGCTGACAGCGAAAGAAACCATCGACAAGATACGCACGCAGGTCAAATGCGACTCGGTCTTTATCCGTGAGGACATTGCCGAGGTATCCATTGTCGGCGTTGGAATGCGGTCGCATTACGGCGTGGCCAACAAGATGTTTAAGGCGCTGGCCGATCTGAAGATCAATATCGAAGCGATCACCACCAGTGAAATCCGCATCAGCTGCTTAGTCGATATCAAAGACGCCTTGAAAGCCTATGAAACGGTTTGTGATGCATTTGAGCTGGATAAGTCTGCTGAAAAGAGAACACAGCCGAAATAGGCGGTTAAACACAAAAGTTGAATGGCTAAACGCCGAAGACATTACGCAATGAGTCGAAAAAGGAAGAACGCATACCTCGTGCTGTTCTTCCTTTTTATTTTACCGTCGCTGGCATTGCTTGACCGCTGGGCCGGGCATCCTGTCCGGCAGGTTCTAAATACCAGTCTTTATACCTCCGACGACTGGAAAAAATACCACGAAAAATCTTTCCTCGTTGTCCATACCGTTGATGGCGACACCCTCGACCTTGCAATTCCGGATAGCGACCACCCGACCACCCGCGTCCGCCTGTTGGGCGTCGATACCCCGGAAACCAAACATCCCAAAATCGGCGTAATGGTCTATGGTCCCGAAGCGTCGGCATTCACCCAAAACGTGTGTGAAAACCAGACCGTAACGGTTTTGCTGGACTTTATTGGCGACCAGAGGGACAAGTACGGGCGATTGCTGGCGTATATTCGCCTTCCCGATGGCACGATTCTCAACGAGCGGATTCTTGTAGAAGGCTACGGTTATGCGTATTTGCCGTTTGACCACAGCCGCTTTGATATGTATCTGGGATTGCAGGATCTGGCCATGGCCGCAAAGGCTGGACTATGGAAAAAAGCAACCCGCAAAGATCTGCCCGAATGGCTCCAGAAACGCCGCCCCAACCTGTTGCGTCGGACATCAAAATAACGGTTTGACTCTATGCTGTTCTAATATCTCCGCCACCCGCTCCATCGGCAGCCCCATCACATTGGTAAACGATCCCTTGATGTGATCGACAAATTCATCGCCGGTTTCCTGGATGCCGTAAGCGCCGGCCTTGCCTTCCCATAATCCCCCCGCGATATGCTCTGAGATTTGTCGCTCCGTGAGCCGCTTGGGATAGACAATGGTCATAATCGCCTCGACGATTTCAATATTTCTTGCCAGACAAACCAGTGCGATACCGGTAATCACTTTGTGCGGCTTGCTGAACAGCTTGCGGGTAATCTCTTCAGCGTGGTCGGCATCTTCAGGTTTGCCGATAATCTCCCCATCCAGATCAACCACCGTATCGGAGCCTAAAATGAACTTATCCGGAAAACGCTTTGCAACCTCTTGTGCTTTGGCCTGCGCCAGCAGTTTGCAGTGTTCTTCGGAATTGATGCCATCCGTGCTAAACGCCTCTTCATCCACACCCGAGGGTTCAATCGCAAATTGATATCCCGCTTTAGCGAGCAGTTCTTTACGTCGGGGCGATGCAGATGCCAGTATAAATTGAAAGGTGTGTGTAGTACTCATTGGGTGGTTTTATTTTCGTTGAGGATTCGAATCCGATAGACGATCTCATTGCAGAAATTGCGATACTGCGTTTCAATTTCTTTTATGTTTTCACTGATATATAGCCTGAACAACTCCGGCGAAATACGCTGATTCCATGATACGGTCAGCGGGATTGTCCGGTTGGCCGCAATTTCAGTCAGGACCGAATCGACGGCCCAGTTGCCGTTTAAGCCGCCCAGCAGCAGCGTCTGGTAATTTCTAAGTCGTATTCCGTATTCATACTCTCGCAGAAAACGTACCAAGGCATAATTTTGTGCATAAAACGCCATTGCCGCATCCTGATCCGATCTGTACCCGGATAAGACTTGCCCGGGATTCAGCGTAATCAGCTCTGCCAGCGGAATTAGCCGTCTTTGCTGAATAGTCTGTTTGAGTGTGCCCAGCCGCAGAAGATTGTCCTGCGGGCGAAATTCAAAATCGCCCTGGTTGTACTGGCACGTCTCGAATAATGTTGCGATCCCTTCGTCGATCCAGCTTGGCAGCCGATAGCGAAAATACCGCTGGTTGAATTGATGCCATCCCTCATGGCCGAGAATGGCAAAAGTTTGTTTGCGGCCGATGTTATAGGCGATGCAGACGCCATCCCGTGCGTAGGCGCCCCGTTGAATCTGTAGATAGACTTCCGCCTCCGGGCCGGTTAATTGTTTAGTAAATGTTTCCCACTGGCTGCGCTCGGCAAACAAATAAGTTTTGAAGTATTCTGTGCAGACGATGCGGCTGGGCAACTGGCTTTCGTAGGCACGGTAAGCGGATTCCACAAATGCCGGCATTTGTCTCAGCATCAGCGGATCATTCAGCGTGGTATAGATTTGATAGTGATCTGTGGTGATGCACAATCCCGGAGTTTGTGCGTTCCACGGTTCGATTTTTCGCACCCCCGGCTGCTCCTGCAAATAAGCGGTCAGCCGCGGCGTATCCCATTGGCCGGAGGTCTTAATCTCGGTCTGCTTTGGGCCTGGGCTGCCGCAGCCGCAAACAAGGATCGTTGCGGTCAGGGCGAGAAAGCCTTGCCATTGAGTCGATTGGATTCCAGTCAGTTTCATAATTGAATTGTATGCGAATCGAGGCTATTTTGCACTTCAAAAAGTCCAAAATGTAATGCTCGGATATGTGATACAAACAGAAAAGCCTTTAGTTTGGAGTGTCGTGGATTTCGGTCGTATGGCTTTCACTCAGGGTGGCGTTGGCCAAATCGCTGAAAAATTCATCGAAGTTGTTATCCTGTGCAGGTTTATCGCCGTCGCCTTTGATGAAAGGTTCCTGTTTATGTGCGATGGGTTTAATTCCTGCGATTTGTTCGGGCTGGCCGTCGATTTGTACGATAAAGTTTACCGGTCCGATTTGAATCTGGTCGCCGGGATTAAGACGCATTTCTTCGATTTTCTGTCCGTTGACAAAGGTCCCGTTTCTGCTGCCGAGGTCGCGAATCATCAGTCGCCCCTGATCCATATTAAATTCGCAATGTTTTCGCGATACGACCGAAAGAGGAATACACAGGTCGCAATCCTGCCGTCGTCCAATGAGCGTAACATCGCTGGGGAGTTGAAATGGTTTGGCGTTTCCGTCCTTTTTCAGCAGATAAAGCACTACTTTCATTCGGGCTTCCTCGAAAAAAAGTTATTGTTTGTCCGCCGATTATAACGTATTATTCCCCCTTTCTGCAAGAAAAAAGTCGAGAATTGATGCAATAAAGGCTGGAAAATGAAATATAAAGCGGTTTTTTTTGATCTGGATGGAACACTGGTCGATACTCTTGATGATTTGACGGATGCGATGAATTATGCGTTAAATCAATTGGGTCAGCCCCCGGTTAGCCGGGACGCCTGCCGGGAGATGATTGGCAAAGGGCTGGCGGTTTTTGCCAACAAAGCGTTGCCCGATGGAGCCAAACATCTCCAGCAGTCCCTGATTGACGCGATGAAAGCCCGGTATATAAAGACATGCCTGGATAAAACGCGGGTTTATGATGGGCTGGCCAACCTGCTGTCGAAATGCCGTGAAAAGGGGCTTAAGCTGGGGGTCGTCAGCAATAAGGCGCATCTTTTGACGGTCAAAATTGCGGAGCATTATTTCGGACGCGATTGCTTCGGTATAATTCTGGGTCAAAAAGAAGATATTAAGATTAAGCCTGATCCGGAACCGATTCAAATTGCGATGAAATCTGTCGGTGTGGATTCGCCTCGCCAGGTGCTTTATGTCGGCGATAGCGATGTCGATGTGGAAACCGCCCGAAATGCAGGGACGGATTTTGCCGCGGTAGGTTGGGGTTTTCGCAGCGAACAGCAATTGCGTCAGGCCGGCGCGGAGAAAATTATTAACAATGCTGACGAATTGCTGAAACTGATATTATCGTAACGCCGCTTAAAATGCAGGTTCAATTATTCCGGCAGGTCATTGGCGGCGCGAAGGGCATTTTTAGCTAATTTTTGCCGCAATCTCGAAAAGACTGACGGAGGCAGCAGTTTGGAGACATCGCCGCCGAGCAGGGCGATCTGGCGGACGAGCGTGGAGCTGACGTATCCGAACTCTTCGCTGGTCATAATAAAGACCGTCTCGATTCCGGCGACGGTACGATTGGTCATCGCAAGCTGAAATTCATATTGTACATCCGACAGGTTTCGCAGGCCGCGAAGCATCACATCGGCTTTGTGCATTGCGGCGAATTCCACAGTCAGGCAATCAAAGCTTTGCACGGTTACCCGCGGCAAATCCTTGACTAATTCCTGAATCATTTCCACGCGTTCTTCTTTGGAAAAAAGCTCTTCTTTGCCGGGGTTTTGACCAACGCCGATAATCAGTGAGTCAAACATCTTGTTGCCCCTGCGGATGACGTCGATATGACCGTTGGTAATCGGGTCGAACGAGCCGGGATAAACGGCAATAACTTCTTTATGATCCATTATATTTTACCGTAAAAGTCTATAGTGTTGCTGTTGCCTTGCTTAACGACTCCTGCAGCAATTCCTCAAAATCGCGTATGTTATGTTCAATATAAAGCTGATTCATAATATACTCTGCCGTGGCAAACCGCTGTTCGGCAAGTCTGCGGACGGATTCAAAACGAAAGCCCTCTCGAAGACGGGCCTGCCAATAGCCATAATCTATTTTTCGCTTCCAGCTATCCAATAGTTCGGAAATGCCTTTGCCGCCGACAGTGGCTTTGCGAAATTCATGAACCAGGCCGACAACGCCGATATCTTCCAGATTTCGCGCATCGGACAAAATTATTGCTTCTGTCATTTCTGTGAATCGATTGACCGATTCGATAATAATTTTATTGCATTTTTCAATTTTTGAAGCTGCCAGAACTCCATTCAGACGCTCGGCGGTAATCTGGGTCGAAAAATCTCTTAAATCAATCGGATTAATGTCGGACAATGCCTGACGGCCCAAAACGCCTTCAGCCACGGCATACCGAATAAAGCCGGTATCGGCAAAACAAGTCGCCGTGATCAGACAAAATCGATCAATGGGAATATTCTGGTCGATTAGCTCTGGTAATCGGCAAATATGCTCGACATTTTTTAGAATGCGCACCGTCCGATCCCAAAGCCAGTTATCGCTGATTCCCGATGGCATTGGGATTTTTATCGTCCTTTCGGCGATATGTCGTATGACATCCATTTCTGACATTTTATTGCATCTCCATAGCAATTCTTTTCTATTTTATCGCACGTTTTAGACGAAACGTCAAGAAATTTTGAATTTAGGGAATATTACGGTGCCATCAGCAAAACGGATTGGGCCGCGACTAACCGAATATAGGGCGACTGGCTTTCGAGGGACTTGGCGAGATATCCTGTCAAGATATTGCATTTAATCCTTCCAATTGCGGTAACCGCGGTTCCAGTAGCCATGGTGGACTCATTCAGATTGGGATTGGTCTGAAAGTATCGAATCACTTCATCCTGTCCTTTTGTATTACCCAGCTTGCCAAGTTCCTCGGCGGCGATCAGGCGTACTTCAAGGATGTCGTCATTTTTGAGCGTGCTTTCAATGGCTTCGATAGACTCTTTGGTTGCCAATGACCCCATACCGCGAATGCCCATGACCCGGTCATCGGCGTATTTGCTGATCAGCAGCGGCCAGAGTTTGGTTTTATACATCTTGACATCTTTCATCATTGCCAACGAATCAACCGCTTGCAGGTGGACTTTATCCTGTGCGTCAAGGTCTCTGAGAGCTTGATGCAGTAAAATCGCATCCTCCGGATTTCCGAGTTTTCCAATCAGCAGCAGGGCGTTGGCTCGAAGCGTGCCATTGGTGCTGACGGCGGCGTCACGAATTCGCTGATAATGGGACTGGTCGCCGAGTTTGATAAGCGAGTAAGCGGCCGCGATGCAAACATTTTCATCCGTATCTCTTAATGTCGTGTTGAGTAAGTCTTTACAGGTACGGCAATCCATATCCCCGATTGCCACCGCGGAAGTGAACCGTACCGCCAGAGAATCATCGCTTAATCGCTGGATGATATTGGAAATCAATTGTTTCTGATCGGTTGAGATCGCCGCTTCGATGGCATGATTGCGCATGAAAGGGTTAGCGTCGTTAAAACTGTCTTCAACAATTTTTAGCGCCGGCGCCTTAAGGGTTTCCACTTTAACCGGGGCGACAGAGACTGTTAACGGTTTATTGTCCTGCTGTTGCGTTGTACAGCCGCTCATAATAATAAGGCATGCTGCTGCGATAAAATAGGTCTGTTTCATGGTTTGTTTCTCCTGATTCGGTTTTTAATCCAATAACTGATAAAGACTGCAATCAATGCCGCCGTCGGGGTTTTGTCGATCCAATCGCCAAAACGCGCGTAAAAGGTAACAATGTTGCTTTGCGGGATAGCCGAGGCAAACCAGCCCTCGACACCTTGACGCGACATAACATTCTTCGGCAAATTACCCGCAAGATATTGATTCTGAATTCTGCCGTAAGGATCGATCAGGCAGCTTATGCCCGTATTGACGCTTCGGACGATTGATATCCGGTTTTCGATACAGCGAAAAACGCTGATCGCCGTTCGCTGTGCCAGTTCCACCGAGGGGATGACTTTACCGTCTTTGAAATGGACATACCAGCCATCGTTGCTCATATTGACTATCCAGTTGATCCGTTTTTTACCGCCTTGATAGACCGCATGTCGGCTGATGGCCGGGTCCGTATCCTCGTAACAAATCAGCACGCTGAAAGCGTAGGTTTCCTGATTCAGCCGCACGGGAAACGCCGTATAATCATTGCCGGGTGTGAGCGTGTAATCAAAATCATAAGGGTTAAAGATGGTAAAAACCTTATACAATGGTGGGAAACTCTTCTTAAATGGAATGTACTCACCAAAAGGAACTAAGTGGATTTTATCATAACGCTGGCTGGATTGAAAACCTTCTGGCGTATAAAGATATGCCGAGTTAAACTGTTCGGTCACGTCCAGTTTACCCCCAACGTCTCCTATATTAGCCGCACGAGCGCCAACCACTACATAACACAGATTCGTTTTGGCGTACTCTGCAATTTGTTGATGTAAACGCTCCGGTTCGCTATTAGGGTAGCAATACATGCGGTAACCGGGATTCAGTATCGCCAATACCATCGTTTCCGGCCAGATGATCAATTTGGCGCCTGCGGCAAGACATTGGTCGCTCAGCGAAAACAGCGTATTCAAAATATCCTGGGCATTTTCGGCCTCTTCCTTGACCGTGGATGGGACGTTGGTTTGAACAATGCCGATAGGCGGGCTGTCCAATTCCTGTGAAAGATTTGCTTCTGCTTGTTGATAACGTCCATAGAACAGAGTGATACCAATTAGAACAACAATTGCCGCCGTTTCAATCCAAAGCTGTTTTTGCCGCAGAGTTTTTGTCTGATACGCCAAAATTCCATCCACGATAACACCGTTGACCGCGGCAATCAGGGCGGAGATGCCGAATGTACCGAAGACATCGGTGGCCTGAATCAGCGTGGTATTACTGTATTGGCTATGAGCGAGAAAATACCAGTTAAAGCCGGTAAAAAGGAACGACTGAATAGATTCCGCTCCGACAAACAGCAGCGGCGCCGCCAGCGCCATCGGCCAGTTTTTCGCCCGCAAAAATCGCACCCCCAGCGCCAGCAGCGGCCAATACAATGCCTGAAACGCCGCGAAAGCGATATAACCGGGGCCGGTAATCGGGATAATCCAATACAGGTTGCCCAGCCACCAGCCGCAGGATACCAGATATGCCATGATAACCAGCAGCTTCTTCGAAAACTCAGGCCGACAGCCCAGCACAAACGGAACCAGTGCAATCCATGCCAGCAAAGACAAATCCCACGGCGCCTGACAAAATGTCAGCAGCAGGGCAGACAGCACAAATGCAGCGACGACAAACACCGACGGAAAACCGCTCGATGGTTTGCCTTGCGAATTCTGCGTTTGATTTACTTTCGTATGACCCACGTTGTCAGTTCCTTGAGAGCTTGCTCCATCAGTGTCTCATCATAGTTTTTGTCATTATTCATTCGCAGTTCAAATTGCCTGCTGAACAATTTAAAATACTTGCTGTTTTCCAGCAGCGTTTTGGCATCATACCCCATTTCGGCAAAAAGGCGTTTTAATTCAATCTGTTCGGTAATCGAAAGCGTTCCATTATGAACTTGTTTGACTTGCTTGGATAATTCGGCCAGTCGTATCATGCTGTTTTTTACATAATCTTCGGAGATGTCGATTCCGCAGTAATTGCGTCCAAGCTGCACCGCCGCCGCCGCGGTTGTTCCTGAGCCGTTGAAAGGGTCAAACACCAGGTCGCCCGCGTTGGAACTGACTGCGATAATTCGCGCCAGCAGCAGTTCCGGCATTTGGCACGGGTGCCAGCCTTCGCGTTCCTTGAATGTCCCGCAGACGCGCGAATAGCAATTCCACGTATCATCCGGAATCTTGCCGGTGCTGTTGGCGCGCGAGTCTTTATAAATCAATTGCCGGTCGGACGGCACACGGATGGCATAATCATTGAAGACAAAGTTTTTGGAGTCTTTGACGAAGTAGAGAATATGCGTATGCGACTTGGCGAATTTTTGTTTGGTCTGCTGGCCGAATGTGTAATGCCAGATAATCCAGTTGCGTACGGTTAGCCCCAATTCTTCGCCGATAATCCGCACATGGGCGGCGTAGTCATCCCCGATAGCGACATAAAATGAACCATGCGGCTTAAGCGCCCGTTCGCATGCCGCCATCCAGTCCCGCGTCCAGGCGAGATAGTTATTCTTCTCGACCTTGTCGTGGTACTTGTCGTACTGATACCCGATATTAAACGGCGGATCGGCAAACACCAAATCCGCAAACGGCTCTTTCACTTTACCGAGCAGCTCAATGCAGTCGCTGCACAGGATTTTGTTCTGATAGTCTTTCATGGGCCTTTATCATATCGGCAATAGGCAGGTTTGCAAGAGTTGTCCGCAAATTATCTATTTTTGGAGGTACTCCATTAACCTCTTACAGTCCAATGACATATAATCCTTCAACAGGGCAAGAGCATTATAAGCTTCTTGCAACTCCGCAGGGTCGGTTCCGACGGTGATGGCGATGTATTTCATCTTCGCATTGCGGCAGGCCTGAAATCCCGACGAGGAATCCTCAAACACAAGGCATTTTCCGGCTGGATAGCCCAACTCCGCGGCCACACGCAGCAGCCCCTCCGGGTCGGGTTTTCCGATTTTGAGCATATCCCGGTCGATAACCGTCTTAAAGAACCGCCGAATCCCCAGCCCATCAAGGACAAAATCGACATTTCCCTTAGGCGAGTTCGACGCCGCCCCGCAGGGAATGCCCATTTTTTCTAACTCTTCCAGCAGCCGCGTCAGCCCCGGAATCTCCCGCAGGTGCGAGGCGAAGCTGGAGCGGTACAAATCTTCCTTTTCGTCGGCGATACGCTGGATGGTCGCGGCATCGGTGTCGTCGCCGAATAGCCCCCGAATAATTCGGTCGTTGCTGCGGGCGTGGATTTTCTCGTGATAATCCCGCTCGGTCATCTTCACTCCGTATCGGGCCGTCAGTGTCAGCCAGGCATTCTTGTGAAACGTGGTATTGTTGACCATCGTCCCGTCAACATCAAAAATCACTGCAAATCTATTTTCCATTGGATTTATCCGTATCTCATCTTAAAATAAACGCCAGAGTTTATGTGAAATAAGGCACAAAAGCAAGCGAAAGGTTTCAGGTGGATCAGGCAATACAGCAGTATCGTAAGTTGCGGGACGTGGCGGATCAGATGGCCGCGGATTTGGGCATAATCCACGCCGGTCAATTGGTTTGCGGCAAAGGCTGCTGCCAGTGCTGTACGAACCTGTCCGTATTTCCGGTCGAGTTCTTCGCGATGGTCGAGGAGATGAAAAAAGCCGGCTGGACCAGGGTGCATTTTGACGCTGCGGGTATCTGCGGCTACCTGGACGAAAAAGGCCAGTGTGAGATTTACCCATTCCGTCCGATTATATGCCGGACACAGGGATTGCCGATGGCATTCTATGACGACGATGCCCAGGGATACTCAGTGACCTTCTGCCCGAAGAACTTTGCCGGAACTGACCCGGAGCAAATCGACTTTGGCCCGGCCAATACCCTGAACTTAGACGACCTCAATGATGACCTGTTTGATATTCACCTGCAATACATCGCGGAACACCCGGATCAGGGTTACACCGAAAAGACCCGAATCGAGCTTCGCCGACTGGGTGAATTCTTATAGAGTGATTCTGTAGACATATCCCCTCTTAATTCTCATGTATTCGGAGTTCGTGGTATTCTCGTTCAAATCGGCGTTTATGGTGGGCTTCTTCGACCGCCAATAACTCAAGGACTTCCCGCAGGGCTTTTTCTTCGGTCATTTTGGCCAATATCTGGTACAGCATCATTGCGGCGTGTTCTTTATTCATTGCGATTTTGATTGCCTGTTCGTAGGTCATGTTTTCCGGGATGGGGACCGCAACGATATATTTGGAAACCTCGTTCGAATCTAAGTTATCGGTGGAGACATGCTCGGCAACGCCGACAATCCGCTC
>CAYTHV010000037.1:0-1974 GCA_964437685.1 uncultured Pirellulales bacterium
GGAAGAAAGGGAATTATGATTGACGCTGAGGAAAAAAACTCTTGACGTTGGACAGGGGGAGAGCTTAAAAAAGTTTATAGTCGATAGTTTAAAGTTAATAGTTATGGAATGCCGCAAGCGGCGTGGAAATAATGCTGGATTTCCGTGCATACGGGAATGATAATACTGATAATATGGAATGCCGACGGAGTGCATTTGTATTGGAAGCAAGAAAACCTCATTTTTTGAAAGGACAGATTATGAAAAGGATGCAGTTTGTTCTGGTGTTGACGGTTTCAGTTGCGATGCTGGTGTGCGGATGCAGCAAGAGCGAAGGCACGAAATATAATTATGCCTCGGGCAATCTGTCTGCAACGCTGAGCGCCAATGTGGACCAATCGTACGACGCTTCGCTCAAGGCGCTCGAGCAACTTCAGATCGTGCCTACTGAAAAGGTCAAGGATGCTCTTGGCGCCAGGATCGTAGCGACGACCTCCGCTGATAAGAAGATGACCATTTCACTCACACGTGTCAACGATACGCTGACCTCCATTGTCATTGAAGTCGGCATGATGGGCGACAAGACAACCTCCAAGACCATTTACGACAAAATTGTTGAAAATCTCAACAAGCCATAAACAGAACGAGGGGGGCTGTTTTTGGGTTGGCTATCGTGTTCTAACCGGCCACTCTGCTGCCGGGTGCGGATAGGGTGTCGATTAGAACACGATAATTTTAGAGAGAGAACCGGTGAAGATAAATTATCTGTTGCAGCATTCTCGTCGGCATGACCAGAATGCTGGGTGGATAAAAAGGGGCGGTTTTTAATTTTTTTGGGCGGGTTACTTGAAATTACTCAAGTGTTGGAATAAAAAACTTGACAAGGGCGGGGGATTTTTGCACACTGTTCGATATCGATGAATTTTTCTGAGTCATTAAGGTTTGAAAGGGATATCGAAATGAGTATTTCACTGAAAAAAGACTATAAATATGCTCTTGTTGTGCCGACCAGTATGGGTGTGCGGCTGACGCCGATGAACGGCCAGCCGATGCATTGCGGGCGCACGCTGATGATGCAGGCGACCAGCGCCGAGACGAATGTGGCCAGCGTGGCATCCTATCTGGGGCTGCCGGTTAAGGTGCTGACGACTTTTGTTAAGGACAGCCCGATTGCCCAGTTTATCAAGGACGACCTTGCCAGCCGGCATATTGATTATGAAGGCAAAGAAGTGCCGCAGGGCGGGCCGTGGGGGTATCGGCATCAGTTTAACCTGGCCGACAGCGGTTTTGGCTGCCGGGGGCCGCGGGTACATAATGACCGTGCCGGGGAAGTCGGGCGGACGCTGAATGTCAAGGATTTTGACCTGGATCGGATTTTCGGCAAAGAGGGCGTGCAGATTGTTCATCTTTCCGGATTGATCGGGGCGTTGTCGCCGGAGACGGGGACGTTTTGTCTGGAACTGGCGCGGGCGGCGAAAAAATACGGCACACGCATTTCATTTGATTTGAACTACCGGGCGTCATTCTGGAAAGGCCGCGAAAAAGAACTTGCCGCGATCTTTAAGGAAATCGCTTCTGTGTCCGATATCCTGGCGGGCAATGAAGAAGATTTCCAGTTGTGCTTAGGCATCGAAGGGCCTGAGGCGGGTGGCAAGGATATTGCGGCCAAGATTGAAAGCTTTAAGGGGATGATTAACTGCGTGAAGAAGGCGTTTCCGAATGCTTCGGTGTTTGGTACGACGCTGCGGCAGGTGGTCAGCTCCAATTGCCATCTGTGGGGCGCGATTATGGCCGAGGGCAGCAACTGGCATGTGATTGAGCCGCGCGAGATTACGGTGTTAGACCGTATTGGCGGCGGCGATGGTTTTGTTGGCGGGATGCTCTATGCGATTCTTAAGAGCTGGGAGCCGGAGAAATGGGCACAGTTCGGATGGGCGACAGGGGCTTTGGCAACGACGCTGCTGACGGATTACGCACAGCCTTCCGATGAAGAAC
>CAYTHV010000037.1:1984-12773 GCA_964437685.1 uncultured Pirellulales bacterium
GAAACGATAAGGATGAATTGAATGCTATAGAATAAAAAAAAGGACCCGTTTTTCAGGCGAGTCCTTTTTTTGTTTGCAGATTTTACAGACGTTTCATTGCTTCAGTGACGCCGTCGGCAATCGCGGCGGCGACTCGATCCTGGAATTTTGGATCGTAGAGAGCGGATGCTTCGGTTGGGTTGGAAAGATGGCCGCACTCCACCAATATCGCGGGGCAGTTGGTGTTGATTAAGACGATATAATCTGCTTCGCGGACACCGCGGCTGGGCAGTCCGGCTTTGGTCATCGCATCTTCAACCAGTCCGGCAGTTGTGCGTGAATTCTGACTTGCCGAACGGCTAACCCATACTGAATAGCCGCGGGTTGTCAATTTTGCATTGGCATCACAGTGAATTGAGACGAATAAATCCGGGTTTATCCGATTTGCCAATTCCGCACGGTCGTATTTGTCAATGAAAGTGTCGGTTGTTCTGACCATTTTGGTCTTGAAACCGCGAGCTTTTAAGATGGCCGACAACTTGGCGGCGATTTTCAGATTGATACCTTTTTCATAATGGCCGAGATAGCTGGTTGTGCCGGGGTCTTTACCGCCATGGCCTGCATCAATGAGAATAGTTCCGTCGACTTTTGCGGTGGTTTTTGGCGGAGCCCATTTAGGCTTTGTCTGCGGAACCGCAGCGTATTTCGACCGCATGTGAGTGCGAATTGTGCTTTCGAGAATTTCAGGCAGATAAACTGTTCCATTGGCGTATGTGACGGGGCCGGTGCTGCCAATAGCGGATTGATTGACGAAGACGCGTCCACCCTCATGAATGAAGATGACAACACGGTTGGTTGAGTTTTTCATCTCGACATAGCGGTCTGTTTGTTCGGTTACATCCAGTCCGAGATGCTGGGCTAATTGAAATATAGAAAGTCGATAGGATAGATTTGGCGCTGCGGTTTTACCGCCACCGTCGCAGCCGGACAGAGCGACAAGCAACGCAAAGCATAATCCTGTAAGTGGAGCAATTAATTTCACGTAAATCCTTTCATTCTTTATCTTTTTGAAACCCAATATATCACCGTCAGGGATTTTATTTTATCGGCGTTATCGGTAAAAAGGCTTTATTATATTGCTTTTGAAAATATCGGCAAGGGTGCATTTTTTCGCTACGTATCAAAGAAGTTGATTCAGGTCTTTTATTTCATAATATCTCATTTGTCCGGGGATTTCGAGTTCAAAATCCCCGGACAAAATATTCGCAACTCAGACCTTGTTATTGTGATAGATATCGAGTATAATAACACACTGAGTATTGAATGGAATCGATAACTTTTTTGAGTGGAGAACAATTATGCAGGAGAAAATTGGACAAGCTGCGGGACAGATTTGGCAGTGTTTGGCTACGACCTCCGAACCAGTAAGTGTTTCGGCTCTATCGAAGAAGACAAACTTAAACAGCCAAATGACGACATTTGGCCTTGGCTGGCTGGCTCGCGAGAATAAATTGCGATTTGAAGAAAAAGGCAAGACTTTGTATGTAAGTCTTGTTGAAACAGGGGTTTGTTGCTCCTAAATAAGTATTCGTTAGATGCTCTCCGGCATCTAACAATAACTAACTGAGATACCTTTACACTGCCGATTTTGAGCAATCAGGCCGCGAAGAGGAGACACTTTGCGGCCTTTCGTCTTTATATATGGAACAGAATAGAAACATTCAAGGAACACTTATGTCAGTACAGGAACATATTCGTAATGTGGCCATTATTGCCCATGTTGACCACGGTAAGACTACACTTCTGGACCAGCTATTATACCAGTCAGGGATGTTTCGCAATGCGGAACTGGATAAATTGGCTGGCGGCCAGCATGGCCTTATTATGGACTCAAATCCTCTTGAACGAGAACGAGGCATTACGATTCTGTCCAAGAATTGCGCGGTCAATTATACGGACCCGGAAGGCAATGAATACAAGATCAATATTATCGACACACCCGGCCACGCGGACTTTGGCGGGGAAGTCGAACGTGTTTTGAAAATGGCCGACGGTGTTCTGTTGCTGGTTGATGCATTTGACGGCCCGATGCCGCAGACGCGATTTGTGCTGACGAAGGCACTGATGCACAAGCTCAAGCCGGTTGTCATCATTAACAAGGCTGACCGGCCGGATGCTCGTCCTCACGATGCGGTCAATGAGGTGTTCGACTTATTTGTGTCTTTGAATGCGGATGACGACGCTCTGGATTTTCCGGTTATTTTTGCTTCCGGCAAACATGGCTGGGCAACAACGGATCTGGAAAAACCCAATGATAACCTGCAGCCGATTTTTGATGCGATTATTAATTCTATTCCGGCTCCCAAGGCTGATCCTGCCGCGCCGCTGCAAATGCTGGTGACAACGCTGGATTACTCGGATTATGTTGGACGTATTGCTGTCGGGCGTATTTTTGCCGGGTCGGTCCATCAGGCTGAGACAGTTACTGTGATCGATACGGAAGGTACGCATACACTTCAGAAAATCATTCAACTGTATGAATTTGACGGCCTGGGTAAAAGACCGGGGGTTTTGTGTGAGGCAGGCGATATTTGCGCGATAGCGGGTCTGGATCCGATTGATATCGGCAATACGATTGCCTGTGCGGATAAGCCTTCTGCGCTGCCGATTGTTGCTGTGGATGAACCTACGATGAATATGACATTCCGCGTCAACGATGGACCGTTTGCCGGACGGGATGGAAAATATGTTACCAGCCGAAATGTCAAGGAGCGATTAGATAAGGAACTCAAAACCAATGTTGCCATGCGGGTCGAACCCGGCTTTACGGCGGATGAATTTCTGGTCTCCGGTCGCGGACTTCTGCATTTGGGTATTTTACTGGAGAATATGCGTCGGGAAGGGTACGAACTGACGGTTGGAAAGCCACAGGTGATTATTCGTATGGTCGATGGGGTGCGACATGAACCTATTGAACGGCTGGTGGTTGACTGTCCGGTAGAATGCCAAAGCGCAGTGATGAGTTTGCTGGGCGACCGACGCAGCGAGTTGGTCAGTATGGATGCCAAAACCGGCGCAGACAGCTATATTCATATGGAGTTTAATATTCCTTCCCGCGGGTTGTTTGGATTGCACGCGCGACTGCTGACGGCAACGCAGGGGCGAGCGGTGCTGCATCACAATTTTGAAAGCTATGAGCCGATGCGAGGATCGATTCCTCAGCGACAGGCGGGAGTCATGATTGCTACCGAACCGGGAACGGTTACGGCGTATGCACTGGATGCGTTGTTTGATCGCGGGACGTTCTTTATTGAGCCTGGCGATGTGATTTATGAAGGGCAGGTTGTCGGCGAACACTGCAAAGATAATGATATTCCCGTCAATCCCGTCAAGGCCAAGCAGTTGACTAATATGCGTGCGGCGGGCAAAGATGACAACGCCCGTGTTAAAACTCCCCGCCGGATGAGTTTGGAACAGGCGCTGGAATACATTCAGGAAGATGAACTGGTTGAAATAACGCCGAAATTCATTCGATTGCGCAAGCGTCTGCTGAAAGAAGCCGACCGCAAGCGCGATTCGCGAAAAAAACAGAGCTAAGCATTTAGAACTACTCTTTAATCGAAAGATTGGAGTCCTGGATGATTCAAGCTGAACGTATACAGCAGTTGAATCAACATTCGATGCGGGATGGCGACAGCGTTCTGTATTGGATGCAAGCGGCACAGCGGGCAAGCTGGAATCATGCCCTTGAATATGCGATTGAAACAGCCAACCAGAGGCGAAAGCCTTTGCTGGCTGTTTTTGTTTTGACGGAGTACCCGGAAGCGAATCTCAGGCATTATTACTTTATGCTTGAAGGGCTGGCGCAAACGCTGCGGGAACTTGCCGCACGCGGGGTTTTGCTTTGTGTCTTTAAAGGCAATCCTGAAACGATTATTCCCCGATTGTCCTGCAAGGCCGATGCTGTGATTACCGATGACGGGTATTTGCGCATTCAGCGGCAATGGCGGAAGACTATTGCCGCGGCGATTGCGTGTCCGCTGGTTGAAATTATTACGAATGTCATTGTGCCGGTGGAGTGTGCGTCGGATAAGGAGAATTTTTCCGCTGGGACGCTGCGGCCGCGAATTCATAGACAATTGGCAAAATTTCTTGTGCCGATCAAGTCTGGAAAATTAGATGTACGTTTTTATGCGGATTGCAATCCCAATGGCTCGATATCGCTTGACAATGTTGATGCCATTTTGAAAAAGATGAAACTTGACCGATCGGTTCCGCCGTCGGGAGTGTTTCGGGGCGGGCCGACGGAGGCGCAAAAACGGCTGGAGACCTTTATTGCTGAGAAGTTGGATTTCTACGGCGATAACCGTAATGACCCGGCACTCGATATCCAATCGCATCTGAGTCCTTATCTGCATTTTGGGCAGATTAGTCCTTTGCAGATTGCGATGGAGATAGCTGAAACCGACAGCCCCGGCAGAGATGCGTTTCTGGAAGAACTGATTGTCCGGCGGGAGCTGGCATTTAACTATGTCTGGTATAATGCAAAATATGATGCGTTTGATGCGCTGCCGCATTGGGCGGTTAATACGCTGAATGTTCACGCCAGAGACAAGCGGGAGTACGTCTATTCGCTGGAACAGTTGGAGACGGGACAGACTCATGACCCGGCCTGGAATGCGGCACAGATGGAAATGGTCGTCAGCGGCAAGATGCATAATTATATGCGGATGTACTGGTGCAAGAAAATTTTGGAATGGACTAAGTCGCCTCGGCGGGCGTTTGAGCGGGCGCTGGCTCTTAATAATAAATACCAGTTGGATGGCCGCGACCCGAATAGCTATGCGGGTGTTGCCTGGTGCTTCGGAAAACATGACCGGCCATGGGGCGAACGGCCTGTTTTCGGCAAGGTACGCTATATGAATTATGCGGGACTAAAGCGGAAGTTTGATCCAGAACGGTATATTCAGATGGTAAAGAGCCTGTCGGTTTAAGACGGCGGAGTTGTGATGGATTCTATGATGCAGCGATACCGAGTTCATTTGCGCGGGCGTGTTCAGGGAGTGGGATGCAGGCCGTTTATTTATAAAACGGCACGGGCGTTTGCATTGACCGGTTTTGTTTTGAATGATACTCAAGGGGCGACGGTAGAAATTCAGGGCACGCCGGAATCCATACAGGCCTTTTTCCATCTGCTTCAGGATACATCGCAAAGACCCACGCTGCTCCAAATCAATGCGATAGAACAAAGCGAAATAGCAATCGTGCCGGCGGAAGCGGATTTTGTCATTCGAGCCAGTCAGCACGAAGGGACGGCGGCTGCCGGTGTTTGCCCGGATATCGCGGTGTGCGCAGATTGTCTTAAGGAAATGCAAAATCCGGGCGATTTTCGATACCACTATCCATTTATCAACTGTACGCAATGCGGCCCGCGGTATTCGATTATCAAGACCATTCCTTACGACCGTCCCAATACGACGATGTCAAATTTTGTTATGTGTCCGCAATGCCGGAAGCAATATGAGGATGCTGCCGACCGGCGATTTCATGCCCAGCCGGTGGCGTGTCCGGTTTGCGGGCCGCGTGTTTCACTGCTGGATAACCATGGTAAGGTTATCGAATCCCAAAGCGATGCTGCAATCGCAAAGGCGGCTGAATTGTTACGTGCAGGACATATTGCTGCCATTAAGGGAATTGGCGGATTTCATCTGGCGGCTGACGCGTTTAATGATGAGGCAGTTAAACGGCTTCGTGAGCGTAAACGCCGCGAGGCAAAGCCGTTTGCGATGATGGCGGGGAATCTGGATATTGTGCGGCGTTTTGCTGTGATTGATTCAGCGGCGGAGGAATTACTGACCAGTCCTGCGGCGCCGATTGTCCTGCTGGATAAAAAAGAGGGAGGTTCTCTGGCGGCATCTGTTGCCGAAGGGACGCATCGGTTTGGTTTTATGCTGCCTTATGCACCGCTGCATTATTTATTGTTTGCTGAGCCGGGGATTGAGGTTCTCATCATGACCAGCGCGAATCTGTCGGATGAGCCGCTGATTTGTGACAATGACGCTGCGATGGAGCAGCTCAACAGGGTAGCGGATTATTTTCTTATCCATGATAGGCCGATTTATCGGCAGGTGGATGATTCCGTGACGCAGATTATTGATGGAAAGCCCGCATTTCTACGGCGTTCGCGGGGGTATGTGCCAGAAACGATTCATCGGCTGCGTGCTGCACCGAAGGAAATCTTTGCCGCCGGTGCGGATTTGAAAAACACGTTCTGTTTTCTTAAAGGCGATCAGTATATTCTGAGTGAACATATCGGCGATTTGGAAAAGCCGTCCGTTTATCGCCATTACATCCGTTCGATTGATCATCTTGCCGGGCTTTTTGAAGCGAAGCCGCAGGCGGTTGTGTGCGATTTGCATCCGGGATATTTTTCCACGCAATACGCTCAGGAGTATGCCCGAAATAACGGCATGGATACGGTTCTGCGAGTGCAGCATCATTGGGCTCACGCCGCATCGGCGATGGCGGAGTATAATCTTGAGGGGCGGGTCATCGCCCTGATTGCCGATGGTACCGGCTATGGTACAGATGGTGCGGTCTGGGGTTGCGAATGCCTTGTTTGTTCTTTGACCGAATTTGAGCGTGTCGGGCATCTGGCGTATTATCCGCTGGCAGGGGGAGATTTAGCATCCGTTGAACCGATTCGTCCTCTGCTTGGGCTATGCAGGACCGCGGGGGTTGAACTGCCGGAGGAAATTCTGCTGCGAATTGAGCCGGATGAGCAAAAAGTGCAGCTTATTCGACAGCAGATTGAGAAAAAGATAGCCACCGTTTTATCGTCCAGTCTTGGTCGGCTGTTTGATGCGGCGGCAGCTTTGGCGGGGCTTGGCAATCGCAATTATTTTGAAGCTCAATTGCCGATGGCGCTGGAAGCAATTGCGGATACGATGAAAACAGATGCTTATCCGGTGGAAATTTTAGATCGTCCGGATGGAACTTTTGAGCTGTCGCCACGTACAGTTATCAGCGGTATTGTGGACGATATTCGCAGAAAAACAGACTCTATTGTGATTTCATCGCGGTTTCACAATGCGGTTGCCGAGGGGTTATTTGGGTTTTCGGTTAAGACTCGTCAGAAAACAGGACTTTGTGATGTGGTCCTCAGCGGCGGGGTATTCTGCAACCAGTATTTATCAAATCGACTGATAAGGCTATTGCAGGAAAATGGATTTCGTGTATTCTTTAAGCGTCAGGTGCCGGCCAATGACGGCGGCATCGCAATGGGGCAGGCGGCGATTGCTGCGGCTCGACTTTCAGCGGGTTTGATGGAGTAAAACGATGTGTTTAGCAGTACCTGCCAGAATTGTGGAATTGGATGGGGATAAGGCGGTCGCCGATGCGATGGGCAACCGCTGGGCTGTGCGTATTACCTTGACGCCCGATGTAGGACTTGGCGATATTGTCCTTGTTCACGCGGGGTATGCCATTGCCAAAATCGACGAGGAAGAAGCCCGCAAGACGTGGGAACTGTTTGAGCAAATTGCCGAGATGGAAGCGGAACATAAGCAGGCGGAAGGGGAAAAGCCATGAATCTTGCCGCAATTGAGTCCGGCCGGAAGCAAATCGAAAAGGCCTGTGCTGCCGTTTCAAAGACGATTCAGGTTATGGAGGTTTGCGGGACTCATACGGTTGCGCTGTTTCGACACGGAATTCGTTCGCTGCTGCCGGGTAACCTGAAACTGCTTTCCGGCCCGGGGTGTCCAGTGTGTGTGACTGATCAGGGATATATTGATACGGTGATTGAATTAGCCGGGCGGGAGGATTGTATCATTGCTACATATGGCGATATGATTCGTGTGCCAGGCAAAAATACATCGCTTGAACGGCTGAGTCTGTCCAATGTTCGGATTGTTCTGAGCAGCGATGATGCGGTCACGCTGGCCAAGAGAAATCCCGACAAGATGATAATTTTTATTGCGGTAGGTTTTGAGACGACCACGC
Organism: uncultured Pirellulales bacterium; assembly: GCA_964437685.1. Classification (GTDB taxonomy): domain Bacteria; phylum Planctomycetota; class Phycisphaerae; order Sedimentisphaerales; family Anaerohalosphaeraceae; genus Anaeroglomus. Next base: position 9,965 of record CAYTHV010000037.1, read on the forward strand.
CGGCTACCGCCGTTGCGATACAGCAGGCCAAGTCGCTGGGCTTAACGAACTTTACCGTGCTGTGCGGGCATAAACGGGTGCTTCCGGCGATGCGAACACTGCTTTCAGGACGCAATGATAAAATCAATGCCTTTCTTTGTCCGGGTCATGTCAGCATCATTCTCGGCAGCGATGCGTATAAGTCGATTGTAAATGAATTTGCTCGGCCCTGTGTTGTGGCGGGCTTTGAGGCGGAGCAAATCCTGTCGGGGCTTGCCAAAATCTGTGAGCAGATTGCGCAGGGTAAACCTGCGGTGGATTCCGTCTATGGGGCTGCGGTCTGTCCGAAAGGGAATACCGTTGCTCAGCAGATTATTGAAGAGGTGTTTGAACCGTGCGATGGGCCATGGCGCGGACTGGGGTGTATTCCGCAAGGGTCATTGAAAATCAGAAAATCATTTTCAGATTTTGATGCTCAGAAACGTTTTGGCATCGACCAAATGCCCAAAGAAGAACCTGCCGGATGTCTTTGCGGTCAGGTTTTGTGCGGCTTGATTGAGCCGAACCAGTGCGGCCTGTTCGGTAAAAAATGTACTCCCGACCATCCGGTTGGGCCGTGTATGGTCAGCACCGAAGGCGCATGTGCGGCATGGTATAAATATAAAAAGTAAAAAGGTAAAGGGAAAACGGTAAAAGTAAGGAATTGCTGTTGGCGAGATTAATTAATGACAGAACAAGATGATGTAATATTGCTGGCTCACGGCGGGGGTGGACGGTTGATGGCGGAATTGATTGGCAAGACCATCGCGCCGAGTATCTATGGGGTACAGCCGATGGCACTGACGGATGCTGCCGCTGTGGATATTGACGGCAAACCTATTCTTTTTACGACGGATAGTTTTGTGGTTCAGCCGCTATTTTTCCCCGGCGGCGATATCGGCAAGCTGGCGATCTGTGGTACGGTCAACGATTTGGCGGTTAGCGGGGCAACGCCGAAAGTGCTGAGTTTGTCGCTGATCATTGAAGAGGGCTTTGGGATGGTGGAACTTGAACATATCCTATCCAGCGTTGGCACAACTGCCAGGCAAGCAGGGATATCAATCGTTACCGGCGATACCAAAGTCGTGGAAAAAGGTGCCGCGGATGGAATTTTTATTAATACTGCCGGTATTGGTGTGCGGCGTGCGGATGCGAAGCTTGGCTTTGACCGTATTGAGCCCGGCGATGCGATACTGATTAACGGTACGCTTGGCGATCATGGGATGACGATAATGTCCAAACGGCAGGAACTGTCGCTGCAAAGTCCGCTGGAAAGCGATTGTGCCTGTCTGCACGAAATTATTGGCCAAATGCTTGACGCCTGCGGCGACAAGGTGAAGTTTATGCGTGATCCGACTCGCGGCGGTCTTGCGGCGGTAACCAATGAAATTGTTCAGGCCTGTGGCTGCGGAATAGAACTGATTGAGGAGATGCTTCCTGTGCATCCAGTGGTTAAAGCCGCTGCGGATATTCTGGGTTTTGATATTTTAAATATCGCCAATGAGGGCAAATTCGTCGCCGTCGTTTCTGCCGATGCCGCCGAGAAAGCGGTTGCTGCGATGCGTTCGCACCCGCTTGGAAAAAAGGCAGTCTGCATTGGCCGGATTAGCGACCGGCAGCACCACAGTCTTGTTGAACTAATTACCCGTATCGGTGGCCGCCGGATTGTGCAGATGCCGTATGGGCGGGAATTGCCGAGGATTTGCTGATGCACGAAACCGCCATCGCCCAGAGTATTTTAGATACGATCACGGAGCAGTCCGCTAAATATCACGGGGCTAAACCGCTTCGCGCGGTGATTTCGTGTGGGCAATTCAACGCGATCAATGATGAGGTGATGACATTCGCGTTTGAGGCTGCCGCCGAAGGGACGATTTGTCAGGGGATGCGATTGGAGATTAAACACAATCCTCTTTGTGCGGTGTGTCAGGCATGTCAAAAACAATTTATGTTCGATATTTATTCCCCGGCCTGTCCGGTCTGTAAATCGGAGCAATTTCATTTCCAGCCGGATGCGCCGCTGCTGCTGGAAGAAGTTGAGTTTGAGGAAAAGGAAGAACAGAGTACGCTATGAAAGTGAACTTAAATACCAAAATTTTAGATAAAAATGAACAGGCGGCGATACAGAATCGTGCATTTTTGGCCGACCATAAACTGGATTGCCTGAATCTGATTAGTTCTCCCGGTTCCGGCAAGACGACGATTTTATGCCGTACGGTCGCCGACCTGCAAGGTAAGCTCCGCATCGGCGTTATTGAAGGCGATATCAAGACGGATTATGATGCCCAGCGGATTCGCGCCGCAGGGGCGGCGGCAATTCAGATTGAAACCGAGGGGGCTTGTCACCTATCAGCACCACAGGTCTGCTGGGCGATGAATCAACTGCCTGTCAAAGAACTCGATATAATTTTTGTCGAGAATGTCGGCAATCTGGTCTGTCCATCCGCGTTTGACCTTGGCGAATCCGGCAGGGTGGTTGTGCTCAGTGTTCCAGAAGGCGACGATAAGCCCGCCAAATACCCCGGCACATTCGCTCAGTCGGATGTCATATTGATCAACAAAATAGACTTGATTGAGTATCTGAATTTTAATCTGGAGCGAGTGTTGTCGGATATTCATGCCTTAAATCCAAATGCCGAGATTATCCAGCTTTCCGCCACGACTGGAGAGGGAATGCAGCGGTGGTATGACTGGCTGCTTAAACGTGTTGTGAAATAAATCTATTCTGCGGGGATTTTCAGCCGCATTCCGGGCCGAAGCTGGCCGGGGGATTGGAGGATGTCCGTATTGG
>CAYTHV010000037.1:12783-19225 GCA_964437685.1 uncultured Pirellulales bacterium
TATTGGCGTCCATGATTTTTTGCCATGCGGCGGAGGTTCCAAAGTATTGAACTGCGATTGAGCTGAGCGTTTCGCCCTGGACGACAACATGGATTGTTTTCACCTCAACTGGAACAAGAACAGGTTTCGGTGCAGATTCCTGTAAAGGGGCAGTCCTGGGCGCCTGTATGGGGGGCTGTTTTTTAGGTGTTTGCAGAGGTTCATTGGCAAACTGATTCTGACGACGCTGCTGAGGTGTTTCCGACAAGAGCGCAAATACCGCCCATCCGACAAAAACAAGCCCGATACCAACAAATATACCTGTCTTCAGATCGTTTCGCATATCAAATACATACCATGGACTGCTTAATCAATGCCGCTCAGGAAAGTCGTTTTTCGATGCAGCCATTTGATTGCTTCCATTGCCCACAATGGAAAAGACGATAACGCAATTACGATCAGCCATTCTATCCAATTTAGCGATTCGGTTTTGAATATTTTTTGCAGCACAGGTAAAGAAACTGCTGCAATTTGCAGCGAAAGAGAAACCAGAACCGCCACTATAATTTGAGGATTTTTGAAAAAGCCGATTTTCCAGACTGATTGAGTCATACTTCTGCAGTTAAACGCATGGAAAAGCTGCGAACAGGACAGCACCAGAAACGCCGCAGTCATAGCCCTTTCTTTGTGGGCCTGTTCGATAAACAGCACGTAATAGAAAGCTAGTAAGCAACAGATTGCGATAAGGGCTCCCTGAATTAGAAGTAAAATTCCCCGGCGTTTGGTAATGATGGATTGATGCGTTTTTCGCGGGGGTCTTTGCATAATGGTGGCTTCCATCGGCTCCATACCCAGCGCCAGAGCCGGCAGGCCGTCGGTAACAAGGTTGACCCATAGAATTTGAATTGGCAGCAGGGGGACAGGCCATCCAAAAATTGACGCAAGGAACATCACCATGATTTCGCCGGTATTGCACGACAGCAGGTAGTGAATAAATTTCTGGATATTGTCATAAATACCGCGGCCTTCTCGCACCGCAGCAACAATTGATGTGAAGTTGTCATCGGTGATAACCATATCCGAAACTTCTTTGGTTACATCCGTACCGGTAATGCCCATTGCTACGCCGATGTCGGCTTCCTTGACTGCCGGAGCATCGTTGACGCCGTCGCCAGTCATTGCTGTGATATCGCCGCGTTTGCGCCAGGCTTTGACAATTCGTAATTTATGTTCAGGGGAAACCCTTGCGTAGACCGCAACCTGTTCGACTTCCGCCTCAAGCTGTTCCTGGGACATTCGGTCCAGATCTTCACCTGTTACGGCCAGCGATTTTTCCGTGAAAAAGCCCAACTCTCTGGCCACGGCGGCGGCGGTATTTTTATGGTCTCCGGTAATCATCACGGTCTTGATGCCGGCCTGTTTGCACTCAGCTACCGCTGCCTTGACTTCCTCTCGCGGCGGATCAATCATCCCGATCAGTCCGACCCAGGTTAATTGGTGTTCAATGGATTGTATGTTGTAGCTTGACGGGGCCGTTTCGAATTCACGAAAGGCCACACCCAGAACCCGCAGTGCACGGTCTGCCAATTGACTGCTGACTGTCAGGATGCGTTCTTTCGCGGCGGATCCCAATTCAATCCTGGTTCCATTTTCTTCAATATGAGTACATTTGGACAACAGGATGTCCGGAGCTCCTTTGACATAAGCAGTAAGTTTGCCATGGGTATTGCGGATTATCGTCATACACTTACGGTCTGAATCAAACGGAAGTTCCTCCACAAATGGAAATAAATTTTCCTGCGGCTCTTTCCAGAGATTTGCTTTCGCGGCGGCCGTCAGCATAGCCCCTTCTGTTGGATCGCCAAGAATGACAAATCGTCCGTCTTTTTCGACCAATTGTGCCCCATTGCACAGGATCGAGCATAGCAGCGTTTTCTGTAGTCCCGGATAAGATTCCAGCGTAATTGCCTTTTGGTTCAATTTAAACTCGCCCTGAGGCCGGTATCCAATCCCGGACACATCAAACAAGGCGCCGTCGGCGGAAATCGCCTGCACGGTCATTTCATTGCGGGTCAGAGTCCCGGTCTTGTCGCTGCAAATAACAGTTGCGCAGCCCAGTGTTTCGACAGCCGGCAACTTTCGAATCAGGACGTGGCGTTTGAGCATCCGCTGCATCCCAATGGCCAGCGCTACGGTTACCACGGCTGGAAGACCTTCGGGAATCGCCGCGACCGCCAGGCTCACCGAAGTCATAAATACATCGATGATTTTATCGCCGCGCAGGAGGTTGAGAATAAAAATAGCGCCTACTAGAAAGAAACACACATACACAATCCATTTGCCGAATTCTTCGAGTCTTCGCTGCAGAGGCGTCTGCTCTGCTTCGATGGTTTGCAGCATGCCGGCGATATTGCCCAGTTCAGTATGACTGCCTGTCTGACAAATTATCGCCCTGGCTTTGCCGGAGACCACCGCGGTGCCCAAAAATATCATATTGGCGCGATCGGCCAGTGGGCAATTTTCCCTATCCAGCAGGGCAGTGCTTTTGGTCACCGGCGAGGATTCCCCCGTCAGGCTGGCTTCCTGGACGCAGAAATTCGGCGTTGTCCAGGTTATCCGGGCATCGGCCGGGACATGATCTCCGGCTTCCAGCTCGACCATGTCTCCCGGTACAAGTTCGGCTGAGGCGACGCTTTGATGACGGCCGCTGCGAATAATCCGTGAAAAAGGCGACGCCAGTTTTTTCAATGCCGCCATGGATTTTTCAGCCCGGTATTCCTGGATAAACCCCATCACTGCATTTAAAATAATGATGGCCAAAATGGCCCCTGTATCAATCCATTCGCCCAGAAAACCCGACACCAGAGCTGCGGCTGCCAGTACCCAGACAATAAATTCCTGAAACTGCGACAGAAAAATCATCAGCGGGCTGCGACCCTTTTTTTCGGGTAACTGATTGCGACCGTATTGTTGCAATCGCTGCTGATATTGTTCTTCGGTAATTCCCTGCTGCAGATGGGTTTGCAATACTTCAGCAACCTGTTCAACGCTTAACGTCCAGAAAGGTTTCATTTTTCGTTCCCTGAAATTATTTGTTTGTTTTTACGATCATAATGTAGCTTGGAATATGAAAAAAATCAATAAAAAAGGCCGGGACGTTTTGGAAACGTTCCGGCCTGAGTGATTATGGGGTAAATTACTTGGCTGCTTCAGACTTCTTTGACTTGCCAAAAATCAAAATCGGCGAGGCAATTGCAATGGATGAATAGGTACCGATCAGGATACCGAATAGCATTACGAAGTTAAAGCCGCGGAAACCGGAGCCGCCCCAGACGTACATCACAAATACCGCAAGCCATGTTACAAACGAGGTCAGAATGGTTCGCGACAGCGTCTGATTGATACTGTCGTTGATGATCTGCGGCGTAGGCAGCATTTTGCCGCGGTTTTCACGGATGCGGTCAAAGACGACGATGGTGTCGTTGACCGAGTAGCCGACCAGGGTCAGGAACGCGGCGATCAGTTCGAGATTGATTTTGAAATCTTCAATCAGCAATGCCTTGCCGAAGACCGTATCGGCGATATACGTACAGCCGCAAACGACGCCGAGTGTAATTAAAACGTCGTGAACCAGAGCGACAACCGCCCCAATGCCGTAACGAGCCGTTCCGAACCGAACCCACAGATAGCCGATCATAGCCAGAAATGACAGAAGCATCGCAATCAAAGCACGGGTTTTGGCTTCAGCGCCGACCGAGGCGTCAATTTGTGTGATGCGGGACATTGCACTTTCGAGAGAACCGGCGCCGATCAGCTTGGCCTTTTCATTGTCCACATAACCGTTCCATTCGCTGTCGGCCAGTTCCCGGTATCCGGCTTCCGGATGCGAGCTGACAAAAACAAACTCGCTGACTTTGTCGGTGGGAGCCATTGCTGCCAGATTTTTGCTGAGCAATTCATAGCGATACCATTTGATGTTCTGCATATCGGGCTTAAAGCGGATTTCGCGTATGCGCGACGCGACATCTGCGGCGGTTGTTTCTTTGGCCAGCTTGCAGACGAGCTTGACGCCGCCGATATAATCGGCCAATTCGCCGGCGGTATCGTTGATCTTCTCCGCAGAGACGATTTCAGGCTGCATATTTTCCTGAACGACCAGATAATTGCCAAATGCTTTACGTACCGCGTTGGTAACGACTTCGTCGGTGACGGGTTCACTGAGGGTTCCATCCTGTCCGACGGCGGCGGCAACGACCTGCTTAACCATCGCTGCATTGACGCGTGAGGTGATGACCGTGAACGTCTGCGGGTCTTTGGAAACGATATTCAGCTTGGATAGTACAAAGCTATTGTCGTCTTCGGCCTGATTGATTTTTTTCGTCAGGTTTTCAGCGGTTTGTCCGGCCTGATTGAACTTGACTTCAATTGTTGTTCGGTTAGTTTCTGTGGTGGTAATCTCATACTGAAGACCGGATGTGCCGATTTCAAGAATACGGGCAGCTTCAAGGCTCTTATTGCCTTCGGCGGCTTCTTTAAATATCTCTCGTACCTTGGCAATGTCAAAACCGGTACCTTCTTTCAGGTCAATTTGTATGCTGGTGCCGCCGGTAAATTCGATGTCATATTTACTGTTTACCGCGTCATTTCGCGTAAAAAATACCAGCATTCCGAGGACAATCAGTGTTCCTGAAAAAGTAAGGAATACCGGACGCAATTTCATCCAGTTGATGTTGATATTCTGGAAAAGCCCCATCATTTTCAACTGGCCTGAAATTAAGCCCTTGCGGGTCATGAAGTCGAAAATAAGCCGTGTCACAAACAGGGCGGTGAACATGCTCCATGCGATACCAATCATCAGTACCAGAGCAAATCCTTTGATTTCTTCCGATGCGACAAGGTAAAGAATCGCTGCGGTTAAGAATGTTGTCAGGTTGGAGTCAAAGATGGTGCGAAATGCCCGTGCGTAACCGTTGGTAATCGCTGCTCGCAGCGATGAACCTCGCCGCTGTTCTTCTCGAATACGTTCAAAAATCAGTACGTTGGCATCGACGCTCATACCAATGGTCAGCACCATACCGGCGATACCGCCCATCGTGAACGTCGCTCGCAGAACAGACATGGTTGCCAGCAGGAACAAGACGTTAAGAACCAGCGCGATATCTGCGATAGCTCCGCCCAGGAGGTAGTATAGAATCATAAAGCCCGCCACGGCAATCAACGCTGCTTCGCCGGACAGGATGCCGCGGTCTTTATTGTCGGCTCCGATGGCCGGGCCGATGGTTTTTTCCGAAATCGGCAGCTCGGATAAACGTGCCGGGAAAGAGCCGGCGTTGAGTTTGTTGACCATATCACCAATTTCAGTTTCGCTGAACTTGCCGGTGATGATACCGGAAGAGCTGATGGCGCTATTGATGTTGGGAGCAGAAATCGCGATATCATCCAGCAAAATACACAGCGGTTTTTGCAGGTTGGAACTGGTCAATTTGAAAAACAAATTGGCCGCGACATCGTCAAAATTAAACCCAATCGCTCTGCGACCTTCCTGGTCGTTTGTCGGATAAGCTCGTGTCAGTTTCCATGCCTTGGAGGCACGGGTCATTTTTTCGCTGTCTAAATTGCTGGCCAGAACATAGACTTTATCGCCGAAACGGCCAAAGATACCTGTGTGCCATACGGCCGGGTCTTCCACTTCGCACCAGATATATTGAGCGGTCGAAGCGCCTTTGGGTCCTTTGGTTGCCAGCGCTTCCTGCTGAGCGGCGGCATCGAATTCGTTCGCCGCCGGCAGAATTCTGAACTCCAGCACGCCAGAACCTTTGAGCATGCGTTTAAGGTCTTCGGGGTTGTCGAGACGTCCGCCGACTTTGGCGTATGTGTCATAGGTTGAAACTACGGTTTTGATCGTCTCGGCGCGAGAAGTGTATTTTTCCGTCAAAGACTTGAGCATCTCGGCGCGATTGGCGGACTTCGGCGCCATTTCCAGCACCTGCCGCAGCGTATCGATATTCAGATTGATGCCGCCCAGTTCGGCGACGGCTTTGTTCCATTCGACATTCAGTCCTTTGTCTGGATCGGTTAATTCACTTACCACACCGGACCATTCCTGAAAGATTGTCATGTATTGGGTGATTACGGATTTAACTTCGTCCGGTTTGCCTTTGGCATCGGCCGGAAGATTGTTCTTCAGGAATTCGGCAATCTGCGTGGTTTGCTGATCCGGTGTTGCCTTGATCCAAGATGTCACCTGGGCATCAAAGTATTCGGTTTTAAGGCCCATGTCAGACAACTGTTTTTTCAGGCTGTCTGTTTTAACCGATAAATCGTCACGTTCGGCCTGCTTTTGGCTGCGTTTATCATAAATTGCCACCAGAGCATCAATTTTTTCTTTACGCTCAGGTGATGTGGCGGTGAACTTGGCCAGTTCTGCCGTCCGCTGTTCAGCCGGCAGGCTCAGCGAACGCTT
>CAYTHV010000037.1:19235-24622 GCA_964437685.1 uncultured Pirellulales bacterium
AGCAGATTGATATTATCATTTTCAAGTTTCAACAGGGCGTCCTCGAATGCCTTGCGTTTGATGATGGTATCGAGGCTGGCCACGGGGAGCTGAATTTCAATTCGTGTGTCGCCCTGGGGACGCATCACGATATTGGCGACGTGTGTTGGGTCGATGCGTTTGAGCAGGATCGGGATCATTTTTTCCGCAAGCCCCTTGCGGTCGGCAGGGGTTAGGTCGCTGGCGTCGATTTCATAAATCAAGCTGGTACCACCTGCCAGGTCGATACCCTGTTTGAGTTTTTCCGACGGCGGATATACATAAAAACACGATACCGCGATTAAAAACGCTACTAACGCTGCTTTCCAGAGCAAATCTTTATACATAGTTGGTTTCCTGAAAAAACTGTGAATGCCGGATTGGCTTACTGATTCTTTTTGTCTTCGGCGATAACCATTGCGATCGCCGAGGGAATAACACGAATCTTGGTATTGTTGGCTTCATCAACCTTTAGAACGATTTCATCGTCCCGTACATCCAGTACAACGCCAAGAATGCCGCCGATGGTTCGTACCCGATCATTTTTCTTGAGGCTTTCGACCATCTTTTTATGTTCCTGCTGCTTCTTTTTTGGGGCGCGGAACAACATGAAATACATCATTACAAAAATCAGGCCCATCAATACAAAGCTCATCCATGGATTGGCTGGGGCTTTGGGTGTTGTCCCGTCAGAGGCTGCCGGGGCGCCATTCTGTTGCGTTGAGGTTGTGGTTTCCCCGGCGGGCGTCGTCGGTTCCATGGTTACTACCGTTTGTTCCGCATTGCCGGCCGGAGCATCGGCTTCGGCGATTATCCAAGTCATACTCATCATTTCATTCCTTGTCTTTAAGCGTTAATTGTTCCTGATTTTTGTTTATAAACTCGAATGACCAGTCGGCAAACGAGCCGTCTTCGATCCGTCGTCGCATTTCATTCATCAGCCGCTGATAATATGCGATATTATGCAGCGACAATAAAATAGGTCCCAGCATCTCGCCGACATTGAAAAAATGTCGGATTGTGCCTTTGCTGAAATTTTTGCAGCAATAACACGAACACCCCGGCTCAATCGGCGATGTATCTTTTAAAAAAAGACTGTTTCTCAGCCGAATCGGGCCGGTTTCGGTAAATGCAAAGGCATTTCTGCCATTGCGTGTCGGCAATACACAATCAAACATATCTATGCCGGAGCGTACCGCCGCGACTAAATCAACGGGCATTCCAACGCCCATCAGGTACCGCGGCTTATTCTGCGGTAGCAATGGGGCGGTAAAATCGACCATTGCAACCATTTGCTCGTGGCTTTCGCCGACACTCAAGCCGCCAAGGGCGTAGCCGTCAAAGTCCATAGAGATTAATTTATCGGCACAATGCTGTCTTAGCTTCATATCCAAGCCACCCTGAACAATGCCAAAAAGCAATTGTTTTGGGTTCTGGTGTGCATTTTTGCACTGTTCTGCCCAGCGAATCGTTCGTTCGACGGCTTTTACCAGCCTGTCCGGTTCGCATGGATTCGGCGTACACTCGTCGAAACACATAATAATATCGGCACCAAGACGATTTTGAGCCACGGTGGCGACTTTGGCATCAATATACAGCCTTGCGCCGTCGATGTGGCTGGCAAATTCAACCCAATCCTCGCCGATGCGGTTCAGCGTACTCAGTGAAAACACCTGAAAACCACCGCTGTCGGTTAATATCGGACCTTGCCAGTTCATCAAGGTATGCAAACCGCCCAATGCTTCCACGACGTCAATGCCAGGGCGAATCAGCATGTGATAGGTATTGGCGAGAATAATCGACGATCCTGTTTCGGCCAAATGAGACGGCGTAATACCTTTCACTGCGCCGCGAGTTCCAACCGGCATAAAAACCGGTGTGCGAACTTCACCATGTGCGGTCATCAGCAACCCCAGGCGGGCGTTGCTTTGATTGTCGGTTTTTAATACGTTAAAACATCCCATAGCTTAGTCCGGTTTAATTTGGGAGCCAGGATAATACCACAGCAAAATATCACGATAGGCTTTGCCTTGCCGAGCCATATTTTCCGCTCCGGTCTGGCATAATCCGACGCCGTGTCCAAATCCGCGGCCGTCATAAAAAGTGTAAACAATCCCGTCGCGTTTCAACGAAAAAATGGCGCTTTTCAGTTTCATTCCGCTGGAATCCATCGCCAGCCGGAAATCTTCTCCGCGAAGGAAATCTTTTTTTCCATTGCTGCCGAAAACAGAGACGCCGATAACGCGCCCGATCTGGCCGATCCGTACGCATTCAATCGAAGCAACTTTGTCCAGCTTGTCCGCAAGCGAAGGATATCTGGCAAAAAGCTTTTGCTGAATTTGCTCAATTGAGTATTCTACCGGTCCCCAGTTCCAAAAACGATCTTGTGCAATTGGCTGGCAAAATGGGCAGTCTGCCGGGCTTAATGCGGCAAAATGTTCTCCAAAAACGCCAACACTGTCTTCGGTATAGCCGCCGCAGATAGAACTGTAATAGGCGGGGAATATCGCCAGTTGTCCCGTTTCGTCCGGGCAAACCAGAAGTTGTCCCCGTGTTTGCTCCACGGCCTGACGGATTGGTGCTGATTCCGCTGCAAGTCCGCGATAAACCTGATTGGCCTGAGTCGTCGTTACATCCCAGCTTCGATTGACGCCAAAACGGTTCTTGACATATAAGGCATACGTTCGTGCCGCGACGGTCTGAGCCTGCAAAGCCTGCGGTTCCCAGTAACTGTACATCTCCGCGCCGACAACACCCAGCAAGTATGCCTCCAGCGGGACGTGGTTGATCGCCGACAGGCAATTGGGTTCATCGCCTTCGGATAAAACCAGATTGCCGCGATAGCCCTGACCGTTAATAAAAAAAACATACGGCGGATTGGGGCGAAGCGTTACCGGTCCGCAAAGCGGCAACTCTCCGATTTGAATGTAACCTTCGGATAACCGAATTGCAATGGGTTTGGATGTTGTGGAAAAAGCGGCTTCCACATTTTGTTTGCCGTTACTGACGACAAAGCCATTGGGAACGCCGACAACACACTCTGTTCGATTGCCAAAGAGCAATACCCGCATCCATTTGTCTTCGGTCTCAGACATCCCGGATGTCGGGCGTATCGGGCGGCGTTTTTCACAACCGCAAAAAAACGCCGACAAGATGACAAAAGCCCACAGAAACGTACTTACGCAAACTGCGGGCTTTGGCCTGTTTATATTTAACAAGGGACCTCTCCTTAGCCAGTGACCGATACCGGCTAATCCAGTTTGCGGAGAGTCAGCCCGAAATTAGTCAATTTTTCCTTGATTTCATTAAGGCTGGTAACTCCAAAATTCTTGCATCCGAGCAATTCCGCCTCGGTTTTGGTAACCAGATCATAAAATGTTTTCACATTGAGCTTGCCCAAAGCGCGGCGGGCACGCACGGACAATTCCAGATCGTCAACCGGCTTGGTTAAGAGTTCCGGGTTGACGCCGTTTTGTTCTTCCGGTTCTGAAGAAGCAACGGTTATGGCGGATTTTTGTTCTACCGCCATCCCAAGACGCAATGCCCTGGAATCCAGAATCTTTTTGATTTCCATCAGCGAGGTTTCACCGAAATTCTTATAGGCCAGCAATTCCGCTTCGGTCGTTCTAAGTAAATCGCCAAGCGTTGCGATATTCATTTTCTTCAGGCAATTGCGGCTTCGCACGGACAATTCAAAATCGGAGATCGGGGTTTCCAGAATTTTGTTCTGGCGATCCTTGCGTTTTTCGCGTTCTTCATCATAAACCATCGTACGCGAACTTTCGATATCTTTCAGGAACAGCGCTGCTCGCGGATGATTGGGATGTGCCCGTAATACGGCATTGACACATTGCAGGGCGCTGACGTATTCGTTGCGTTCTTCATGGAGTACGGCAAGATTCAGTAATGCTGCGGTATAGGCGGGGAAGATTTGTGTTGCTTGTTTGTACAGTTCGATAGCCTGCGATTCATCGCCCAGCAGATCATTTAGATAGGCCAGATGGAAAATAGCCTGCGCATGATTTGGGTCTAAATTCATTGCGGCCTTGTATTGAGTTGCTGCGTCTACATAGCGGCCCAGATTTTCCAGCAGACGTGCCAGTTGGTAGTGATACTCAGCGCTGACATTCTGAAAATTGGAGCAGGCTTTTAAGTCTTTTTCGGCTTGTTCGTAAAGTCCGGCCTGTCGCAACGTTTCAACTTTTTCCATCGCTACGGTCAGCGACTCGGCTTGTTGTTTACCGGCCAGTTCAAACTGTTCCAGTGCCTTATCAAAGAGCCCTTTTTGACGGTACAGACATCCAAGCGACAAAAACTTTTGTGCACAATCTTTGGCTTTTTTCAGCAGTTCTTCAGCCCTGGTCAGTTGGCCGCAAAGCCATAACGCAATCCCGGCTGCCAGAGGATTGGCGCCCTGATCTCCGGCTTTTTGTGCCATTGCCATTCGATTCCGTTCACTTGCATTGACCGTGGTCGAATACGCCTTAATCTTCTCAAATGCCGGGATATCCTTGCCAAATAGTTCCGTTTGGAGTTCCGCTATTGTTACCATACTCGGCTCTGTCTCCTGTTTCGCCTGTAAGTGGCTTTTTGAAAAAGAGTTAAATACATTATTTAAGCACTTTTCACAGCCTGTTAAATAAAACTTTTTTAGTTTAAGTACAAGTCCCGCTAAATTCGGGTAAGTGGCACATTATACGGAGGATAAAACACTTTGCAAATTTTTTTTGCATCGGGCCAAATAGGTGGCATTTTTTGACTTTGCCGAATGGTTCCGAGGGGGGCATTGAGGATTTGTTTGTAATTAAGCTGTTGTAAAAAGAGATATTGGGTCTAATAGTAGTTGAGTTCTGTAGTCTCGGGAAAAAATTTCCTGCCATCGGGAAGAAAACATCAACACCTTTGGTTAAATATTGGAATTTTAACATACCATAACATGAAAAATAGGCGATTAATCAGGGTTTTAGTTGAAAACATGGCAACAAGAAGACATGGTACGATATTTGCTCTTGTCTATCCTGAATCTATAGTTTTAAATTCAGAAGAACTGAGTTGCTATAGATCACAAAGAATAAAGTTTTGAAAACGTGAATTAATATGACGAAAGGAGGTGATTAATATGACAGTCAGTGGAATTGGACAAAGTATATCGATGTCGTCCTTATATGCGGCGCAGCGGCCCAGTGCAAGTGATATGGCGAATAAGATTTTTGCCGATCTTGATACCGACAGCAATGGCGTGCTTAGCACAGAAGAAATTGGTAAGGAAAAAAAACATGCACAGGATATACTCGGCGCCGATAAAGATAAGGACGGCAGCGTTACCTTAGATGAGCTTGTTTCTGATATTACGGATAAGATCAACAGTG
>CAYTHV010000038.1:0-24140 GCA_964437685.1 uncultured Pirellulales bacterium
CCAAACGCGGAAAACTCTGGAGCAAGATCGCCAAGGTTATTATGGCTGCGGCCAAAAACGGCGGCGGCGACCCTGCGGCAAATCTGGCCCTCCGCTATGCCATCGATAAGGGCAAATCGGCAAATATGCCCAAAGACACCATCGAAAAGGCGATCAAAAAAGGCACCGGCGAACTTGGCGGCGTCAGCTTTGAAGAAGTCCTCTACGAAGGCTATGCCCCCGGCGGCGTGGCGGTCATGCTGGAAGGCCTGACCGATAACCGCTCCAGAACCGCCCCGGAAATCAAGAAAATCTTCGAACGTCGCGGCGGCTCTCTCGGAGCCAGCGGCTGCGTCGGTTGGATGTTCAGCAAGAAAGGCGTTATCGCCGTCAAGACCAGCGCCATCGCCGAAGAAGAACTCATGGATATCGTCTTGTCCGCCGGTGCGGATGACTTGCAGAATACCGGCGAACTTTACGAAATCACCTGTGCCCCCGCGGCCTATGATGCCCTCAAAAAAACGCTGGCCGACAAAAAAATCGTGATTGAAATGTCCGAGCTGTCGATGATCCCGCAAAACCGCATCGAGATTGCCGACGCGGATTTAGCCAAGCGAATTCTCGCCATGATGGATGAATTCGAAGACCACGACGACGTTCAGGAAGTCTATGCCAACTTCGACATCCCCGAAGACATCCTTGCCAAAATCCAGGGATAGAACTGAAACAATCTTATAATTCTGTCTCAAACTGTTAATTATCAGCCTCCGGACTTATCCGGGGGCTTTTTTATTTATTTTCAACGATAAACTTTCTCTCGCTTTTCCCTTTTGCATTTTCACCTTTTATGCCAACGCTATTAAATAAGTGCGTCATCAAAATAAGTCCCGGAGGGACGAAACATTCATCGTCGGAGGCGTAACCCTCCGGAACACAAGTAGTTAAACACGCCAAAGCCCTGAAAGGGCGAAAGCGATGAAGCACAATTATAAAAGCAGCTTGGTATGACTTTTCATCGCCCACAAGGATTAAACCTGTACAAGACATCCCTTTACTAAAACTGCAAAATTCCTATGTTCTTGGGTTCTTCATTTTAATTTTTAAATTTTTAATTGTTCGGGCTTTGTTCGGACGATATAATAAAAAATAATGATTCAAAAGCCGGATGGCTGAAAGCCGATAGAGTATGACCGCAGTCATCACACAACCCGATACATTTGAGAAACTGAAGACCCTCGGGCGCGACGGACAGTATGACTTAGCCTGCGCCTGCGGTACCGGCGATGACGAGCACCGCAAACGCGGCCCCGACGGGAACTGGATTTATCCCGTCGCCTTACCCAACGGCCGTTCAACCGTTCTGTTTAAGACGCTCATTTCAAACACCTGTAACAATGATTGCCGTTACTGCCCTTTGCGGGGCAATAACGATGTTCGCCGCTGTTCGCTCGGTATCGACGAAACCGTCAATTATTTCATCGAAAACCTGCAAGCCGGACGTGTCTTCGGAATGTTTCTCAGCTCCGGCGTTACCTGCAACCCCGACAAGACGATGGAACGAATCAATGCTATCGCCGAGCGTGTCCGCCGCAAACACCGGTTTCGGGGCTACATTCATCTGAAAATCCTGCCGGGTGCCTCCCCTGCAGCCATCGAAGAAACCCTCCGACTGGCAAGCTCGGTCTCCATCAACATCGAAACGCCCGGCGCCGAATATCTCTCAAAGCTGTCGCACAAAAAAGACTTTCTTAAAGACATCGTCGAGCCGATGAAGCTGATCAGCAAGCTGACCGCCAAAGGCGCCCGCTATGAAAAAGTCTGCCAGACAACCCAATTTATTGTCGGCGCCGCCGGCGAAAACGACAAACAAATTGTCCGCTATATGGATCGGCTGTATAACGGCCTTAAGCTCCATCGGATTTATTTTAGCGCCTATCAATCCCTTGCCGGCTCCGACCCCCTGCCCGGCGATGCGGAGCTGCCCGTCAATCGACTCATGCGGGAGCATCGCCTCTACCAGGCAGACTTCCTGATGCGGAGATATGGGTTCGCCGATACGGATATCCTGTTCGATAACCATGACCGGCTCTCGCTCGACAAAGACCCCAAACAGCTCTGGGCCGAAGCGCATCCGGAATTTTATCCCGTCAATCTCAACCGTGCCGACAAGCTGACGCTGCTGCGTATTCCCGGTCTCGGCCCTCGTACCGTAAAAACCATTCTCCAGCTTCGCAAGACAAGCCGCGTCAATCATCTCGAAGAAGTCATGCGCCCCGGTAAACTCCTCCAAAAAGTTCGCGGATATGTAACCTACTGATAAAAATAGAACATTGCTTGGCCCCAATAAAAAAAGCCGCAGTTATTACTAACCACGGCAATGTTTACAACTGGTGTCTGAAGAGAATTTTAAACCGCATGTCGACGTTTCAGGTAGCCAACCACACCTATACCTACCGAAGCCAAAATCAATGTTCCCGGTGCTGGAACAACTGGCGGATTCCTGTCGATTTCAAAGCATTCGCTCTTGCCGTCTTTGAATGCCTGCACATGCATCCCAACTTTTAAAGAGCCGCACTCAATTGCCGAAACAATAGTTTCAAGACTTTTCCCCCGAACAATGTTGAATACCAGACTAACAGATTCGCCGGGATTAATACCTCTGCTGGAAACCGGCGGATTTGAGTCTGCAGAAATATCCGCTTTGGATGTGCCGCCCGGAAGATTGCCTGGTGTTGCGCCCCAACTGTATGCAACGCCGGAGCCATTGATAATCTGTTTTTTAACCAACAACCCCGAAGTACCGCCCAGATATATATCTGCTATCGAAGAAGCTGATGGGCCATTATTGCTGACAACGATTTTGATTTGTGAAGAACTGAGGCCAACCAATCCAACTGATATCTGACTTTCGCCGATCTTTGTGTTCGCTGTCGAGGTCTTGCTGACTCCCACAACCTTATATGTCGGGGCCGCCGACAAACTGCCGGCCAAAATTAGTAATCCTGCACTTACTGTAGAAATATTCTTTATTATCTTCATGTTTCTCCCTTTCAACTGTATTCCAAATCTGTTCAATTTAATCCGTTATTTGTTACAAATTAAAAAAGTTATTATAAGCTATACATTCACCTGCCAGGAAATGTGCTGTTATATTTTGTGATTTATTTTTTGAATTTCAAATAATTAACAAAATAAATAAAGAAATGAAAAAAGTTGTTTCTGGTATTTGACAAAAAAAAACGCGGCCTCTGAAGACCGCGTTTATCACCCTGTTTATAGATAGTAATGTCTGAAATTAAATCGTCCGATGGCATTTCAAATAACCAACCGAAACCAACACCCCCCGACCCAATCACAATACAAAATTCCTCATGTTTTCTCCCCTTTCAATCAACAAAGTATTACGAATTTTTCCAATCCATGATTCGTTTTCTCACTCCCGCTGCAAGAGTTTGTATTCAACTATACTTTCACACCCAGAGAAAAGTGCAAAAAAATTTTCTTAAAATTTTATTTTTTACAAATTTTACTCAGAGCTTGCCCTGCTGCAACCACAAGGTGTTGTTTTTTGAACAACTTGCAGCGTAAAAATAAAAGCTCTACTCGGCAATCCGTATTTTTACGGATACAACCTTTTTCTCCTTATCTCGCCCTCAATCAGGCATTGAGGCCAACTTCCTCCCAGCTAATCCGCGCATCAGCCTGACAAACGGACTGGATTCATCCGTGGAAATAACCTCCGGCGACAACAATACCGCCCCGGCACGAACCACCGGACTCGAATCCACCGCCCAGCGAGATAGCATTTCTTTGTCGACAGCTTTACCCAGCTTCCGACAAATATGCTGCCCCATCGCACGCAGACACACATTCTCACTATTCATACACGACATAAGCAACTCATCCGAAATATGATAATCCCACGGCTTATTCTTGAGCGTTTGATATCCCTCACTCTGCATCAACAAATCACTCTCGCTGGATTTGAAAAATTGTTTCCACAGCCATACCTTTGTCGCCGAATCCAGTTCAGCATTATATTGCAGCATATCTTGGCCAAAAAGATATTCAAGTCGCTTATCATCCATCAACGTCGCTACCGCGGCAAATACTTCACCTTTCTGCTGACGATTCAAATGCGTCGTTATGTCTCTATGGTTCCAATCGCGTGGAAGGCTTTCTGACAGATAAGAAGAATAATCTGCGATATCCTTTCTGCTTTCTGAATACGGATGCTCCATCTGGCGCCATTGCATCATTACCGCCAGGAATATCTTTTGCCCCCAATCCATATCCCGGGTCGGATTTGATTCTTTGGCCTGCCATCGGCTAAACACCTTTTGCCACATCGCAAGCAGATCATCCCGCCCGACAAAGGGAATATCGCACTCTCGTATCGCAAGTGATGCAATTACATTAGGGTCTTTCAAAAACGGTTTGATATACGGCAGTGCATCCTTGCCGCAACATTCAGCAGCAAATCGCAAATCGTATAATAACGGGTCTATATCGGGATCAAACACTGTTCCCTTTAGTGGCATATCTGGCATACCCATCATTCCAGGCATTCCCATTCCTCCCCAACGACCATTCGGATCATTTTCCCGCCGTTCTTTTAGGGTCGTTATCACTCCCGGAATATCTTCCGGCTCAACCATCAAGAGCCAGCTGGGCAATCGCATATCCCACGGTTTTTGTGTTTTAAACTCCTTCAGCAGCAAAGCATAATTATTCGGATCAAGAGTGTATCGCGGAAGTTGTAACGCATCTCGGGCTACCCAATTCTCACGGTACTCCTTGACTGAAAATGCAGTAAATTTAGCCAAAGGCCTGACAAACAATCCAAATGTAAACAAATGCACCAGCACAACACTACCGCACAAAACAAGACATCGCCAGCGATACTGCATCGCCTCTTCCGACCGGCTGAAAAGATCATAATAAATACCAGCCTTTCGATCCTTTCTGTGAACACAAAGCAACGGCAGAAAAAACGCCAGAATCAGCACATCCAGCAGCAGCATGCCAAATCGCATCCATGGTATCGCCGACCACAATGCCATAATCAATACAATAATCAGCAGCCGAATGGCCGTTTGACGAAATAGTCCCCATCGGCTTTGCTTTTTGAACAAGACAAACAGCAGAATGCCGATCAAGGATATCAGTATCCACAAGAGATAGGGATAACTTGCCGCACAGCCTATCGTCTTTACAAAAAACCAGAACAACCCGGAAACAGGGACACAATCAAATGTATAATGATCGCACATCATTATGCCATTATAAATCAAATGATAATCTCCCCATCGCCAGAGGGCAAAATAGCCAATCAGAAATAAAGGCGCCCATAAAAATATCCACTTGGAAAATTTCGACTTCTGCACACCCAAAACCAATCCGGTTACCGCCCAAAACAGCAGCACCCAAAAAGAGGCTGCAATGATCTGAAATGAATGGGCGACCAAAGGAATCGGAAGCTTAAACAGGGTATAATACTCATGATCTTCTCGAGAGGTAGACGGCCGCCTTTCATTTTGTGCACGAAATTGATCAAGCCACTGTTTCCATGCCCTTAGCTGCATTCGATCTTGCTCGAAACGCGCAGGCAAAGGCTTCATCCATTTCAGTTCCACAGTCTGCGGCGACTTCTCCATCAAAGATGGCCCTCCAATAGTATTTATCGGTGGAGCAAAATTGAGACGCAAAAATGAATCAATCTTATCAGGAAGACTCTTTTCGGCTATACGCTGAAACTGGTCGTGAAGACGCATCGCCCTGTCAGGCTTGGAATTAACAATCAAATCCTGGGTGTAATTCATCAACTGGCTTTTAAACTCCCGCCCAAAATCCCAATCTCTGCTCACCCATCCGGCCGCCTGACTGGCAAGCATCGCTGTCAATTTTTCATCTTCCACGAGCTTGTAGGCTCGGGCTTTGTAAAGTTCATAAGGGTCTTGCATCACAGGACAGGAATAACATTTTTCCAGATACGTCAGAGCGTCTTCCGCTCGGGTATCGTTCCAGTCATAAAGAATCGCCATCGCCTTTAAAAGATAATATCGCCCATTATTGGGGTCTATTTCGATCAGCCGGTCGGCGATGAGGGCAATAATCTGCGGATCAACATAAGTATAGCCTACCAGGCGACAGCCCAAATCATATAAAAAGTAAGGGTTGTTCGGATATTTCAGCGACTGCTCAGCTAAATATTCTGCATCGTGCAGAAATTGCTTATGACTTGCAATAATGTTGTTCTGATAAATAAGTTCTACAATCGCCGCCGCTTCGGGGTCTTGTTTGCTGACCGAATGACTCAAGATGGGCTGGCGAAGTTGAGCTTGACTGTTGAAAGGGATAAAATGCCGCTGAAAGCTGCTCCACTCCCGCCAATACAGCCCAAGTTCTTTCCGATAAGAATACAAATGCACCGCGCAAAGCCCGACAAGAAATAGTACCGCAGCGAAAATGATTTTATTCCTCATACACATCCCTGCCTTTCTGCAAACAAAATAACTCATCGGCCAATACCATAGCTGGAGGACATGGATTAAAATATATCCGCATGAAAATACAACCCCCAGATTTTCTAACTTCGCAAAGAGCCCTGATCTTGTAACATCTGATCATTGTACCTCAACCAGACAGCCATTTTCAACCCTTTTTCTCACAAAAAATGAATTGAACGTTTCTTCCCGCTCTTCATGGGCTTCATGGTGAAAATATTTAACTCTCCCCGCTTTTCAAGGGGGAGTGGCACGAAGTGCCGAGGGGGTATTAAAAAGCAAAACTCCACTTCTGAATTCCGACTTCAACCCCCCGGCTTTTCCCACAAAAAATAACTCCATCGCAGCGACAGTTTTTCCAGGACAAATGCCGTCCGTTCTAAACCCGCGTCCATTTTTCGCCGCAGACCGAACGCCCCCAGAAATCGCCGCATCAGCGAATCAATCAATGCCCGTCGTGAATCATTCATCGCGTCAATTCGCGCCTGCACCGCGCGCGGGTCATACCAGATTTCCGGCTCAATCCCCAGTGATGCCAGTCCCAGCCGCATCGCATCGGCATTTGGATTTTCCGGCGGATCAAACCGCCGCATCCCCGCCCGTTCCAAAAACGGATGAAACCGTCCCATCAGCGCCATCGACTCAATCATCGGCACATTCAAAAGCTGCATCGTCGTCTGCACCAGCCATGTCGCAAGCCCCAGCCCGCGCCATCGCGGCTCAATAATCACCCGGCTGATACACCGAAGCTGATGATTGAGCCGACGCAAATTCGAAATATTATCCTCGCCCCGAAAATAATTGCCGACCGCAATATGTCGCGCCGCCACATTCGGCGCAGGATAGGTATAAACAATCACACCAATCACTTCACGCTCGCCGCGGCAGTACGGCAGCGCCTGCCGCAGCGTCCAAATTCCCGCAATTGGCCCGGTCGCCGTGTCGCGATAATGGTATCGGCTCAATTGTCGGTAATCCGCCGCTGTCCCCGTTGTCAGCGTCACATGTTTTAATAATGAACAATACTCCATCCCCCGTTCCATCGAAGCCGGATGACAAATGATCTGCATACCTCTATTCCTTTATTCTTGGGTTCCTGAGTTCTTGTGTTCTTTTCGCTCCGCATCACGATAGCGAATATCCGTCGTCCCATCGCTGTATTTGACAACCAGCACATCCGGCTGCAAATCCGAAATCACATCGCTGTGTGAACTGGCAAAAACAAACACCTGTCCGCTGCGATGGGCAACCCTGCGAATATGACGACAGATCACCATCACCGAAAGCCGATCCACCGAAGACAAAAACTCATCGGCAAAGACATACTTTTTTTTGCTCAGCATCGCACGCGCCAGGCGATAGCGAAAAGTCTGTCCATCGCTCAGCGCCGCCGGCCGCGACAACAGCGTAATTACATCGGACAGCCCCGCCGCCGACAGTGTCTCCAGCGTCGCAATCAGGGAGTCATCCTGCAACTCCACGCAATCGATCAACGCCCGCTCGGAATCCAGCAAAACATCTTCAACCCGGATGCGGTCTTGCTCATCAACCAAATCGTACATCGCCCGCAGCAGCGTGGACTTGCCCGCCCCGCTGGCGCCGGTAATATAGCAAATATCCCCCGCGCATAATTCCACATCCAACAGATGATGAACCGACAGATTTTCAAGCCGAAACAGGGATAGTCCAAAAATGTTCATCAGTCTGGCCATGCGTCCTGTAACCGTTTGCATAAAAGGAAAATGTTTGTCGATTTTAAACCGTTTTTTATCCATAAAACCTCCTTAAAAAAACAACGATAGCTATTTTTCACTATTAAAATTTTTTATCGGTCTATCTCAAATTAAGAACTTCAATTTTAAAAAAATTAACAAAAGAGGGTTTTTCCCTCAACACATGTAGGTATTATTACCGATACTTTAATTAAGGGAGATTACTTTACAGTGCATCATTGAAAGTAAATATTTTATGGGCAAATGTGAATTTTCAGAAAGTTGTAAGCTTCTCGCGGTTAATGCAATCGCGAACAATTCCGGTGCAATGATTCGTCTCCAAAAAAACTTCTGCAATGAACACAAAGACTTATGCGCCAGGCATCTTATACATGCAGCAATTGGCGAAGAGTCTGTTCCAGAATTAATGCTGCCAAACCAGCGTGAATGGGCAAAGCAAATTCTGGCGGAACACCAGGTCTGCACCAATCCATAACCAAAGCTGTTAAAAGCAGTTGTATCCATTATAAAACCTCACACTCATGAGCATTACAGTCTCACAGTACCCACTCTCAAAATAATCCACAATACCTATATTTAGCCAATTTATATCTACTTACGCTGCTCCAAACCCAAAGCACGCACAAAATTTCACTGCCTTCGCAGCATAATTCGAGACGTCTTGGGGTGAGATTTTTGTGTTATAATTCCCAATTTCTGACAAGTCAGATTTACACGATATTGTGACAGACCTGTCCGTAAAGCAATCTGCCGTCTCGATAATCGCTGAACCATTGCCAGCCGAGCGACCGTTGCTTCCACCGGTTTTAGTGTGCCCTGAAATCGCACTATTTTGCCGGACTGCCCCTGAATAATCGCCGTCAACTGTCTGATTCTGCGGATAACCGACGAATACGACCTGCCCAGTAATTTTGACAATTGATGATAATTACAGTCGCCTTTAATATACATTTCCATCAAAACCCGGTCTGAACCAGTCAATAATTTGCATCCAGCCTCGGCTTTTCGATATTCCGCGGCTTGTGTTCGCCAGCGTTCAAAATTGGCTTCGTTTTCATTTTCAAGCTCCCTAAATTTAAGTTTAATACTCATTCTTTTACCCTATCAAATAAATATGTTTTATTTACATCTAACATTATATATTGTTGCCTAAAATGTGTCAACAATTTTGTTGCATATTTATATAACTTTATAAAATATTTACATATCAATTGTGTATTGGAAGAAAAATGAGCTTTTTTAAGAAAAAAAATAGTACGCAGGCGAATAATTTTTGGGGTAGGCGATCTTTATGTATGAATGACAGGTCGAAGATTTTTATTTTCAGAAAAGATGATAATGCCATTTTTCGATTAATGAGACGAATTGACAAGAGATCTGTTAGAATTCAGATTCAAAAACTCTTTTTAAAACCCAACTATACCTCTTGTATCTATTTAAAATAAAAAGAGTTATGAATGTAATAAAAAATATTGAAAAAATATTTGAATTTTGTGAACTTTTTGGAGACTTTGTGCGTCTAATATACGTATACTTAACGAAATTATCACACAAACAACATAAGCTTTTCATCACCCTCCTCCGAAGCCAGATAGGCGTAATGCGTGTCTGGCTTTTTTGTTGATCTAAATCAAGTCATTTCCTGCCTTTATTTTTTTAATCAAAGCCTCTCATGCTCCAACTCTATAAATTTCTAAATTGAAAATTTCTAAATTTCATCTATACTCAACTCTCATCGGGAAAATAGACCATGGAGAAAACGGTATGAGGTGGAGACAATGACACGGACGTGTTTGCGATGGATTTTGCCGGTATTTTTTCTGGGGTGCCTCGGCACGGCATTCGGCGGTGAAAAAACAACCCTGTTGGACGATTACCAGTACCAGTGGCTCAAAGAACACCCCAATTTGCGCATTGGATTTACCAGTATTCCTCCCCAGGTTTTTCACGATCCCGAAACCGGCCAATTAACCGGTCTGTGCATTGACTATCTTGACGTTATTGAAAAAAGCATCGGGTATCATTTTGAACGCCATTATTATGATACCTGGGAAGCGATGATGAACGCCATCGACGCCAATGAAATCGATGTGGTCTATGCGGCACAGCGTACCCCCCTGCGTGAAACCAAATATCTGTTTAGTTCGCCTTACCTGACTTTTCAAAATATCATCCTGACCACGCACGACATCGAAGGGCCTTTGACCATTCCAGCTCTAATTGGTAAAAAAGTCGCCGTCGTCAAAGGCAACTCCATCCAGGAAGATCTGCGCAGACTGTATCCCGAAATTATTCTGGTTCCTGTTGAGGACGAACTGACCGGCCTTTTAAAGCTGTCGTTTTATGAAGTCGATGCGATGATCATTGAGCCATCCCGCGCCGGTTGGATTATCTCCGACAAAAAAATCACCAATCTCCACGTCGCCGGCCTGACCGGAATGCACTTTAGTCTTGGGTATATGACACGCAGCGAAATCCGCTGCCTGGCGGAGATTCTCAACGCCGCCATCGCGTCAATCCCCGCCCAGGCGACACGATCCATTATTTCCCGGTGGATTCATCCGCCGTCAGCAATCAATTGGCGCTGGCTGTGGTGGACGCTCATTATCATCTGCGTCGCTATTACATCCATTACCGTTTGGAATCTGTCGCTGCACAACCGAATCGCGATACGCACCGGAGAATTGAGCGATGAGCTGGCGCGCCGTCAACAAGCCGAGAAACAGCGAAATGCCGCCGAGGAGCAATTTCGGCAGATTATCGAATTTTCCCCGCTCGGTATCCACATGTGGCGTCTCGAACCGGATGGCCGACTGATTCTGACCGGAGCCAATACCGCCGCCGAAAAAATTCTGAAAATGGACCACCGACCGCTGATTGGACAGGAACTTTGTACGGCTTTCCCGGGAAACCTCAATACTGAGCTTCTGGAGATTTATAAACAAGTCTGTTCCGTCGGCATTCCATACAGCGATATGCAATATATCTATCGTGACCACCAAATCATCGGCGTCTATGAAGTATATGCCTTTCAGACAGCGCCGGGGCAGATGGCGGCTATGTTCACCGAGGTTTCCGAACGCATCACATCACAGGAAGCCCTGCGCCGATCTGAAACCGAATTAAATAGTATTTTCCGCGCCGTCCCTGCCGCCATCGGCATTGTCGTCGACCGCATCTTTCAGCAGGTCAACGACCAGATGTGTAAAATGCTTGGCTACAGCCGCGAAGAATTGCTCGGCCAGTCATCACGCATGATTTATCCTTCACAGGAAGAATTCGACCATGTCGGCTCGGAAAAATATGCTCAAATCCGCGTAACCGGTGTGGGTACGACTCAAACCCGGTGGAAGACTAAGAACGGCGAGATTCTTGATATGATACTGTCCTCGGCAGCGTTTGATATCAATGACCTGTCCAAGGGTACAACATTCGTTGCTTTCGATATCTCCGATCAGGTTCGCGTTCAGCGGAAGCTGGCCGAAAGCGAACGCAAACTGGCAACGATAATGGCCAATCTGCCCGGCGTGGCATACCGCTGTAAAAACACTCCCGACTGGCCGTTTGAATTCATTAACAAAGGGGCACTGGAGTTAACTGGATATACAGACCATGAAATTATCTCCGGCAACCCCTATTGGAATGACATTATTGTTCCTGATGACCGACAAATGGTCTGGGATGAAGTACAGAAAGCTCTCGCCCGGAAAACACCGTATCAGCTTGAATACCGCATCCAAACCCGTGATGGAATTATCAAGTGGGTCTGGGAACAGGGTTGCGGCATTTATGACAATGCGGGTAATGTCATTGCACTGGAAGGGCTGGTCCTCGACATTACCGTTCGCAAGCAAACAAAACAAACTCTGCAATTCTTTCAGTTCGCCATTGAGCACTCCGGCGAATCGGCTTTCTGGGTGGATTCCAATGCCAAAATGACATACGTCAACAACGCCGCATGCCGGCAATTGGGTTATACGCGGGAAGAATTGCTGCAGCTTTCCGTGCCGGACATCGACCCGGATTTCCCAAAGGATCTGTGGCCGGCACACTGGCAGGAATTGCGGGAAAAACGATCTCTGCGTTTCGAGTCCCATCACAAAGCCAAAGATGGAACCATTATGCCGACTGAAATTACCGCCAACTATGTAAACTTTGAAGGCAAAGAATACAACTGTGCATTTGTCCGCGAAATCAGTGAACGCAAACAATTTGAGCAGGCTATTGACGCTTTCGTCCAGACGGTTTCTTCCTGCGTCGGACAGGATATGTTCCGCACCTTCGCCGAAAAACTGGCGAATCAGTTTGCCGCCGATATGGTTATCATCGGACGAGTACCCCTTCATACGACCGAGCCCGGTAAAATACAGACGCTGGCGGTCTTTAAGGACGGCGCCGTGATTGATAATTATAACTATCCATTCCCCGGAACCCCCTGCGAAAAATTACTGACCGAAAAAGAAAACTTCATCCATATCGTCAAAGACAATGTTTCGGATCAATTCCCGCAATCCGCTATCCTGACCGAAGAACATCTCCGAAGTTACATCGGAATCCCACTGTGCGATGTCAATGGCATAAATCTGGGGCTCATTTGTGTAATGTTCCGCAAATCGCTTTCCGACACGACCATCCTCGAACGCATTCTCCGAATTTTCGCCAACCAGGCCGTGATGGAACTTCAGCGTATGGAAGGCCAGCAGGAATTGGCTCACAGTGAATATCGGTTCCGCGAAATGTTCGCCCGCATGCGCAGCGCGGTGGCTATTTATCAGGCCGTGGACAACGGACAGGATTTTGTGTTTACAGACTTTAATCCCGCCGCCGAACGCACCGAAATAATAGATAAGAAACAAGTCCTCGGACGGCGTGTCACCGAAGTTTTCCCCGGCGTGGAAGAGTTCGGTTTACTTGAAGTATTGCGAAATGTCTGGAAAACCGGAATTCCGGATCATCATCCCGTCCGGCTCTATAAAGACAATCGCATCGCCAGTTGGCGTGAAAATTATATCTATAAACTGCCTACCGGCGAAATCGTCACTCTCTACGATGATGTCACCGAACAGCGACGGGCAGAGGAACTGATCCAGCGTAACACTGAGCGTCTGCAGGTCCTGCTAAAGCTCAATCAAATGACCGATGTTCCGCTGCAAATCATTTCCAATTTTGCCCTCGAAGAGGCAATACGAATGACCCAAAGCACGATTGGCTACCTTGCGTTCGTAAATGATGAACAGACCATGATGACAATGTATTCGTGGTCGAAAAATGCCATGGCACAATGTGCCATTGAAAATAAGCCCATCGAATATTCCGTTGAAAAAGCCGGACTGTGGGCCGAAGCCGTTCGGCAGCGAAAGCCGATCATCTGCAATGATTATAACGCACCCAACCCATACAAAAAAGGGATACCGGAAGGACATGTCCCGCTGACTCGCCATATACACATCCCCGTCTTCTCCGGCTCGAAGATTGTGATGGTTGCCGGAGTCGGCAACAAAACCGAAAACTATGATCAGACGGACATCCAGCAGTTGACCTTGTTGATGGACGGCCTGTGGCATCTGGTCGAACGTATCCGGGCCGAAGAGGCGCGCGAAAAACTCCTCAAAGAAATCCAGAGCAAGAATAACGAACTGGAGAGCATCGTCTTTGTCGCCTCACACGACTTGCGCAGCCCGCTGATCAATATCCAGGGCTTTGCCGGCGAACTCGGCAAATCCTGCCGCGATTTGACCGTCCTGCTGGGACGCGAGACACTCAACAACACCCGCGACATCCGGCGAATCCTCGACGAAGACGTCCCCGAATCGCTCAATTTTATCACCGCCGGTACATCCAAAATGGATTCACTGGTCAAGGGACTGCTGCAAATTGCCCGTATCGGCACGATTCAACTGCATATTGAACCGCTGGATATGAATCGACTGCTGGAAAATGTCCTGAACACCATCCAGTACCAGATGCGGGAATATGATATTGATATCCAAATCGGCGACCTGCCGCCCTGTTTCGGCGACTGGACGCAGTTAAACCAGGTTTTTTCCAACCTGATCGACAATGCGATCAAATATCGCCACCCTAACCGCAGACCCCTTATCGAAATCGCCGGACAGATTCAAAACAAACGCTCAGTTTATACCATACGCGATAATGGCATCGGGATTGAACGGGAACACTGCGATAAAATCTTTGAAATCTTTCACCGCCTTAACCCAGCCGGCCCCGTCAAGGGCGAAGGGCTTGGACTAACCATTGTGCGCCGAACGCTGGATCGCATGAACGGCAAAATCATTGTCGAATCCGAAGCGAATCAGGGAGCAACATTCATCATCGATCTGCCTGCGACGGGATAACAGGCGCAATAAAAAAGACCGCCGAACTATTCGACGGTCTTTTAAAAACCAAACAATAAAATATCTACTTCGCCAGTTCGTACGTATCTCCCGCGATGGCGCGTTCCTCATCCGTGGGAATCACATACACCTTCACCCGGCTGTCATCTTTACTGATAAGCCGTTCTCTCGGTTCTGCGGCCGTATTTCGCTGATTGCAGACGTCGATGCCAATCTGCGACTGACCGGCACAGACCTCCGAACGAATAAAGGCATTGTTCTCGCCGATACCGCCGGTAAAGACCACCGCGTCGAGCCTGCCCAGTACGGCGGTATAAGTCCCGACATACTTCCTGATCCGGTAGTTGAAAATATCAATCGCCAGCTTGGCGCGTTCGTTGCCTTTGTCACTAAGCTCAAGCAGGTTGCGCATATCATTCGAAGCGCCCGAAATACCCAGCAGGCCGCTTTGCTTGTTGCACATCGCGTTGAGCTTTTTCATGTCGTAGCCCTTATCGCCCAGGTAAAACAGGATCGCCGGGTCGATATCGCCGCAGCGCGTTCCCATTACCACGCCTTCCAGCGGCGTTAAGCCCATCGACGTATCGACGCTCTTGCCTTCCCTGACGGCGGTAATCGAACACCCGTTGCCGAGATGGCAGGTGATGATATTGGCTTTGGTTTTATCAACGCCCACCAAAGACACACATCGCCGCGCGACAAACCGATGGCTCGTACCGTGAAAACCAT
Source organism: uncultured Pirellulales bacterium (assembly GCA_964437685.1). Taxonomy (GTDB): domain Bacteria; phylum Planctomycetota; class Phycisphaerae; order Sedimentisphaerales; family Anaerohalosphaeraceae; genus Anaeroglomus. The sequence goes on from CAYTHV010000038.1 coordinate 15,304, forward strand.
AACGGCGAACCCGGTATTTCTCATAGATGTCATACGGCAGGCCATAGATATATGCCACCGGCGGAATCGTCGTGTGAAACGCCGTATCGAAGCAGGCAACCTGTACCGCTTCCGGCAGCGCATGCATCGCGGCCTCAATACCCGTCAGATTCGGCGGATTATGCAGCGGGGCCAGGTCGGCAAACCGCTTAATGGAATCGACAACATGATTATTAATGATAACCGAATCGGTAAATTCTTCGCCGCCGTGAACGACACGATGGCCGACCGAATGAATTTCCGACACCGTCTTGACAACGCCAATCGTCGGGTCCGCCAGGGTTTTTAAAATCACCTGCATCCCCTGTTCGTGGTCTTTGGCGACAACGGCCGCGGAGTGAGTCTTACCGTTGTATTTGTGAGTTAATTGTGACTGAGCTTCGCCGATGCGTTCGATCATCCCCTTGGCGGGTACCGAACCTGCGGGCATGTCGAACAGTTGATACTTGATCGAACTGCTTCCCGCATTGATTACAAGCACTTTCATTTCTGCTAACCTTTCTCCTGCAAGAGCGGATATGTCCCGCATTTGCAGTTTATACAATGATACAAGAACTTACGGAAAGCGACAAATTATACCGATGCCCCCAAAGAAAAACCAGAGGTTTTTGCGGATTTTACCCTACCCCTTTGCGGCGATTGCAATTCGGTCGTTTTTATTCAGGTCTTTTTCGATTCGGATACTCTTAAACCCGGCCACATCCAACAGTCCGGCGACAGATTTACCTTGGGCATACCCGATTTCCATCATCAGCATGCCATCTTTTTTGAGATAATCAGATGATTTGTCGATAATTCGACGATAGATATCCAGTCCGTCCACCCCACCATACAGCGCCCCGCGCGGCTCGTAATCTTTGACATTTTTATCCATCGCATCGAATTCCGCATCGCTGACATACGGCGGATTCGACACAATTAAGTCTGCTCCGGCGCTATCCAGTTCAGCAATTACCGGATCAAACAAATCGCCGCAAAGCAGCTTGATTTTATCGCTGAGCTTAAGTGCCGCAATATTTTCCGCCGCGACCGACAGAGCTTTATCGCAAATATCCGTCGCCAAAATCGTACAGTCTTTGACATTTTTGGCGAGCGCCGCGGCAATACACCCCGACCCCGTACACAAATCCAAAACCTGCTGCTTTCCGGCACGCTTGCGGAGAAACTCCACCGCACGCTCAACCAGCAGTTCTGTTTCCGGCCGTGGAATCAGGCAATCGCGAGTAATTTTCAGCGGCAGCGAATAAAATTCGCACCGACCGATCAGGTATGCCAGCGGTTCTTGATTGCCGCAGCGTTTGACTAAGTCGCGCAGCTTTTCCAACTGTGCCGCCTCGACAACCCGATCAAACAGTGTATAAAGCTCAATGCGCGATAGTCCCAGCACATGCGACAGCAGCAATTCCGCCGACAGTCGCGGGCTGTCAACGCCCTTCTGCGTGAAAAAATCCGTAATCCAGTTTAACAGCTTCTGTATCGTCCATCGTTCCATAAATGACCCTTGCTCACAATTTGAGGAGGCTATTATAGAACATCCCCCGCCCGCGGCAATCCTTTTCCCCAAAAAACTTTCCCTCTGTGTTTCTCTGTGATCTCTGTGGCAAAAAAATGGAAAATCTCTTACTGTACGCCGTTTGCGGTTTTATTGATTCCCGAGGGCTGTTTCAACCCACCGCGGCCGTTTTTTTTGTGGAAATCAACAATAATCTTGACGGCCTGGTCGGGATCATCGCACATCGTAAACACACCCATATCCTGCGCGTCGATGTAACTATGCTCAACCAGCATCGTCTTTTCAACCCACTCAAACAACCCCTTCCAATAATCCGTGCCCATACAAATCACAGGAAAGTATGCCTGCTTTAACGTCTGAATCAGAACCAAAGCCTCAAACAGCTCATCCATTGTGCCATAGCCGCCGGGCATCGCGATAAAGCCGTGCGCATATTTCAAAAACATCACCTTGCGGCAGAAAAAATAACGGAAATGCAGCGACAGATTTTGATATCGATTCGGACGCTGCTCATGCGGAAGTTCAATATTCAGCCCAACACTTTTAACCCCAGCCTCGCGAGCGCCTTTGTTGGCCGCCTCCATAATTCCCCCGCCGCCGCCGGTAATGACCGCAAAACCTGCTTTGCCGCAGGCTCGGGCAGTCTCCACCGCAAGTGTATAATATTGGTCGTCCGGCGAGGTACGAGCCGAACCAAATATAGACACGGCAGGTCCAATTTGCGAAAGTAATTCAAATCCCTCGACGAATTCCGCCATAATTCGGAAGATACGCCACGTCTCTTCTGCCGCTATTTTAGAGTAATCGGTCATACAATCTCCAGTATTCTTGGTTCTTTACGACCTTATATCGGCTTTTTCCAGCGATATGTTAAGGCTGTCCAACTTTGTCATTCTTGCGAAAACGAGAATCCAGCATAAAACAGCTTTTATTCCTTAAACTCTCCCCCTTTTCAAGGGGGAGTACCGCGCAGCGGGGAGGGGGTATTATTTCATCGCCGCAGACGATTCTTGAGTCCTTGGGTTCAATGTTCCTGAGTTCTTTATTCTGGCTTCTGACTCCCGACTTCGGACTTCTTTTAATCTATTTCGACAGATATTTAAACTTTTGCCCGCCGATGGACGCATCCACCATCAGTCCCTGGTCAGACAGCACAAAAACTGCGATTCCATCGCGATAATCAGCTTTTGCTGCCGCTCCGGCATCCATCACCACCGCCGTGGCCTGTGCCGACAGCGTAAATTCACCGGTCATAAACTCCTCAATATCGGCCCGCGTACGGAAAAACAGGATTTCACGGATAGACTGCCCGCCAAAGGACACCCCGATAAATGCCTGCGAAAGGCTGCAATACCCCACAAGCATCCCTTTGTGCCAGACTTCGCCCTGACCGTAGGCTCCACCGAGAATAAAGGCGCCCTTGCCGATCTTGGGCAATACGGCATACCCTTCTGAATCCTCAAAAAACCGCTCAATTCCGGGGTCCTCGGCCTTAAACGCCGCAATTGCCTCGCGAACTTCCGCGGCAAGTACCGCCTTGCCTTCAACCTGTTCCGGCGCTGTTGCACAGCCGCCCAAAATCATCCCCAAAACCACTGCCGCCAATACCATCGTTGTTTTCATTTCATTTTCTCCTAAATCATTGCTTTCTCAGGATAATATTTAAATACAAGTTGCCATATCATACGCAGATATCGCCTTTCCCGCAAGCCCCCAAATTTCCACATTCCCAGGGAAAACGGGGACCGGTACGTTCTGCCGCAAGGCAGGTTGTACCTGTACCCGCTTTCCGTTGTTCCTTGACATTCCATCCCCACAGATTTACTATATCAATAGGATGTTCAGCAGACAGGAAATGGTTACTTATATTTGATTTTTAATTCGTATTTTTGCTTTTTGATTTTTTATTTTTGATTTCTTGTTATACTTTGGTTTTAAACCGGATAAAAATGCGATGCATGATTCACAGGCTGTAGGGAAAAAGGTATGGATTGCGCAAACTGCAAAAACCCGATGATGACTGCCGAACTGGAGAACATCGAAATTGACCTTTGCTCCGAATGCGGCGGCGTTTGGCTCGATGCGGGCGAACTGGAAAATCTGCTGGGCGATGAATCACTGGGGCAACAGATGATCGCTTCGCTTTCACCCGCGTCCACATGTTTCGAAAATTCCCAAAAATGTCCGATCTGCCGTAAAAAGATGGACAAAGTTTCCGCAGGCAAAAATATGTTCCTGGATCGCTGCACCATCCACGGCATCTGGTTTGACCGCGGCGAATTAACCCAACTGCTGGAAAATGCAGCTTTCGACCCGCAGGGCAAAGTCGTACACCTGCTCAAAGAAATGTTTGCGAACTGACTGCGAACTATTAACTATAAACTATTACTATTAACTAATAGAAAGGATAACTATGGCTATCAGCGGAGCAATATTGATGTTTCTGATTCTGGGCGGTGTCGCATTGTTTTTGGTCGTCTTCGTCATCGGCATTTACAACGGCCTTGTCGGCGGACGCAATCAGGTGGACAACGCCTGGTCGCAAATTGACGTGCAGCTCAAACGGCGGCATGACCTGATCCCAAATCTTGTCGAGACGGCCAAAGGCTATATGCAGCACGAACGCCAGACGTTTGAGGCGATTACCGCCGCCCGCAGTCAGGCGATGGGAGCTAAAAATGTCGCCGATGCCTCCAAAGCCGAAGGGGCTTTAACCGACGCCCTCAGTAAGTTTATGCTCGTCGTCGAAAACTATCCCGACCTCAAGGCCAATCAGAATTTCCTGTCGCTGCAGGAAACACTGACCAGCACCGAAAACAAAATTGCTTTCGCCCGGCAGGCATACAATGATGCGGTTTTGTTCTTTAATAACAAAACTCAGATGTTCCCCAGCAACATCGTCGCCGGCATGTTCAACTTTACCAAACGCGACTTCTTCGAGATCGAAAGCAAAGCCGAACGCGAAAACCCGCAGGTCAAATTTTAATATGCGTGGCATGGCCGGGTGGCACCTTCAAGCCGTAGGCTTGTGGGTGCTTCGTGTGTGGTGAATTTTTCGTAGGGGCGAACTTGCGTGTTCGCCTGATAACCGAAAGCTGAAATGTACCGTTATTTTTGATTTGTATTTTTGCTCTTTGATTTTTAATCTTTGATTTTAACGTAGAGACTAAGAACCAAAACTAAAAACTGTTTTTCTTCCTGTTCTTCAAGCCCTTCATGGTGAAATTGTTATCTCTGTGTTTCTCTGTGCCCTCTGTGGCAAAAAAAATAAAACAGAAAAATTCCACAAACTAAGAACTAAAAACTACGAACTAAGAACTTTCTTATGTGGGAACAAATACGAATCAATCGGCGTAACTCGATGATCTTGCTGATCGCAATGGCAATCCTGCTATTATCCATCGGCGGCATCATCGGCTATGCATGGGTAGGCCCGCAGGCAGCCGCCCCCGGGATGCTCATCGCCGCCGTCGTCTGGCTGATCATGACATTTGTCAGTTTCTCCGCCGGCGACCAGATTCTCCTGGCCTCCAGCGGCGCAATCGAAGTGACCGAAGAGGTCCACCCGATGCTGTTCAACATCGTCGAGGAAATGAAAATCGCCGCCCAGCTTCCGACGATGCCCAAAATCTATATCATCCCCGACCCCTCCCCCAACGCCTTCGCCACCGGCCGCAGCCCGAAGCATTGTGCCATCGCCGTCACCGAAGGCCTGCTCGCCAAACTCAACCGCGACGAGCTGCAGGGTGTCATCGCCCACGAAGTCAGCCACATCGTCCATCGTGATATTCTGTTCGTCACCTTGGCCGGCATCATGCTCGGCTCCATCGTCCTGCTGACCAATGTCTTTATGCGCGGCACAATGTATGGCGGCAGTCGGCGGCGATACTCCTCCGACAGAAGCGAAGGCGGCGCTCAGGCAATCATTATCGTCATCGCCCTGCTCGTGGCGATTTTAGCCCCGCTGATGGCGCAGATTCTGTATTTCGCCCTGTCCCGCAAACGGGAATATCTGGCCGATGCCGGCGCCGTTCGGCTGACACGCTACCCCGAAGGTCTTGCCGGCGCTCTCGAAAAAATTGCCGGCTCAAGTCTCCCCGTCGCCGCCGCCAACAAAGTTACCGCTCCGATGTATATTTCCAACCCGTTCCGCGGCTCGCATGTCAGCCTGTTCAGCACACACCCTCCCGTCGAAGAACGCATTGCAATTTTGCGCAATATGGCGCAGGGCACTGCGTATCAGGATTACAACCAGGCGTATGAAAGCACCACCGGCAAATCCGGCGTCATCCCCGCAACAGCTTTGAATCAGACCGACAACGCCCCCATTCGCCCCGCATCTGCCGAATCCTCGCAGCCGATGCCGACCGCCGATAAAGCCCGGCAGCACATCCGCATCGGCGACTACATCCGGCAAAAAGAAGGATTTGAAATGATCTCCTGCCCCTGCGGCGTAAAACTCAAACTCCCGCCAAATTTTAAAGCCGACAAAGCCCAGTGCCCCCGCTGCAAAACCATCCACAGCGTCAAAAACTGAAAACTAAAACTTTCAACCACTCTCCCCCTTTTCAAGGGGGAGTACCGCGCAGCGGGCGCCATGTTAAAGCCTCGCCCGTAAGGGCGTGGAACAAAAGCCCCCTCCACCCGGCGAGTCCCCGCAGGGGACGGCATAATATCCAGCATTCCACCAGCCTACGAACTAATAACTAAGAACTTTTTTCTCTGTGTCCTGTGGCAAAAAAAATTGAAATTGGATTGTTTGGAGTCCAGCCTTCAGGCTGTTTTTATCTTTGATTTTTTGATTTTTGATCTTGCTTATGATTTAGAATTTAGTGCTTGGAATTTTATCCCGTTAATCCTGTCTAAAAAAAATCCTTCTGGTTTCTGACTCCAGACTTCTGACTTCTTTGCAGACTCTACTTGCTGACCAAAATCCCCTTGCCCAACCAGATGGATTCGAAATAGTCCCTGGGCAATGTGATTACTCCCTCGGCAGGATCGGCAAAAACCACGGTGTCGTCGGTCACTTCAATAACCGCCACGCAATGATTCACAAAATAACTCAGCGACAAAATCGCGAGCAGCACCTGGTTTTCTCCCAGCTTCAATGGGGCATTCGTTGGATAATATCGGCAGTGAATCCGTCCGGCACCCACCGTTTCTATACTCCTCATCAAATCAAAATCGGTCGTCCCGATAAATGGGCAGCTTCGGCTCAAGATAGCCAATTGACCTTCGGATGCGGCGATACCCAGCCGCTGCAGGGCCGTTGCTCCCGCCGCTGGTCCGCAGCTAAAAGGCGTACTTTGACGGCACACCCCATTGGAATCAAAATACGAGGGCGCACCCTCAAACTGGCTGGCAGCCATCGCCGAGCCAAGAAAGGGAAAAACGCTGAAGATGTAGATGCTAACGCCGCTTAGCCCCACCACAATCCACCGTTCCCATCGGAATGGCAGATAGGGCATCGCGGAAGCCAGCCCCAGTGGAACAATAAATGACAACACAACCAGTTTCATCCGGCTGGCCGCCAGCACAAATAATATCGGACTTTCCAGGCAAGCCAGCATCCGGCACAACCCGGCCAGCAGAAACACACACCCCACCGAAGCCAGACACACCGCCAAGCTGGTCTTTTTGCTGATGCGCGAAACCCCCGCCCCGGCCAGCAATCCCGCAAAGGCCAGTCCCAGTACACTGATGCATTCGATCCACAGATCCAAAGAAGCTTTTTCCCTCTCTTTCTCTATACTAAATCCTACCAAATTTAAGGTTCTCGATGCAAATAAAAACCAAGACTGAACACAGGAAAAAAAGCCAAAACCCCCAACCCCCCACAATACTGTTAATATAATTGACTTTCTCGGACGTTCGAGTAAAATTCTACCGTAATTTTAAGCTTTCAAATCCTGTAATATTGCTGCCAATTACAGATGTGATGTTGGGAGTTCAAGCTTTAGCTTGTTTGGGGTTTTGCACGCGAATTGCGTGTAACGCCCGATAATAGATAGCTGAAAGTAAGTTTATTATTTTTGATTTTCGCTTTGTAGAAAACCTTGTTTTTAGACCCCAGAGGGGTCATATACAATAGCCGGGGGTGGAAACCCCCGGAAAAAAACTCTTTTCTTGTTAAAGCCCCAGCGGGGCGACACAAAATTTGAACTCTTCTACAGAGCAACGTGATTTTAAACTTTCAAATTTGTAATATTGCTGCCAAATGCAGAGGTGGTTGTTTTTTCGACGCCGCCCGAAAGGGGCATAATAGTCCAGCCCGAGGCAACGCCCTGGGTAAATGCCAAAGACAAAACCAGCCCTGAAAGGGCGAAATGATACACATGGCGAAAATTTACCGTTATTTTGGATTTTTGATTTGTATTTTTGCTCTTTGATTTTTAATCTTTGATTTCCGTAGCGGATGGATGTGTGATACATCCGTAAGCCCCCGAATGAATCTGGGGGTTAACATGAAGCCCATGAAGAAATTGAATAAAAAACATCTTCCTGTTCTTCATGCCCTTCATGGTAAAAAATAAAATTGGAAAAATTCCAAAGCTGCTCGCTGCCTGCTGTAGGCTGTTAGCTTTTTTCTCTGTGCCCTCTGTGGCAAAAAAAAATGAAATAGGAAAAATTCCAAAACTAAAAACTTTTTACAGGATTTTAAAATATGGGTTTCTTCTCGAAAACAGTACAATTTATCAAAGACCATCTGGCCAAGACTCGCCAGAAAATCGGCTCCAGCCTGTCGGCCATCCTGACCTTCGGCCGCGCCATCGACGCCGACCTGCTCGACCAGCTCGAACAGACCCTCATCGGCGACGACATCGGCGTTGAAACCACCGAGCGTCTCATCGGCGACCTTCGTAATGCGTGGAAAGCCGGCAAAATCAAAACCGCCGAGCAGATCGTCCCATTCCTCAAAGACCAGATGAAAACCTACTGGCCCCAGCAGGACCGCCTGCTGCATACCGCCGCTTCCGGCCCAACGGTCATTCTCGTCGCCGGCATCAACGGCTCCGGCAAAACCACCAGCATCGCCAAGCTGGCCAGTATCCTCAGCCGCAACAACAAAAAAGTCGTCGTCGCCGCCTGCGATACATTCCGCGCCGCCGCCGTCGAACAATTGAGCATCTGGGCCGAACGCATTGGCGTCCAGATCGTCCGCCACCAGCAAGGCTCCGACCCCGCTGCCGTCGCGTATGACGCCTGCCAGGCTGCCCTGACGCGCAACGCCGACTACCTGATTCTCGACACCGCCGGCCGTCTGCATACGCAAAAGCACCTGATG
>CAYTHV010000039.1:0-17192 GCA_964437685.1 uncultured Pirellulales bacterium
AAAGCGGAGAGGGGGTATTAAAAAGGAAAATTCCACTTCTGAATTCTGACTCCCGGCTTCTGACTTCTTTTTTTATTTTTGAATTTTCCTGTTTCGATAATACAGCACAATATCAATCACCACCATCACGCCATTGAGGGCATAGAGGGCAATGACCCAATCACGGCTATGGAGGATTTTGTGGGTTAGGCCCGCCGCGTAGCCGAGCAGAACGATGTAGAGAAATATCACGCTCTTGCCGCCGCAGGTGCGGCTGGTGTAGGATTTATAAATGCTCACCGGCCAGGCGGCGCCGAAACAGATTAACATTAACGCTTCAAAAATGCTCATACTACTTTCGTAGGTGGGCTCTGCCCACGCAGTTCATTAATCAATCCCAAAAAATGTTCGACTCGTCGCGGCAATTTTATCCGCGAAGGCTTCCAATTCCATATTATGCAATCCCGCCAGCAGTTTTGCCGTATGGACAATCAGCGACGGTTCATTAGGCTGGACTCGCCGTACCGGTTCCGGCGAGATATACGGACAGTCGGATTCAATCATCAGCCGATCCAGCGGGATTGTTTTTGCGATTTCCCTTAAGGCGTCGGATTTTTTAAACGTTACCGTCCCGGTAAAGGAAATATAATAGCCGCGATCCAGAATCAATTTTGTCTGTTCGAGGTCGCCGCCGTAGCAGTGAATGACCACTTTATCCAGTTTGCCCGCGTACTCGGCGAGAATTGCCATCGAATCGTCGAAGGCGTTGCGGGTGTGAATGATGATGGGTTTGTGATGTTTGACGGCGATATCCAGATGGGCACGAAAGACCCGCTTTTGATTTTCGGCAACGACGTTGTCGTAATGATAATCGAGGCCGGTTTCGCCGACGGCACAGACTTTGTCGGCCTGCGCGGCCTGATCGAGAAAATTCAAATCATCGTCGGTGATTTCATTGGCATAGTGCGGATGGAAACCGACACCCGCCGCCATACCATCATATCGCTGCGCCAGCGCAATTGCCGCCGGATTATTCTGCCGGTCGGTGCCGATGGTAATCCAACCGGTAACACCCGCCGCCCGACTGCGAGCCAAGACGGCATCGACCTGACTTTCCAGTTCGGGAAAAGTTAAATGTGCGTGAGTATCAATTAAGTTCATAAAAAATCAAGAACAGAAGTCAGAAGCCGGAAGTCAGGAGTCAGAATAAGGAGTATTGTAACATTTTAGCCAATGGTTTAAGTCTGGTTCGGAGTACAGCCTTCAGGCTGGTAAACTTCTTTTTTCCTTATTTTTTCAGGCTAAAGCCTGTACTCCCAACGCCGCAATTTCATTTGGCTAAAATGTTACGGAGTATTCAACTTCTGACTTCAGACTCCTGAATTCTGACTTCTTTTCATGGAATAAACGCGTTGCGGTAATGTTTGATCTGCGGGGCGACGGATTGAGATTCGCCGAGGATGACCGTAACAACGTCGAACCGCAAAGGCCTGCCTGAGAGGTTGTATTTTCTCAGAAAGCACTTTGCGGTTCGGTGAAGAGTTCTTCGTTTATGGGCATTTACGGCGGCGACGGCGGGATACTAATCCTCGTTACGCCGGGTCTTGACCTCGACAATGACAATCGCACGGTCATCGGCCATGACCAGATCCAGCTCGCCTTTGCCGTCTCGCCAGTTGCGGGCGATGGGTTTAAAGCCCTGCCCCTGCAAAAACCGCTGGGCCTGGGTTTCTCCCCATTGTCCCAGTTTTACCCGGCTTTGCAGCAGTTTCGCTCGACCCCATAGCCACGCCCACAGCCGCACGGCAGACCTCCGTTATTGTACGGAAGTGTGCTTGCTGTGCCGCTGCGACAACTTGACGCCCTTGCCCGTACGCTCGCGCAGAAAGAACAGCTTGGCGCGGCGGGTCTTACCGCTGCGAATGGGCACGACTTTTTCGATATTGGGCGAGTGCATCGGGAAGATACGCTCGACGCCCTGTTCGCCGACCATACGGCGGACGGTAAACATTTCATTCATTCCATTGCCTCTGCGGGCGATGATCGTACCGCTGAAGATCTGGATACGGGACTTATCACCTTCCTGAATTTTACAATGGACTTCGACGGTGTCGCCGACTTCAAAATAATGTTTTTGCGGCTTGAGGCATTTGGATTCCACAGCCTGCATCAGTTTTTCTTTCACGGATATTCTCCTGTCACTTAATCGTTATTGTTCTTGTTATTCTGTTGTTCGCTCTTTCGTTCGAGATATTTTGCCCACAAATCCGGCCGCTGCCGCTTTGTCCGTTCGATCCGCTGTTCAAGCCGCCATTCGGCGATCTTCGCGTGGTTGCCGCCCAGAAGTATCGGCGGGACTTTCATCCCGCGGTAATCTTCGGGCCGCGTATAATGCGGATACTCAAGCAGTCCATCGGTGAAGGATTCGTCATGGGCGGAAGTGTCATCGCCCAACGCGCCCTGCAGCAATCGCACGACCGCGTCGATGACGACCATCGCGCCCAATTCCCCGCCGCTAAGGACATAATCGCCGATGGAAATCGCCTCGGCATTTAAACCCGTGCGAATCCGTTCGTCGAAGCCTTCATAGCGGCCGGTAATTAGAATCAGCCGTTTTTCTTTGGCCAGCTCGGACGCTTTATCCTGCGAGAATGGTGTTCCCTGCGGACACATCAGGACAACTTTCCCCAGTTCGGGGCTTTGGGGGCGAACATGTTCCAGACAGTCAAAAACCGGCTGGCACATCATCACCATTCCAGCGCCGCCGCCGTAAGGGGCGTCGTCCACTTTGTGGTAGCGATCCGGTGCAAAATCTCTGATATTTGAAAGAGCAATCTGAACGATATTCTGCTGCTGCGCCCGCTTTAAAATCGAGTAGCTCAGCGGCGACTCAAACATCTCGGGAAACAGCGTCAAAACATCAATACGCATTTAATACCTTATTCGCCTTCTTTCTTGACCGGGAAATGGCCGGCGGCGACTCTTTCAGCCTTGGTAAACGGCTGCTTGCCCTTGCGGGCGATCTGGCAGGCCTTCTTGCGGCGAGTCTGAAGTTCCTCATACCACTTGCACGGAAGACCTTTTTTAACGATCATTTCCGCGATGGTTTCCGAAGGGACGGCGCCTTGTTCAAGCCAGAACTTGACGCGTTCCATATCGAGAACAAGTTGCTTGGAGCTGTCTTTCTCGATGGGGTCATAGTGGCCCAGCTTTTCGAGAATACGTCCGTCACGTGGCGTTCGGCTTTCAACCGCGTTGATGCGGAAGAACGGCCGGTGACGGCGACCCATACGGGTCATTCTGAGTTTTACTGCCATTTGTGTTTCCTTTCTTACTTTTATGATCAATCGTTGCGCCAAACCCTGTGTTTGGCACACGCACGTTACAAATTTAAAAGTAAAAAGTAAGGACAGCCCTTTAGCGATTACGGCCTTGTCATTATCACCTGCGAGAGAATCCAGATTATATTCCCATTGCCGCAGGCAATTCCATACCTTTGCCTTTTTACCTTTACCTTTTTACTTTTTCTATTGCGAATCCATTGAAAAATATCGCCCCCAGCGCCGGATCGGCTTTCGCCTCCGAGGCCAGGTTTCGCACCTGTTCATCCGTCAGCCGCTCGGCGTCCGCTTTTTCATGCGGCGTCATTATTGCGACAATCCGCACAAGCTGCTGATATTCATCGCGGCTGGGCGACTGCAAAACTGCCAGTTCGCTGCTGCCGCGGCGGTCCTGAAACTGCTTTCGCAACTGTTTGCCGAACGGATCATCGACAAAGCGGCCAATGCTCTGCAAATACTCGTCTATCGTCAGCGACATTCCAACCTATTCACTTTTTTGCCTCTGTGTCCTCTGTGGCAAAAAATAAAATCTGTGCCATCTGCGAAATCTGTAGTTTCTCTTTTTACTCTTTTATCTTCGTTTTCGCGGCGAACGGTGTCGCGGTCCCGAACGTTCAAACTTCGTTTTTCCGGACATCGCGCTGAACAAATCCACCTTGCCGGACATCAGGCTCTTTAACGCGCCGATACCGCCGCCGGAGATGGCTTTCATCATATCCCGGCTGCGTTCAAAGGTCTTGACCAGACCGGCCACTTCCTGCACATCCCGGCCGCATCCGCGGGCGATACGCCGCCGACGAGAGGAGTTAATAATATCCGGATCGCGGCGTTCTTCGATGGTCATCGAATGAACAATGCCTTCGATCTTGCTAATCTCGCTGTCGTCAACATTCATTTGACCCAGGCCGCCCATGCCGGGCATCATTTTCATCAGGCTGCCGAGGCCGCCCATTTTGCGAACCGACTGCATTTGCTTGAGAAAATCATCAAAGCCGAAAGTGCCTTTGGCCATCTTGGTCTGCATTTTTTTGGCATCTTCGGCGTCGAATTGTTCCTGAGCTTTTTCGACGAGCGAAACAACGTCGCCCATACCAAGAATACGGCTGGCCATTCGGTCGGGATGGAATTCGTCGAGCTTTTCCATCTTTTCGCCGACGCCGATAAACTTAATCGGCTTGCCGGTGACGGCCTTAACGGATAATGCCGCTCCACCGCGGGCGTCGCCGTCGAGTTTGGTTAAAATCACGCCGTCTAATTCAAGGGCTTCATTGAATGCCTTGGCGGAGTTGACCGCATCCTGACCGGTCATCGCGTCGCAGACTAAATAAATCTGGTGCGGATTGACCGCGGCGGCAACATCTTTGATCTGACCCATCATTTCCGGGTCAATATGCAAACGGCCTGCGGTGTCGAGAATTACCACATCGCAGCCTTTGGTTTTGGCGTATTGGATACCGTTGCGGGCAACGCGAACGGCGTCTTTGGTATCGCGTTCGGAATAGACTTCGACGCCGACCTGCTCGCCGAGCGTACAAAGCTGGTCAATGGCCGCCGGACGCTGTAAGTCATCGGCAACCAGCAGCGGTTTCTTATTTTTGCTCAGCAGATACCTGGCCAGCTTGCCGGTGGTGGTGGTTTTGCCGCAGCCCTGAAGGCCGGCCATCAAAATCACCGTCGGTCCCGGCGTAACATAATAAATCCGCGTATCGACCGGCCCCATCAGCTTGACTAATTCGTCAAAGACGATTTTGATCATCACCTGATCGGGACGCAGACTCTTGATCACTTCGGCGCCGAGCGCCGCATCTTGAACATCTTTACAAAACTGTTTGACGATATGGTAGTTGACGTCCGCTTCCAGCAGCGCTTTGCGTACTTCGCGCATCGCGTCGGCAACGTTAGACTCTGTGATGCGCCCACGTCCGGCCAGCGACCGAAAAACCGTACCAAATTTTTCTGTTAGTGCGTCAAACATTTCAACTTTTAGAAACAAACCTTATATATAAGGATAACTCTGCAAGCAGAGGATTCATCCCGCCAACATCCCTATGCGCAGGGACTCGCCGACGAGAACGGAAGATTGTACGGAAAACAGGTTCATTTTTCAAGTCAAAAAGCGGGGAAAAGCCAATATGGCACAGATTTTGTGAAAATGAGGCAAAAAGTGGAAGAGTATTTGATGTGGATAAAAAAGCATTAGAATGGTTGAATTTAGGGCAATGCTAAATAAAGTTTTTTTTAGCTATCCGGCGGCCCCCGGCCATCGTGCAAAACCGCAATCAACATTAGTGTTTTATTCAGTATCATATTCATAACCCCCATTGATTACGTTGGATTATACCGAAATATGAATTAAATGTAAAGAGTATATTAAGAATATGTGAACTTATATCAAAAATACGTCTATTTGTTGTCTAAAACTGTTTATTATGAGACTATTTGAAAAAATAATTTGCATCCATAAGTCCCGAAGGGACGAGATAAAATAGCCGGGCGTGGAAATGCCCGGAATATTGCTCCCCTCCCTCCAAAGCCCCAGCGGGGCGACACAGAACACTATTTTGGGAAGAACCTTTATTTTTTTAGTGCAGATTCTATTGCCGCCGCTAATTTCCCCGGCTCATCCGTCCCGATTCGGGCTTTTTTACCATTTTTGAAGGTTATTTCCACCGCCTCCAGCCCGGCAATATTATATAGCCAGCCGTTGCCGACCCAGCGAATCCCCCAGCCCATAAACCATATGTTGCGAACCGGTGCGGCGGACTGAATTTTTTGCAATGGGAACTTCTGCCGCCACATTCCAAAGCCAAATCGAATATGGACAAATTCCGAATCTATTCTGACTGTTAAATGGCTCAAGAATAATCCCGCCCAAATGGTTACTGGGACAATAAACAGTATCGCCAGGGCCAGGCCGCCAAAATGATCGCCGGCAGCCATCGAATCTGGCTTATATCCCGTCAATTTGAATACCATAAAAACCACCAGAAATGGAGCAAGTATAATAACTGGAAACCACCGATTGCCTTTTTGCGTATGTTCATAGCCCATTTGACTTTTCCTTTCCAATTTTAGCCTTTATAGCTATAATACCGCCGAATAAAATAAAAGACAAATATGAATTTTGGGAGCGTGTATGGCGCATTTATTTATCAAAGACATAAAGCCCGGGATGAACATCAATGACGTGTATTTGGTAACCCAGCCGGTGCTGCGGCCGACCACCAAGGGGGATCTGTATATTGCGATGTATCTCTCCGACAAATCCGGCAAGGTCAACTGCCGGATGTGGCAGGCGACCGAGGCGATTTATCAGGCGCTGCCGCCCGAAGGGTTCATCCAGATTCGCGGCAAAAGCGAATCCTACCAAAACGCCCTCCAGATAGTCGTCAATGACATTCTGGTTGTCGGCCAGGACAAGGTTAATCTGGCCGATTATATGGCTCGCACGGAAAAAGACGTCCCGACGATGTATAATCGCTTCAAGGAACTTCTCGGACGGATCACCCACCCGCAAATTAAGGCTTTGGTGGACGCATTTTTATATGATAAAGACCTGATGATTCTGTTTTGCAATGCCCCGGCGGCGATGCAGATGCATCACAATTTTCTGGGCGGCCTGTTGGAGCACACCCTCAATATGCTGGAAGTTGCCGAGGCGATTTTCCCCCTGTATCCAAAGATTCAAAAGGATTTGGTTCGGGCGGCGATCTTCCTCCACGATATTGCCAAGACCAAAGAATTGTCTTACAAAGCCGCGATATCTTATACCGATACAGGCCAGCTTTTGGGGCATATTATTTTGGGTACGCAAATGGTCTCCTCTGCCGCTGACAAATTGGCCGAACAGGGCAAACCCATCGACCGGCCCATTCTCGACAATATTCTGCATATTATGGTCAGCCATCACGGCGCGTATGAGTTCGGTTCGCCCAAATTGCCCGCCACGCCCGAGGCATTCATGGTCAATTATATCGACAACTTAGATGCCAAAATGAATCAAACGACATCGCTGATCGAAAACGATACGACAGAGGGCGGTTGGACGGCATATCAAAAGTCGCTCGAAACCAAGCTTTATCGTACTCGGGTTTTGGAGCAATAAAGCGGGTTTTATTCAATTTTGTAATATTTTGTTATTCCCACAAAAGCGGGAATCCAGCATAAAACAGCCTCTGCCGCAGGGCAGGGGCATTTTTTTCCACACAGCTAAAACATCGCCAAATTTTATCCAATCCATCTCTTTTTTTTACTTGACACCACAGGATTGTTTTGGGTATGATTATAGTGTCAGATTTGTATTGCGAATAAGGGTTTTACAGGCTCTTTGAAACGCTAAAAAATCATAGCTCCTTTCTTATCATTTTTCACCCCATGCGATTCTCCTATGTTAACTGCTTAGCTCTGATTCGATAACGCAATTATTCAGAAATTTGCTCTGCGAACTCATTTACTTTTATCGTTTTGATTTTAATTTTCGTGAGGTGCTATGAATAAAGGTCAAATATTCTCTAAGAAATGGAAAGTGAAAGGCCTTGGAGATACTTCCGGGACTGCATCCAAAGAATATATCTCCATTGATGCAAGAAAATTCAACGATGTAGCAAAATACATCGTAAGCAAGGGGTACAGAGTCAAAACCCGCGGAGAGGGAGAAACGCGGTACAATCAAACACGATTTGCGGGTCTTGAGGTTGTCATCAATCCCTCGCAAAAGACGATTGTCGTCGAAGCGCTGGGCCAGTC
The DNA here is from genome assembly GCA_964437685.1 of uncultured Pirellulales bacterium. Taxonomy (GTDB): domain Bacteria; phylum Planctomycetota; class Phycisphaerae; order Sedimentisphaerales; family Anaerohalosphaeraceae; genus Anaeroglomus. Next base: position 8,067 of record CAYTHV010000039.1, read on the forward strand.
CGCAATCGGCCAGGTTGTCAACGACTTTGACCTGCCTTTGTATAACAAAGGATAGACTGGTCATCAAGTTCGTTTATTCATTATTCTTTCCCTTTCTCCGGCAAATGCCAGGTATCTATATTCTCTGACATTTTTGACTTTTTGCTTGAAAATCGGCAGGGCGTGGCTATAACTTCCCTCTGTTTTATGAAAATTCAAGTTAAAAAGTGAGAATGAAATGGATAATACCTATCTTCGTACCGCATTTGGCATTGATACAAACGGTCTGGTAGCGCGGCCGCAATGCAGCGATGGGCGTTTTTTTGCCGGTAAAGACGGCGTCGTATCGGTTTTTGCTACCAGCGATAAGAAAGTTGAGTTCATCATATTTGAAAGCCATGTGCTTGCCTATGTCAGCAGTTCTATGGGCTATCCGGCGTATTACCCAATACTGCCGATTAAAATTGAAAAACCGGTCAAGGCTGTGCTGATGGACTTGGACGGTACCAGTGTCCAAAGCGAAACTTTCTGGATATGGATTATTCAAAAGACCATCGCAAGTCTGCTGAATAATCCCAAATTTGAGCTTGAAGAATCGGATATGCCGTATGTATCCGGCCACAGTGTGTCCGAGCATCTGCAGCACGGCGTCAAAAAATATTGCCCGGGCAAAACGGTGGAAGAAGCCCGCACATTCTATTTTCATCACACCGGCTATGAAATGAAAGAGATCATGGAAGGCCGCGGCAGGGCGGATGCCTTTACCCCGACGCCGGGCCTCAAAGAGTTCTTGTACGAGCTTAAGGCGATGGGCGTCAAGATTGGATTGGTAACCTCCGGCCTCTACGAAAAAGCATGGCCCGAAATCCTGTCGGCATTTCGTCAGCTCAACATGGGCGACCCTAAAGACTTCTATGATGCGATCATTACCGCCGGTTTCCCGCTGCGAAAAGGCGAAGCAGGTACGCTTGGCGAACTTTCGCCCAAGCCGCATCCCTGGCTCTATGCTGAAACGGCGCGCGTAGGTCTCGGCATCAAGCCGGAAGACAGGCATCATGTTGTCGGCATCGAAGACAGCGGCGCCGGCGTATGCTCGATACGACTGGCGAATTTTGCCGTACTCGGCATCAAAGGCGGCAACATCGTCGAAAGCGGCACGCAAAGCCTGTGCAGTTGCAGTTGTGAGAGTTTTGCCGAGATACTCAAGCATATCAAAGGGTAAACTTTTGCACATTTTCAACTTTTTGCTTGAAAATCGGCGGGTTGTGGCTATAATCCTTCCTCTGATTTGTGGAAATTCAAGATAAATTGAGTAGTTTACTCGGCAGACGAGTGATAATTCAGGAGAAATAGCAGTGGAAAATCATGTTAAAAGTCTTCGTAGGCGTACCCGTCGGCAGGGGTTTTTGGCTCGTCAGGGAACCAGCAAGGGACGTGCTATACATAATCGCAAGCGTCGTGCCGGCCGTTGTGTTAACATTCGTAAGAGCTTTTCTTAATTGAACTTAGAATGAGGCATTGCGGTCGTTATATCCCCGCAAAGCCATTCTGTTATTGCGCTTTTTAGAAGATTGTCCTGTTAATCGCAGGACAATCTTTTTTTATGCCTTTATTTACCGCCGTACCGGTTAAACCACGCCCGTTCGTTAAACGCTTTTTTCTGGGGCGATTTGTAATCTTCCGCGGCAATGCCTATCGGCAGCAGGATACGAATGTATTTGCCATCAGGCAAATTCAGCATTTTGCCGATGATTTGAGCTCGATTTTCCCGCCGCACCCAGCCGTCAATCCACACGCTGGCGTATCCCAGTGCGGTAATCGCCAGCAGCATATTTTCGGTTGCCGCCGCGCAGTCTTCGACCTGGAATGCCAATCCCTCATAGACCAGCTCCGGGTTTTTGTCGAGGACGCAGGCGACAAAGGCTTGTGCCTGATGCATGGCTTTGTTGGCCGGGTTAAGCTCAGCAATCTGCCGAACGAGTGTGGGTTCGTCAACAATGATGAACTCTGTGGTCTGGGCATTTTTGCCGGACGGCGCATCCAGCCCGGCCTGAACGATTTTCTCCAAATCCTGTCGAGGGATCGGGGTATTCTTATATGTTCCGCGATAGCAATGCCGTTTTTTAACTACATCAAAAAAGTCCATATTCTTTACTCCATCTCTATGATTCGGCAACCATTTCCCGTTTTTTACGGCGGATTCTGGCGCCGACGGCGTTGAGTTTTTCTTCGATTTTTTCATAGCCGCGGTCGATGTGGTAGACGCGCTGAATGATAGTTGTGCCGAAAGCGGCCATGCCCGCCAGAACCAGCGCCGCCGAGGCACGGAGGTCGGAGGCCATAATCGGGGCGGCGATCAGCCGATCCACGCCGGGGATAAAGACGCTTGGACCTTCTTTGCGGAGACTGGCTCCCATTCGGTTAAGTTCCGCCACATGCATAAAGCGGTCGGGATAGATTTTTTCGGTTACGACGCTATTGCCCCGCGCCAGCGCGAGCATCGCTACAAACTGCGCCTGCAGGTCGGTGGGGAAGCCGGGGTAGGGTTGGGTGGTGATGTCGGCGGGTAGAATCGGGCCTTCACGGCTGACGATGCAGCCATCGGGGGCTTCTTCGACCTTGACGCCCATATTATGCAGACGGTCGGCGACGGCGACCATATCATTCAGTGAGCAATTGCGGACATGGAGATTGCCGCCCGTAATGCCGGCAGCGACCATAAAGGTCCCGGCTTCGATGCGGTCGCCGATGACTTTGTAGCGGATGGGCTTCAGTTCTTTGACGCCTTCAATGACCAAGCGGGGCGAACCCATGCCGGTGATTTTGGCTCCCATCGCGTTGAGGAAATTCGCCAGGTCGGCCACTTCCGGTTCGCAGGCGGCGGATTCGATGATGGTGGTGCCGCGAGCAAGGCAGGCGGCCATCATCACATTGTCGGTTCCCAAAACGGTCGAACCGAAAGGGCCGCCGAGGAAGATTTGTTTGCCGCGAAGTCCATTCGGCGGGGCGGAAGCGACGATATAGCCGTTTTCGAGGTGGATTTGTGCGCCGAGTTCTTTGAGGCCGCGAAGATGGATATCGACGGGGCGGTCGCCGATGGCGCAGCCGCCGGGCATGGAGACTTTGACCTGACCGCAGCGTGCCAGAAGCGGGCCGAGGATGCAAATGCTGGCTCGCATTTTTCGCACAAGGTCGTATTCGCCAACGGCGCGGTCGATTTTAGTCGCGTCGATGCAGAGTCCGCCTTTGTCGTCGCGGCGGGTTTTGACGCCCAGACTGTGCATAATCGGCTCAAAGCTGGCGATGTCGGCCAGATTCGGGGCGTTTTCAATCACGGTTTCGCCCGCGGCCAGCAGGGCACCGGCCATGATGGGCAGGGCCGCGTTTTTCGACCCGGCTACGTCGATGGTTCCGGAAAGCCGTACCGGGCCGTCAATTTCAAATATATCCATATCTTTTATTCCTTAAATTGTTGCTCGACAGTTTATACCAAAGTATCGGCATATTCAAGGGTTGGGGATTGACGATTTTCGACTGAAAATGCGGTTTTTTTGAGTTTCCATTTTGACAACGAGGAAATCAACTACTTGAAATCGCAATTTGCGACATCAAAGTTCAAGCATAAAAAGTTTTTTTAAAATAATCCTTTTTTCAGTTGCGCAAGCTCTCCCTGACCGTCTATATAGTGGATATTTGAAAAAATGGAGGCATGTTGGATAAAAAACAGATTCTGCTATTGCAACTTTTGGAACAGTCCGGCCCATGGCTGCATGGAATGCTGACCCGGTTGATGCTGGACGAAGACGCTGCCGAAGAACTGATGCAGGAACTGTTTATCCGGCTCTTTGAAATAAAACATCTGGAAAACATCGAGAATCTGCAGGCTTACGCCTGCCGCACCGCGATTAATTTGGCATTCGACAGGCGACGAAAGCAGCGTTCCTTTGCCGTCATACCAGACAATCAGACTGACCGCCGGATACCGCCGGTTGATCTCCGGTTGATTCAAACCGAGCAATTGGATCAGATTCTCAATGCTCTCGAACAGCTTTCAGGGCTGACACGCGAATGTGTCGTGCTTCGATACATTGAGCAAATGGACGATGACCAGATTGCGGAACGAATACAAAAAAATACCCAGCAGGTTCGAGGCTTATGCTCCAAAGGGATTCAGCGTATCCGTCAGATTTTAAATGAACAGGAAGCGTCTTTTTACAGAGAGGCGATCAATGAATAAATACACAGAACAACAAATCGAAGACCAGCTCAAACAGCTTGCTTCCATACAGCCCGGCGAGGAATCTCTCCGCCGGATGAATCGGAATATCCGCAGTATCATTTCGGGAGCCGGTGAGAAGTCGAGAGCATCATATCGATTTTTATATTATGTCGCTGCTTCGGCGGCAGTTCTGCTGATTGGAATAGGCCTTCTCTATGATACAAGACCTGTCGAGAAGCCCTCCAAAATAGTCGGACAGATGCTGACAGAACCGACCCCGACCCTGGTAAAACTGAATGCCGTTTTCCAGAGTGGAGGACAGCAGGCTTTGAATGAATATCTGGAAATAATAGAGTCAAGTCGGCAACCGCGGGCCGAAACGATCACGTTGCAGGAAATCATGAAGGACCTCTAACCGAAAGGAAAAATCAAAATGAAAAAGTCATATTTACTCATAATGCTATTGCTGTCTCTGCTTACAACCAACTTTGCCTATGCCTATCCGCCGGATAATGCTGCGGTATTATACTATAAACACATGGAGTATTTTGAGAAACCCGACGAAGCAATATGGGATCAGATATGTAATTTGCCTACAAGCACAGAACCCGCTTCTGAAGAAGTCAAAGCCTTTATTGAAAAATACAAGAAAAACTTTTTAATCCCGGAATTGGAAATCGCGTCAGAATTAAAGTACTGTGACTGGGGACTTGATCTTTCTCAGGGATACCTGATGGAATTGCCTGGTTTGGCAAAAATGAAATACTTTACTTATCTGCTTTTGGCGGATGGAGCCATTGCGGCGGGGCAGGGGGATATTTCAACCGCCATCGAAAAAAACCTTGTTGTACGTCGAATGGCACATCATCGTTCAAATGATACCATGATCAGCTTGCTTTTAGCATGGTCTATGAATAAAAAAAGCAACGAAGCGTTGCGGCATATATTAGCGACCCATGTAATAAATGAGGCGACATTAGTTGAGCTTAAAAGGGAACTTCTTTTAGATTCTTATCAGCCCTTGTCCTTCCGAGAGCCTTTAATTGGAGAAAGAAATGTTGCTATTCTTGAAATTCCGAACATGACTGCGGAAAAATTCAAAGAATATCAGATTGATGTTTCAGAAGCAGATATGAAACGGGCCATCAAAATCCTCAACCCAGGTGATCAGGCATTCGCCGACCGTTCCATCAAATATATTGAGCAATACTATGATAACGTTTTCTCGCTTCTGGATAAGTCTTATATTCAGGCATTTGACAGCTATGAAAAAGAAACCCAGAAAGTAATCGAGGATGCAAAAAATGGAAATGATGATGCGTTCTTGCCTGCCATATTTGTTCCGGCTCTTACAAAGTGTTATGATTATACCATCCGGTGGAAAACAGAGCATAACGCCATGTTGAATGCTTTGGATGTGTATGCCATCTTCCAGAAAACAGGAAAACTGCCGGAAAAGCTGGTAGAAAATTCTTACCCGGATTGTTTCAGCGGAAAACCGTTTGAATATCTGGTCACAAAAGAGGGCTTTACCCTTCGCTGTCGGCAGGAAGATCTGGTTGACAAAAAAATTCAGGAATACGTTTTTAATCTGCCGAAGTAGTTGTAAAAAGACATAAACGAGAAAGCCCGTCTAATAAGCGGGCTTTTTTTGTTTCCCGTTCTCTGCCGCCCCTCGTTTTTCTTTCAGTCTTACCTGCATGCATATATTCCTATATACTCACATTTTCCTTTTAAAATGTGCTTAAAATTTTGAAAATTCTCTTGAACACGTTCGTATTATGTTCGTATAATGTCAAAAGGTGCGGGGGAGAAATCCCGCCCAAAGGAGAATAGAAGGAAAACTGGACATAAAAAGAAGGGATACCAAAATGCAGGAATACAGGAACGAAAGAATACAAAACGAAGCCAAATCCAATTACATCGATCAACTCTTAACGATAAACTATTTTGCAAAACGAACCCAATTCGACCAATCTACAATATACAATTTCCAATACACAATCGAAAAAACGAACCCAATTTCCGCATTTTCAACTCAAAAACAAGCATTGCCAAAACTTGTATACCTATATACTTGCAAACCTGTTTTTACAAAACGAACCCAATTTAAAGACCCCCTCAATCTACAATATACAATGTGCATTTTACAATTGAAAAAACGAACCCATTATTGTTGGCTATGCTTTGTTTTCGGCCATCATGCGGGACCGCAGCTCGGTCAGGTAGCTGAGCATCTGGTCGGCGCGTTTGCGGACTTCCGCATCGGGGTGATTGACGCGGGCGTTCCATTTGCGGTATTCTTCGGTCAGCCGCTTTTGCATATCTTCGGTGGGCAGGTTGGGGTCGATGCCCAGAATTGTCGCGGGGTCTGGGTTGGTCTGAGCTTCCAGCGGCATGTATTTCTGATAAATCGCCCTAAAGCGGTCGGCAGGAAGTTCGAGACGTTCTGCCAGACTGCGAAGCCATTCCTGCTTTTCCCGGCTGACCGGCTGAATCGCGGCGGCTATCTTGACGCAGAGTTCATACAGCCCCTGTCGGAACGCGGCGTCCGCCTGCGACAACAAAATTTCACAGGCTTTTTGAGCGGCGGCTTCAGATGTTGGCGCGGAGATGACTTTCGCAACATCAATCGTCAGGTTGACCGACGAGGTATGCAGGCAGTCATTGAGCCAGCTTTCAAGCATGGCGGTCTGGGCGCTGGCGGCCGGCTGGCCGGCGGCTTGCTGCCCGAGAATATAGCCGGCGGCAAGCATTTTTTCCAGACGCAACTGAAAATCGAGATACCCTTCGGCGGCGGCAACGAAGTAGTTAAACTCCGTCTTTGCCGAAACAAGCTCTTTGCCGGTGTCTTTTTGTGTGATGCGCGTAATCAGACGCAGGGTTCGCTGTCCGCGATGCGGAAAACGCAGGACATCGCAGCCCATTTCCAGAGCTTTTCGCCACTGCGGCAGGATCGCATCCCGGCCGGGGATGACGCCGTTGTACGCCTGGAAATGAAACTTCGCGGTGCCGGGCTTTTGAAATTTGGAGTCCGTACAGAGAATTGGAAGCGGGTTCAAAGCGCTTTGGGTGATGTCGTATAATTCGACTTCGACATTGGTACCGCAATTATCGCAGGGGGTCGTAATGCGTCCCCGCATGGCGACAGCGAACACGTCAATGTCGATGCCGTCGATGGATTTGCTGAGCAGTTCGACGCCTGTTTCAAAATGATAGGGGTCGAGGCCTTTCAGTTTGCCGCGTGTCAGCAATTGCAGCTTCGGCAGCGCCCAAATCAGGGCTGCGGTTACAAATGCCGTCAAAATGATGATCAATGCGGTATTCATAGGCTGTTATTTTACGCTCAGTTTTTCCATCTCTTCGGCGCGATGCTCGACATTCTGTTTCGACAGTTGTCCATCTTTGCCGACGCAGAATTCAACTTCCAGCTTGCGGCCGGATTCCTCATCTTCAAAGGTGCAATGCATACGCTGGTTGGCATCGTAACTATATTCGACACGGATGGGCCGACCCGCGGGACGATTGGCAGGAAGCTCGAAAATCTCGGAGGCAATCTTATTGACAAAGTCGGGGTCTTCATCCTCACCCTGCGTAATGGAGACCTGCAATTCGGTCTGGTTTTCGGCCATGGTGTAAAAGACCTGCCTTGTCGTGCAGGGCAAGGGCGTATTCTTAGTGAGCAGGATGGTGTTGCGAATCACATGCCGCCCGGTCTGTTCATCGATTGGGGCGCAGATGGTGCCGTAGCTGTGGTTGCAGACGTCTTTGAGCTTGACATCACGCAGACCGCCGACGATGCCCGCTGGAACGATCTCAGGTTTTTCACGCAACTGCGTCAGTCCCGCGTGAATCGCAGCGCCGAGCGCAACGCATTCATCGACATTGACGGCGACTTCGGGGGCGAATCCGAATTTTGCGGTCAGCCGCTGATGCACCATGGGGATGCGTGTGGAACCGCCGACCAGCAGGATTTTGTTGATGTCGCTGGTCTTGGATTTGGCTTCGTCCAGCGCCACATCGATCAGCATTTCCGTGCGGGCGATGAGCGACTCGATGGCTTTTTCAAATTGTTCACGGGTAATTTCAAGCCGAGCGCTGCCAGCTGTACCGTAGAGGATTTTCTTGGCACTGGTGCGGCGCGATAACGTCTTTTTAACGTCTTCAGCCTCGTCTTCGCATTTGGCCATATCCTGATCGGTGAGGATCAGGTCGGCATTGCATTGTTTTTTGTATTCGTCCTGGAATATCTCGACCAGTTTGTGGTCGAAGTCGATGCCGCCGAGGGCGTGGTCGCCCTGACTGCACAGGATTTTGATGTTTTTGCCGTTGACGTCGAGGATGCTAACGTCGAACGTGCCGCCGCCCAGGTCATAGACCAGTACACGGCCGTTGATGTTGTGGCTGGTGGCATAGAACAGCGCGGCCGCAACGGGTTCGTTGACGATGCCGATGACATTCAGGCCCGCCAGCGTTCCGGCGTCCATCGTGGCTTTGCGGCGGTTTTCGTCAAAATGCGCAGGGACGGAAATGACTACGTCGGTGACGGCGCCGTGTTCGATTTCGGCGTCCTGCTTGAGTTTTTTCAGAATCAGGCTGGAAATCTCCTGCGGCGTCCATTCATGCTGGCCGACGGTTTTCTTCCAGTCGGTTCCCATGTGCCGCTTGACAAATCGCACCGCGCGGTCGGGATTAAGCTGACGGCTGTTGATCGCTTCGACCCCGACGCGAACGGCATTTTCCTCGTCGTCAAAATAGACGGCTGATGCGGTGATTCGTTCGCCTTCGCTGTTGGGGACGATTTCCGGGCGGCCGATGGGGTTTAACATTGCCAGGGCCGAAAACGTGGTTCCCAGGTCGATTCCAATAAATTTAGTCATAAGTATCGCTCCAAAAATCTCAGGCCTGCTATTCAAAAAGCTTGACCT
>CAYTHV010000039.1:17202-23982 GCA_964437685.1 uncultured Pirellulales bacterium
TGTGCACATCGTACGACTTTTACTTCTTCATCGCTGATCAGATATTGATAACCGGGACGAAGTACACGGGCAATCGTTCCGCTTTTTTCAAGTAAATCATTCGGCTCTTTTTCGCCGATGGCTTCGGCATATCGTTCAAGTCCTTTGTAGTCTACGCCAAGATCGGGTTCGAATTGCTCAACGCCGCTGGATTCCAGCGCGATTGTCAGTTCATCGCGTATCTCTTCGAGCGATTGTGTGTCGAGGTTTTGCTGCTCGGCACGCCGAATGCGGTCGTGGAGATTATCGATGCAGCGGATAATTCGCATACAGAAACGGCGAATGAGCATCCAGTCATAGCCATCCTGAAGTTTTTTAACCTGATCCTGCTGTTTGGCGGCATACTGGCGAATGGCCGAGACTTCTTCCGTTAATTCCGACAGGCTGTTGAGTACCGGTTCGGTGGTCATCATCGAAGACGACTCGACGGTCGAAACCAGCGTGTCGGTATCAGGAATACTTGTATGATGCGGCGTTTTCGAAGAAAGCCCAGCAGTTTTACGGGCTGAACGAAGCGACTCAAAATATCCGCTTCCATCGTCTTTCGGGGTGGATTCCGATTCTGATATCGAGGAGACGATTGGCGTATCACTCGGGGCGGTCTCGGCCGGTTGTTCCGGTTCAGTTTCAGCGGGTGTTTGAGGTTCTGATTTATTTTGAGGCTTGAGCGGCTTGGCTAATTTTATTTTAGGCTGTTCCAGTTCTGTTGCGGGGTTTTCTTCTGTGGCGCGTTTTTGGCGAATGCGGGTGATGATGCCGCCGCCAATTGAAACCACTACTGTAATAGTCAGCACCACCAGACCGGCGACAAGGCAAACCAATGAGCCAATGCGTATCAGCTCCTGCGTTTCTGTGGATTGTTGATACTGTTCAACTTTTTGCTGCCAGTCCGGACCATAAAGGACAAAAGCCAATTCGGCTGGGATGTTTTTTTCTCCCTGAGCCAATTCGGCGATATCTACGGCCAGCCGTCGATTCTGATCCTGTCGAAGCTGATTCTGGATCGCCGGACCGCCGTAAATCCCTTTGCCCCAGGGATTATCCATTTTTTGTTCGGGTGACAGCGCGACCCATTTTTGATAACTGTCAAGATACTGGTTGGTGCCGTCCTGGACCTGTGAGCGCCAACGCTGGGTCTGTTCGGAGAGTGTTTTCGTGTGCGACTGGATTGCCCACTGCCCAACTACTCCCGGGACGATAAGAAAAATTGCCCAGATGATATATGCTTTTTTACTCATTTGGCCAGCTTGACTAAGTTTTATTTCTTGCCATGTTATGTCTTAATTTGAACATAGACATCCGTAAAAAATCTACATAACGATGATGTATCGGTCAAATCAGGGGGTGAGATAATTTGGTTCTATTCTTAAAAATGTGATTGTGCATGAAAAATAAAGACGTAGTACATCTTGAAATTATAGGTAAAGGGGGTTTGCAGTCATTTTTGGAGATATATAATCCACAGTATTGTTTGTAAAAAAGAATTGCAAATCAGGTGATTTTTACTATAATGCTCTCCCTGTTAATATAGCGTAAGACTATGAAAGGCCGCATAGGGCGGCTTGAGATGTTAAGGAAAGGGTTTTTAAGACGTATGATTACCAAAGAAAAAAAGCAGCAAATTATCGAGGAACACAAGAAAACAGGAAGTGATACGGGTTCGCCGGAAGTGCAGATAGCGATTCTGACCGGACGAATCAATGAGCTTACAGATCACTTTAAAGCACACCCGAAAGATCATTCCTCTCGCAGAGGCCTTCTGAAGATGGTAGGTACCCGCACATCTTTACTTAAGTATGTGCGAAATAAAGACTTAGACAGGTATCGTCAGATTATCTCCAAGCTGGGACTCCGTAAATAAATCCCCATAGACGATTTGCGCCGATGTCGCAGAGAGTTAGTGAGGTTTTATAAAGCGGATGTTGTGGATATAGATTAAAAACCATACGAAAGAAGGTATATATGTTCAAGACTCAGAAAGTCCAAAAAGAAATCGGGGGTAAAATAATTACTCTCGAAACCGGGCGTATTGCCCGTCAGGCTCACGGAGCGGTAATTGCTTCCTGCGGCGAAACCATGGTTTTGTCGGCGGTTTGCGTTGCATCTGCTCCCAAAGACGAAATTGATTATTTTCCGTTAAGCGTTGATTATCGTGAAAAATACAGCGCTGCGGGTAAATTCCCCGGCGGTTTTATGAAACGTGAAGGTCGGCCTACCCAAAAGGAAGTCCTGACGGCACGCATGATTGACCGTCCTCTTCGTCCGCTGTTTCCGGACGGCTACTTCAACGAAGTGCAGATCATGTCACAGGTGCTCAGCGCCGATACGGACAATGATCCGGATGTATTGGCGATGATCGCGTCCAGCGCAGCATTATGCATCAGCAAGATTCCATTTCAGGGGCCGCTTGGCGCGGTTCGCGTCAGCCGGGTTGACGGGCAGTTTGTTCTGTTCCCAACCTATACACAAGTTGAAGCCAGTGACATGAACCTGATTCTGGGCGGTCGCCGCGATGCGATCAATATGATTGAGGTGGATGCCCTTCAGGTATCCGAAGACGTTGTTGCCACGGCGGTACAGGAAGGCCATAAGGCTATCGGTCAGGTTTGCGATTTGATTGATGAGCTGGCTGCCAAGTGCGGTGTTCCCAAAGAAGTTGAAATCATGGAGCTTGAAAAAGCCCTGATCGACGAAATCAACACCTCCAGTTTCACGCCGTTGTACAACGCCTACCAGATTATGGGCAAGGCTGAACGAAATAAAGCCATCAGTGATATTACCGATCCGCTGGCGGATAAATACTGCAAGGCTGCCGAAGGCGCAGAGCCGCGGTGCACCGGTGTTCAGCTTAAGCGTATTCTGGAAATCATCCAGAGAAACGCAGTACGAAAACTGCTGCTTGAAGGGCGTCGTCCTGACGGCAGAAAGTTTGATGAAATCCGACCTATCGCTTGTGAAGTAGGCGTTCTGCCGCGTTCGCATGGGTCGGCGCTGTTTACCCGCGGTGAGACGCAGGCCCTGGTATCCTGTACGCTTGGTACCGGCAGGGATGCGCAGTTGGTCGATGGATTACAGGAAGAATACGGCCAAAGCTTTATGCTGCATTACAATTTCCCGCCGTATTCGGTCGGCGAAGTCAAACCCGTTCGCGGGCCGGGACGTCGCGAGATCGGTCATGGCGCTCTGGCGGAAAAAGCCTTAGAGCAGCTTAAACCAGCTCAGGAAAAGTTTCCCTATACCATTAAAATTACCTCCGATATTACCGAATCTAACGGTTCCAGTTCAATGGCTTCGGTCTGCGGCGGATGTCTGGCGATGATGGATGCGGGCGTTCCGATGGAATTGCCTGTCGCGGGTATTTCGGTCGGTCTGGTGTCCGAAGGCGACCGCTATGAGCTCCTGACGGATATCATTGGCGATGAAGATCACTTCGGCGATATGGATTTCAAGATTGCCGGAACGGAAAAAGGCATCACCGCGATTCAATTAGACATCAAAGCCGAAGGATTGCCGCACGATATTATGGTTGTCGCGATGGAACGGGCTCGTAAGGCACGGCTGAATATTCTCAATACGATGAAGCAGGCGATTGACAAGCCGCGCGAACAGTTGAGTGTCTATGCACCGAAGATCGTCAGCATCAAGATCGATCCCGAATATATCGGCAAGGTCATCGGTCCCGGCGGCAAGAATATCAAAGGCATTCAGGAGCAGACCGGGGCACTGATCGAAATTGAAGAAGACGGTACCGTGTCGATTAGCTGCGTTGGCGGCAACGGCCACCTGGTGGCTCGCGGCATGATCGAAGCGATGACAACGCCGCCGCAGGTTGGTCGGATTTATCACAATTGCAAAGTGGTTTCCATCAAGGAATTCGGCGCGTTTGTTGAGTTTGCTCCCGGTGTTGAAGGATTGTGCCACATCAGCGAGATTTCCGATGGTTATGTCAAGAATGTCGATGCGGTCTGTAAGATCGGCGATATGGTTTCGGTTAAACTGCTGGCGATTGACGACCAGGGTCGGTTTAAACTGAGCCGCAAAGCCGCGATCCTTGAGATGAACAAAGACAAGACATCGTAGTACGATTTGATAGCGACTAAACGTGCCGGTTGGCTCTTGTCGACCGGCACGATTCATAACAAAATGAGTTCTGATGCATCGAGATGCGGAGACGGCTTGTGTCCGCCTGCAGCGCAACAGTATCTTCCGCATTAGGTCGGTCATCGCGGAACATTCAGATACAGAATACTCAATGAGAAAAGACGCCGTTATATTAATTGCAGATAACCGTCCTGAGCGGAGCGAAGCGATGGCATTATCGCTCGAACATGCCGGAGCCAAAGTCATTCACGCGGCAACGGTTGCTGAGGCGATGGATGTATTTTCTCAAAAACGGGTCGATGTTGTTTTTTGCGATGTCTTTGTCGGCGATGATCCGGATGGGATTGAACTGCTGGTCAAAGTCCGCCGGGCCAACCCCGCGGTACCCGTGATTTTGACATCCGAAGCGGCAGATATGGACGCCTGCAAAGAGGCGATTCGCCGCGGAGCTTATGATTTTCTGGTTTATCCCGTCGAGCCTCGCTTCATGCTGAATTTGATCGAGCGGGCAATCCCTGCAGTTGCTGTGCCCAAAGGGGCGGCGCTCGATTTTGTATTTCCGGGGGTATTAAGCCGTTCACCGGCGATGCAGAGCGTCTTTCGCGTGCTGCGCCGGGTCAGTAAAACGGACCTGAGCGTCCTGATCGAAGGCGAATCCGGCACCGGTAAGGAACTGACGGCCAAGGCCATCCACGACAATTCCCATCGCAATGATAAAATGTTTTTGCCGATTAACTGTGCCGGGCTGAGCGAAAGCCTGCTCGAAAGCGAATTATTCGGACACGTCAAGGGCTCTTTTACCGGCGCGATGAACGACCGCAAGGGGCTATTTCAACTGGCCGACCGGGGGACACTGTTTCTCGATGAGATCGGCGACATGCCAATGCCGATGCAGGCCAAGCTGCTGCGTGTGCTGGAAGACGGCTTGATTATGCCGGTCGGCGGAACCGCTGCGATTAAGGTTGATGTGCGGATTATCAGTGCAACCAACCAGGATTTGGCCAAGCTGGTCGATGAAAAGAAATTTCGGCAGGATTTGTATTTCCGTATCAAGGGCGTCAGTGTGACGCTGCCTGCGCTGCGCGATCGTGTGCAGGATATCCCGGAACTGTTCGGTTATTTTCTCAAGCAGTCCTGCGAAGAAGTCGGCGGCGATATTCATTTGATTACCGAACCGGCAATGCGTGCGCTAATGAGCTATACCTGGCCCGGCAATATCCGGCAGCTTCGCAATACCGTGCGGATGATGGTGGTCATGTGCGACCATGATACGCTGGATTTGCGGGATTTGCCGCCGGAAATCGGACGGGTGAAGGAACTGGCCGCCGGCGCTGTGGCGCCGAATTCGTTTTTGACGGATCAATCGCTGGAGGAAGTCGAGCGGGAACATATCCGACGGGTGCTTGAAATGACAGGCAATAACCGCACGGAAGCATCCCGAATCCTCAAAATCGGCGAACGAACGCTCTACCGGAAGATTAAAGAATATAATCTTTAATCGCGGGTAAGCTTTGCAATTCACACACCCTTACGGGTTCACCTTAGTCAGTAATACCCAAATCTTGTTTGGTCATGATGCTGTCAAAGGCATACCCGGCCGCCTCGATATTTTCGCGGGCGCCTTGTTTGCGGTCGATGACGGCGACGATTTTCTTGACGGTTGCTCCGGCTTCGGTGATGACCTTGGCCGCCTCGAGTACCTGTCCGCCGGTGGTGGCGATATCTTCAACCAGCAGTACGACGTCGCCTTTTTTCAGCACCCCTTCGACGAGCTTGGATGTGCCGTAGTCTTTTTTGCTATTGCGGACGATAATCCATGGCTTTGCCGCTTCCATCGCGGTTGCCGCCGCCAAAGCAACCCCGCCTAGCTCCGCCCCGGCAATCAGCGTGACATCCGGCGTGATGTACGTGCAGAATTCCTTGCCCAACGCCTTTAAAATATCCGGCTGCGTCTCAAAGAGGTACTTATCCATATAATACTTGCTGCGTTTGCCGCTGCGCAGCACAAAATCACCTTCCAGATACGCCGTCTCTTTGACCCGCTTTACCAGTTGTGTCTTATCCACTTTTATCTCCATTATGAAAAATCCGAAATTCGAAACATGAAATCCGAAACAAATTTAAAATTCAAATAATTCAAAAAATTTTCTGTTTTGAATTTTGACGCTATTTTACACAGTCAACACTTGTTTGCAATAATTCTTTTGTTTTGTCAATATTTTGGAGTCACTTTGTACCGGGCAGTTTTCCAAGTAGCCCTAAAATCAATCCCACAAATCCTAATGCAGCCGAGCCAATAAATAATACTCCTGTAACAATATATGAGCAAGTTACTTCATCGCATGGCAAAATCGCTGTAAATGTTTGAAACAGCATCATCGAAAAAGCCACTATACCAAAGAAAAGAAGGCCGACGACAAAAAATACAATCCACCAAAGAAACATAAAGAACCAACGTTTCAGTGACACTTTCGTCGATGTCTTTTTGCTTAATGCAGATGTATCAATAGTCCAATTACTCTGAACAATATTTGCCTCTTGCTGATGTTGCTGCGTATAGGTTTGATACAGGCTAATCAAATAGGCACAAAAAGTATTATAATCTGCTTCGGGGATTGCCTGTTTGGGAAAACCAATGCG
>CAYTHV010000040.1:0-23735 GCA_964437685.1 uncultured Pirellulales bacterium
GAAAGTCAAGTGGAATCGGGCAAAAGTCTGGATTGTTTTCGCGGTCATTGTCTGGTATGGCGCGTTTGATGAATGGCTTCAGGGACGCGTCGGACGGCAAATGGAGTTTATGGATTTTATCGGCGATATCAAAGGCACCCTGCTTGCGCTGGGCATCCTGACCTTTCTGAGTTTCTGGCCGGCGGTCATTGTCATCTCGTCCATCTTCATCTTTTCCATCAGTAATCAATCACATCTGCTGTCGCTGTACTCCCAGTATTATCTGGATACGGCGTTTCACCTGACCGCCTATACAACATTGACACTGCTGTGGATACAGCACCTGGATCGGCGGCCGCAATGGCGTCGAAGCCATCCATTATGGCCGCTGGCGGCGCTGGTTCTGCCGCTCGGATTGCTGGCTATCGTCAAGCTTACCGGCATGTATTACTACCGTAAAAGTTTCTGGTGGGTGGATGTCGCAACCGCCGTCTTCGGTATTGCCGCAGCGGTTCTGGTGTCGTGGCTGGTATTTCGATTCGGCAAAAAAGAGATGCCGACTCAATAGTTAAATAACTCCTTGAGCTTGTACTCCTGCCCGGTGGCGGCATTGAGAGCGTTGACCACTTTGAGCTGCACGCGGCGGGACAGCTTGCGGCCTTTGCAGGCGCGGGAAACCATTTTGTGTGTGAGCTGCTCGGTCGAAGCAGACACAAGATCGGTGGGCTTTAATTTGCGTTTCTCAATAATATCCGCAATCGGCTGAACACCGAGATCGCGGTCTAAATCGTCATTGACCATGTACTTTTCCACAAGGGGTTAATAATTACTTTTTCAGGCCGTTCCAGTCGGGGCGGATGATTTCATCCTGTTTGAGCATACAAATGCCTTCGGGGCAGGAGCCGATGTCGGGAGTTATGGGTTTGCCGTTGCGGAGGTCGATGAGTTTGCGGCAGAAGTTGGCGCCGGCAAGGTGTGAGCACGGGTAGCCGCCACCAAAGCGGGGGTTGATCTCCAGTAGTTGCGGACCCTCGGCGGATAAAATTATATCCACATCCGCAGGCCCAAACAACTTCATTGCGCCAAGTAATTTGGCGCCAAACTCAATCAGTTCTGGAGTATTGGTGCTGACGGCTTTATCTGTTTCGCCGGCACGCATGGCCAGTTTCTTTTTGCAAAAGACACTGATAGGGCGGAATTGGTCGTCGCCGAAAAGGTCGTAGCCATATTCCGGGCCTTCGACAAATTGCTGAATCATCGGGTCGGGACATCCATCCATCGCGCCGCAAAGCTGAATCTCGTCATAGCAATAGGCGATATCCAGCGAAGCACTGCCCCTGCGAGGCTTAACAACCAACGGCCAGGACATTCGTCCATTGCGGATGTTATTCATCGCCTCATCTGCGGTCAGTACCGTTCGCGGTGTCGGGATTTCGTGCTGGATGGCAAATTCCCAGGTTTTGTATTTATCGAATGCCATTTCAACGGTTGCCGCGGGCGAAATGACAATCATAACCCCTTTGTCCACAAAAGCGTCCTTCTCGCGTGCCAAGACTTCCAACTCGGGGTCTATCAGGGGGACAACAATATCAATCTTGTTTTCGACACAGATGGTCAACAATTGCGTGACATAGGAGGAATGAGAGACTTCCGGAAGGATGATACGCCGGTCGCAATAGACAAAACCGGGAGCATAAACACTCGAATCGACGCCCCACACCTCGCCGCCTGCCCCGAGAGCTTCCTTAAAATACTTGACTAAATACCCACGCCGTCCGACGCTGGACAATAAAACCCGCATTCCATATCCCTATTAATATAAACGGATATCACCTTTATCTGAAGAAATTGTACAAAATAAACCGGCAATTGCAACAAATAACAAGCGGGAATCCGGGAGATTTATGGGTGCGGGTTCGAACGGCTTAGAAACTGCGCCACTGCTGCGGCACTACAGACCGGTCATAGACATTGGCAACGCAGGATTTATTCCGGACATAAAAAAACCTGATTGCACAAAACAGATGAAACCCTACCGACAACGCTATCATTATCCAGCACCATTCTATCGACGGAAGACGCAACGGCTTCAGAATGGTGTACCAGAAAAACAGAGTATTTTTTAGAATACCAAGAGTTCCGGCCAAAAGCATGATTGTCGCAAGAATACGAAGCCAACCCAGAGCATCATCCGGCCAAGCAACCAGGCCATAGTATTTAAAACGCCCTTTTCCAGGGCACAGAGTATTGTATTTTTCATTTCTCAGTGTCATCTTGAACCCCCATGTCGAAAACTCAAATATTTATCCACGCGTAGTATAGCAAAAATTGAGTTTTTTTTCAATGTGCCGGATATTTTACCGTGGATATTTGACCTTCAATTCGCATTATTTAGTCATTTTGTAAAGCATTATCAGACGTGCAATAATTTCGGCTCTGCTTTTTTAAGATTCCCAAAAGCATCCTCTGCGGCTTTTGGCTGGTTTTATTCGCAGTTTTGGAGTATAGTACCGGGCCTATGAAGACTGTTCGATTCCATCTAAAGAACTTCGGCTGCCAGATGAATAAGCTGGATTCGGGTTTGCTGTACAGCGCCCTGTCGAGCCGGGGGTTCGTCCATACCGACAAGACCGCTGAGGCGGCTATTATCATTATCAATACCTGCTCAGTGCGTCAACACGCCGAGGATAAAGTCCTGTCCTATTTAGGACGGCTTAAACACCTGAAAAAAACTCATCCGCGGCTGCTGGTGGCGGTTATCGGCTGTATGGCGCAGCGGATGGGCAACGAGCTGCTCAAACATGATACGGTGGATATTGTCGCCGGTCCGGGACAGCTTGCCGAAGTGCCATCATTAATCGACCAAGTGCTTGAACGACGGGAAAATCACATTGCCATCACCGAGCATATCCGACGGCCGGACAGCGATGACCACCAGCGGACGCTCAATGAATTTGAAATGAATTTTGATTCGGATGAGAATCATCTGAAAAGTCAGGCATTTATCCGGGCGATGCGGGGCTGCAATAATTTTTGCACCTATTGCATTGTGCCGTATGTTCGCGGGCCGGAGATTTCACGTCCGCCGGAAATGATTCTCGAACAGGCTCGCAAGCTGGCCGATGCGGGGATTCAGCAGATCACCCTGCTGGGTCAGAATATCAACGCCTACCGGTATGAACAAGGTGACAAAATCTGGACACTGGCTGACCTGCTTGAAAAAGTCAGCGATATTGCCAATGTCCACTGGGTGCGATTTATCACCAGTCACCCCGGCAAGTTCGACGATTCAATTCTGCAAGTGATGGCGGATTTGCCGAAAGTCTGTCCGTATCTGCATATTCCCGCACAAAGCGGCTCCGACCGAATTCTGTCGGCAATGAATCGAGGGTACACTTCGGCATTTTATCTTGCACTGATGGATAAAGCTCGCGCGACGGTGCCGGATATTGCTCTGGCAGGCGACTTTATTACAGGCTTTCCCGGCGAAACCGAGGACGACCACCTCGCGACGGCGGAACTGATCCGCAAAGTACGGTATAAGAATTGCTTTATCTTTAAGTATTCGCCACGTCCGGGAACCCGCGCAGAGGAAAAACTGGACGACGATGTGACCGATGAAGTCAAGCAGCGGCGAAATGTCGAACTGCTTGATTTATCCAACGGTATCGCCGAAGAGGATAATAAACGGTTTGTTGGACGAACACTGGAAGTGCTGGTGGAAGGGCCAAGCAAAAAGCCGCATCTGAACGCGGCGGAAAATCCAGAGAATCCGCAGTTGATCGGACGAACGGCACATGATTATATTGTCGTCTTCAATGGGCCAAAGTCGCTGGCGGGACGATTTACGCAGGTTACGGTTACACAGGCATCGGCACTGACGCTTTTCGGGGAACTGGCTGCGAAAGAAAGTTCTTAGTTCTTAGGCAAGTTGAATCGCCTGCGGCGATGGAAGTATAATTCATTCTCTCCGCTGCACGGTACTCCCCCTCGAAAAGCGGGGAGAGTTTACGGCACCTCAAGTCCGTTTTCGGCCATCAGATCTTCATCATGGAGAATCGCCTGAACTGTACCATCGGCGACAATCCTGCCGAGATTGACAACGACTACACGGTCGGCAACCGCAGCGGCAAACCGCATATTGCAGGTCGCGATAATCAGCGTCTGAGACAGGTTGCGAAGGACACCTTCCAAATTTCGACGATTGCGCGGATCAAGACTGCCATCCGGCTCATCAAACGTAATGATCTTCGGCGACATCGATAATACCGTAGCAATGGAAGCGGCGCGTTTCTGCCCGGCGGACAGATGATGCGGCGCTTTATCCGCCAGCGCGGTTAGTCCTACCTGCTCAAACGCACGATCGGTGCAGTCTTTGGCCTGTTCAACCGAAATATTCTGATTTAAAGGCCCGAAGATCACATCCTCATATAATGTCGGCATAAAAAGCTGATCATCAGGATTTTCCATGCAGCAGCCGAGAACCGTACGTATCCGGCGAAGATTTTTGCTGGATAACTCTATTCCGTCGATAATCACTTGACCCTGTCCGCGTATGAAACCCGCCAATACCTGAAGCATGGTCGATTTGCCCGCACCATTGGGCCCTACCAACACCACCTTTTCGCCATGCTTGATGGTTAAATCAATCGACATCAGCGCCGAAGTTCCATCCGGATAACAATACGAAAAATCCCGTAATTCTACTGCCACACTCATAAAGACCTCTGAATTTCACTACACTACATACGGACGGATTACGCCGTGCAGAATACTACAAACGACCATAACACCCAGCAGAAACAATCCATCCCGCCAGGTAATCCGCAGCGGACGGAGGGAATGAAAGCTGCCTGTAAAACCCCTGGCCTGCATCGCAATATGGACGCGCTCGGCCGATTCGATGCTGTCGATAAATAAAGCCCCAATCATCGCGGCGGCAATACGAACTTCGTGATGAAAACCCAGATACCGCAATTTCCGCGCTGCCCGCGCTCGCAGAATATGATGCACACGATCCACCAATACAAATAAATAGCGATAAACAAAGCTCAGTTGGATAACAAGAATGTTGGGTAATCCCATTCGCTGCATCCCTGCCAGCATATCCACAAACCGCGTCGTTGAGGTCAGCGCAAACAGCGTCAGCATGGTCGCGACAAACTTGATTAGAATCGTAAAACACCGCATCCAGCCGACTGTCAGCGTCAGCGAAATATTTCCAATCTCAATCGCCTGCGGCGTTTTGTCATAGAGAGGGCAGCTTAACGCAAGGATCAACACAAAGGGACTGACGACCGCG
The DNA here is from genome assembly GCA_964437685.1 of uncultured Pirellulales bacterium. Lineage (GTDB taxonomy): Bacteria > Planctomycetota > Phycisphaerae > Sedimentisphaerales > Anaerohalosphaeraceae > Anaeroglomus. The sequence continues at coordinate 5,282 of CAYTHV010000040.1, forward strand.
ATTCGCCGAAATACAAACGCAGCCGGAATCCCCGCAAAGACCAGCACGCCAAACGGCGCAACGGCATACCAGCATACCACCGCCGGAGTCGTCCTCGGCAGCAGCAAAATCAGGACTGTATACGCAATCGCCGCCAGCAGTTTAACCCGGCCGTCAAGCCGATGAAAAATACTGTTGCCGCCGGCATAGCGATCTAAATAAGCGTGATGCATAAATAAGGTAAAAGTAAAAAGGTAAAAGGTAAAATTATAAAGACACTGGATTTTTTAATGTGTTTCCAGTTTTACAGGTTTTAAAAATTTTGCCAGCAGCCATATCAGTCCCATACAGACTACTGAGCCGACCACGCCGGCAAGACTGGTCCAGCCAGCCGACGCCGGATGCGCTTCGGATGCGCTGGGCGATGAATAATCAGGCATTACCGCAATTTTGCTTTGCAACTGGTCGGCGGCGGCAATACGCTGGTCATTATTTTCAACAACCGGCTTAAACTCCGGCTGGTCGGGACGCTCGGCATAGCTCCATTCCAGACCGTCCGGCCTTTCGGAAGCCAGCAGTGAAAAACCGGCGGCGGTAATCAAGGTGATCACCGCCAGCGACAGTATCGCTGTTTTGCGGCTAAGCAGTCCGGAAACACTTTCCAACCCATCGATCAAATCGGGACGGACGGTTGTTAAGTACCCGAGAATCGCAACGGTAATCAAGCCTTCCATCATCCCAACCAGCAGATGCACACCGGCCATTGTCACCAGGAATGTGCCTGCCGGAATCATCAGTACGCCGGAAATCATCGCCTCGACCACGACCAGCATCGAACCGGCCTGCGCCGCAACTATACATGCCAGCACGGACGCTATCCAAAGACGCTTCTTCGAAGATTTATCGCCCGCGATCAAGCGATAAACGGCGCAGCCCGCATAACTGGGAACAATCGCGATATTGATCAGATTGCAGCCAATCGCCAGCAGGCCGCCGTCCTGAAACAGCAAACACTGGATCATCACCACCGAGGACAGGACTATCGCCGCCAAATGCGGGCCAAGAATAACCGCTAAAAATACGGCCCCAATGATATGGCCGCTCGTACCGGGCATCAGCGGAAGCTGAAAATTAACCATCTGCGCCGCAAACACAAACGCGCCAAGAACGCCCATCAGGGCAACCTTTTCCGACGCAGCCTCCTGCCGGACTTTCCTGCACACCCATCCCAGGCCCGCCGCGGCAAGAGCGATTGTCCCGCCGGCGACCGGCACCGAAATTAATTCATTGGCCATATGCATAATTATTTTCCCTATTCAATAAAACAGCGTGGGCAGAACCCACCATTAAAATACCATTTGTGCCCGCAGGCCCACAATCAGAGTATCCCTGCTCGCCTCGTCGCCGGTTTCAGCGGGATCGGCGACATACTGAATCGACGGTGTCAGGGTCATCCATTTACTGACGTGAGCATTATAAAATACTTCATAAACCGTCTCGGAATCATCCGCATAATCTTCACTAAAATGATTACTGAAGTAGCCCTGACCGATACCGGCGGCCAGCACATCATCATTTCTGCCGTCAATCAATCCCTGATAACTTAAACCCGTGCTGTAAAATTGACTCATCGCATTTTTTGTCGGGTCCGCGTATCCCAGCCGAAAGAAAGTGCCCAATCCCTGCACATCGTCCTTGTCGTCATTTTCCTTGATGAGCAGTTGATCCAGATTCAAATACGTTCCCGCATTATCATAATAGGCAACTTCCTCATCCTCATCGAGAGTTTCGGGCTGATACCAGGCGCCTACCCGGTATGCACCCTGCAGCGGACCGCGGGCAAAATCGATGCTCGGCGTAATGCCGGTTTCCGCCACATAAAACAGATTATCTTCGCTTTCGAACGCCGTATTAAAGCCGGTTTCACGATAATCACCCGTCGCATCGGCGGCTCCGGCGCTGATGTACCAATCCTTGATCGGCGTATAATGAACTACGGCACCCAGCGTACCATAAGGGAACGGGATCGTTGGATTGTTGACCAATGCGCTGTTTAAAAACTGCTGCGTCTCGTCGTTGGCGTACCGCATACAATCAAATGACACCGGGCAGCCGCTGCATTCAAAGCCGCCTGTAATATCCATTTTACCCACCCGAACCGCCAGCGTATCGTCGGCGAAGTTCTGCTGATACCACATTTCGGTAATCACCGCCGCATCGCGGGGCATCGCGTCGCCATTGACGCCATAAAAACTGCCTACCGAACCGGCATCAATGCCTTCGGTGCGAGGCCAGAAGCCCTCGACATGCGTATAAAAAATTGCGTCATCAATCCCAAACAGCCGCTTGAGGTCGGTGGTTAGCCCGACATCATAGCTGCCAGTATAACGTCCGGCACGCTTATGAGTACTTAACCCGCCGTGAACATTTTGCTGATAGATATTGGTCAGGCCCAGTTCATACGAAAACAAACCCGTATTGTCCAAAGTCAGCGGTGTTGTCTCCTGCAGCTCTGCCGCCGACACAGGAGCATCCTGTGCAATGACAACTGTATTAAAAACCTGTACCGCGATAATCACTAAAACACATTTTCCCTTCATGCGAATCCTTTCGCCATTTCATTTCAATTGTATATACATTTCCATCTGCGCATAAGAATACAAGATTCGTGCTACGAAGTCAATATAAAAGAAAAAATGAACCATTCAATACAAGAGTTGATACGTCGAAAATATGAGCAAGAAAATTATTTACATTTTATGGCAGACCCTAGATAATAGTTGGAAATGAACCGTTAATTCATAACTATGACCCTGCGGACAACGCTATGAAACCCAAAATAAAAAAAAGCAAAGACAGTAAAACCAAGGCCAAAACCCCAGCTAACCATAAAGACCAACAAATAGAACGCGTCGGCATTTCCATTGAAACCGACCTGCTCAAGCAATTTGACACCCAGATTGACCGCAAAGGCTATATCAACCGCTCCGAGGCCATCCGGGATTTGATCCGGATGTCGCTGTCGGAACAAACTCTGGAAAATCCAAAATCCGAAGCTATCGCGGGGCTCTTTCTGGTCTATGACCACCATACGACGGGATTGAGCACCAAGCTTAATGAAATGCAGCACAGTCACTATTACCAGGTTATTGCATCGACCCATGTTCATCTGGATCATCATAACTGCCTTGAAATTATTATCCTCAAAGGCAAAGCCGGGGAAATCCAGAAACTGGCCGATGCCATGGCCGCTATTCGAGGCGTCAAAATCAGCAAAGTCAACCGGATGGGACTTGGAGATTGAAAATACAATTAAATTGGGCTTTCAGGGGGAAGTGATCACTGGTAGTGAATGGTCACGTTGTCGCGGCCACCGCGATTCATCCGGTCAATCTTGTGCTTTAGAATCCACATCCGGATGGCGTAACCAATCGCGGAAAAGCCGGCCATAAAAAACAGCGCCGCGGCCAAAAACGCGAACAAATCGCGCAGAATAAATACCAGCATTCCGAAGCCGATCAAAAACAGCCCTGTTAAGAGGCTGCCTTTGATCAGCGTTCCGGAAATTTGATTCGATATCGGTTGTGAAAAGAAGAATCGAAACATTAGTATAGCCTTTCTGTTGATCCTGCGCAATTTAAGATTATGCTTTGCCGCAAAATCAAAAAGCAAAAATACAAATCAAAAATTAAAAAGAGCAGACATCTGTGAATAAGAAACACCGGACGCCTTTATGATACCATAAAGACTACCGCACGGTTAATCTTTTCAGTATTAGCTATCTTTGACTTTTGCTTGTAGTTTTTTTATTTTTTTAATACTTCCGCAATCGCAGTGCATAGCGGCTGCATATTGGCTTTGGTCATCCCGGCAACATTCATTCGTCCGCCGCCAACAATATAGATGCCGTATTTTTCTTTGAGCGTTTTGACCTGTTCGTCGCTAAGTCCGCTGAAGGAAAACATCCCGTATTGCGCCGTCAGGAATGAAAAATCCTGTTTGACGCCTTTGGTTTTGAGCGTTGCGACAAACAGTTCTCGCATTTCCTTGATTCGGCAGCGGATGTCGGCCACTTCCGCTTCCCATTCCTTGCGCAGGTCGGGGTTGCCCATAATCGTTGTAACGATAGCTCCGCCGTGACTTGGCGGATTGGAATAAATCACGCGAATTGTAATTTTTAAATGACTAAATGCCTTATCCACCGCATCCTGAGCTGCACCTTTGAGCGTAATGGCGCCGACACGTTCATTATACAAGCCGAAGTTTTTGGAAAACGAACTGCATACGACCATCTCGGCAGCCGCCGCGGCTAAAATCCGCACGCCTTCGGCGTCTTCTTCCAGCCCGCGTCCAAGTCCCTGATAAGCAAAGTCCACCAGCGGCAGCAAATCTTTTTTCACGGCAACTTCGGCAATCTGCTTCCACTGCTCCGTCGTCGGGTCGATACCGCTGGGATTGTGGCAGCAGGCATGGAGAACAATAATATCGCCGGGGGTCATCGCATTCATCGCCGCCAGCATTCCGGCAAAATCGAGGCCTCGCGTTTGGGGATTGTAATAGGTGTACTTGCCGACGGTAAAACCCGCGGCGGCAAATACCCCGTTGTGGTTAGGCCATGTCGGGTCGCTGACCCAGATTTTGGCGTTGGGTTTGAGCTTTTTGAGAAATTCGCCGGCAATACGGAGAGCGCCGGTCCCGCCGGGGGTATGGGCGGTTGCGGCAAAAACCTTATTATCTTTGCCAAAAACCAATTCCTGCACCACCTTGCCATACGCTGGAGCGCCGGGAATCGGCAGATAACCTTTGGTCTTTTCGGTCTCGACAAGAATTTTTTCGGCCTTGCGGACGGAATTCATAATCGGGGTCGTACCAGCCTCATCCTTATATACGCCGACACCGAGATTGATTTTATTAGGGTTAGGGTCTTTATTAAACGCGTCTGTCAGTCCCAAAATCGGGTCGGCCGGGGCCATTTCGAGCTTCTCAAACATTTTTGACTCTCCTAATCTGTTTTTTATTATTTTTGGTATTTCCAAAACCCGCAAGTTTATACCGACTTGACCACAGTTTTGCAACTGTTATTCAGCATATATTTTAACAGCTTAAAATAAAGCTAAATAGCTCAAAATATGTGTACATATTAAACCTTTTTATGGGTATATATTTGATAATATCTTACTTGACTTTACGTGTTGAAATGGGGACAATACAAAATTCTTGTGCGATGGCGCAAGTTAAACCCAAAAACTAAACGAAAGGAAGATTAGTATGAGATTGTGTGCAGCACTGCTGTTTATTGCGGCGATGGCTTGGGGAGTTAGCGCCAACGCAACCGACAAGAAAACCGAAACCCCCGCTGAAGTAAAAAAAGCCGAAGCCCCAAAAGCTGAAGCCGCCAAACCCGCTGAAGTAAAAGCTGCCCCAGCCGAACCCAACAAACCGGCAAAACCAGCTCCAAAGCCGATTGATCCCAATGAAACCATCGTTACCGTCAATGCTAAAGTGTTTAAAGAAAAGGATTTCGCCCCGGAACTGAACAAACGCATTGAAGCTCAGATGAAGCGTATGGCGGGAATGGGCTGGCCGATGAATGATGAAACCAAAGCCATGATGGCCGAACAGGTTCACGAACAGGTCGTCGACATGGTTGTCGATAAAACACTGATTGATGAACAGCTTAAGGCCAAGAAGATCGATGTCAATGATGCGGAAATAAACGCCCGCTTTGAAGAAATGGTCAAGGATTCCGGTCAGAAACTTGAAGAAATTGAAGCGATGCTGGCCAAACAGGGCGCAACAATCAAAGACGTCAAGGAACAGGTCGGTACCCAGTTGTGCGTAGAGAAACTGTATGAAAAAGACGCTTCCTACAAGGCCGTAACCGATGCCGACGCCAACAAGTTCTACACCGATAATCCGCAGTATTTCCAGCAGCCCGAACAGGTGCAAGCCAGCCATATCTTAATCAAGACCGATGAAAAAGCTGACGAAGCCACAAAAGCGGCCGCTAAAGCCAAAGCGGAAGAGCTCCTCAAGAAAGTCAAAGCCGGCGGCGATTTTGCCGCACTGGCCAAAGAGAACTCCGATTGCCCCAGCAAAGAACGCGGCGGCGACCTGGGCCTGTTTGGGCGCGGACAGATGACCCCGCCGTTTGAAACAGCCGCTTTCGCAATGAAAGTCGGCGACATCAGCGATGTTGTCGAGACTCAGTTCGGCTACCATATTATCAAACTGACTGATAAAAAAGACGCCTCAACCATCAGCTTTGCAGAAGCCAAATCAAAAATCACGAATCACCTGAAAAGTCAGGGAATGAGCCAGTATGCAACCAAACTCCGCCAGGACCTGAAAGCCAATGCCAAGATTGAATGGGCACCGGCAGAAAAAGCACGCCGCGACCAGAAAGCCAAAGAACAGCAGGAAAAAATGGCCGCCCAGCAGCAGCAAAGACAGATGCAGCAGCCGCAGCAGGCGACCCCTGTTCCGCCGCAGCCGAAGCCTGAAGAATCAAAGTAAGCTATCTGAACACAAATAGATTAGAAAATAAAGCCGTCAGGACAACCGTCCCTGGCGGCTTTTTTATCTTAAAACCACAAATTTATGCACTCAATATCCTGTATTTTACTGAATCACACTATAGGTATAATTACCTATTCCCCCTTTTTTGCCAAAAAAATAAGGTAAACTACCCAAATACCCCATTTTTTCATTGACAAGGGAGAGACTATATTGTAAATTGTTGACTAAGTTTTTGACGATTCTGTAGCCAAAGTTGGCAATAGAAAAAATACTCTTGTTATTTATTTTGTAGGGAGAAAACCATGAAAAGATTTTTTGTATTCACTGTTTTGGCTTTATTAGCCATGACAAGCGTTGTTCAGGCCGCAGAGACGACTTGGGCAGAAACTGAAAATGGGGTTATTGGTAAGTCTTGGTGGACGCCGATCAATGCATCGCTGACGATGGAAGTCGGATATGCGGACGGCTCCAGCATTGGCGACGTCGAGTATTTCACACGAAATTGGTACGGCGACGAAGACAGCCAAATCGCTCAACTGTTCCTGCAGAGCAACAAGAACATCAATGTAACAATGGCGTGGTCCGGCATGCCGAATGACTGGCTTTTTGATTCTATCGGCGTCGATTACGTTGTGTGGGATGGCGAAGGTACCAATTCTCATTCTGATGCCATTTATGAATGGTCTGACTACAGCAATGGCAGCGGATCAAAGACTTTTACTCTGAATTACAATGGCAGCAATTTGCTCATTCTGAATGACGGCCAGTGGTGGACCTGCGACAAGCTGGGTGTAGAGAATTCTTTCTTTGACATCTTTGGTCAGGCCAATAATGCCTGCAACGACCAAAAGGTCGGTATTGGCGCCCGTCTTGACTTTACCCCGGTAGTTCCGGCACCGAGCGCTATCCTTCTGGCTGGTCTCGGAACAGGGCTTGTCGGCTGGATGCGTCGTCGTCAGGCTCTCTAAGTCTTGCATATCAATTTGTTATAATCATCAATAATTAAAAGCCGTGAAGTTTCTTCGCGGCTTTTTTTATTTTCACATCATACCTACCTGCTTTTGAGATAGACCGCAGGCATTCTCTCTGCTACAATACCCGCCATGTGGGAAATCAATCAACCAAAACCGGTAAAACTGATATGCGGCATCCTCGCCGCAGACAATCATTGTCTGGAAGCGGCAAAAACGGCATTTATTGAAGAGTACGGCGACGCCGACATCGTCAGTCCGGTCTATCCATTTGATATGACCGGCTACTATAAAGAACAGGCCGGACCGGAAATTCTCCGCCAGTTTGTCAGTATCGCCAAGCCCATCGACCCCGGGCAACTGGCCGCAATTAAACATCAAACCAATCGAATGGAACGGGAACAGGCTGAATTATTGAAAACTCCTTATCCTCGTCCGGTCAATCTCGATCCCGGCTATATCGAGCCAAGCAAGCTGGTATTGGCCTCGACGAAAAACTTCGCTCATCGGGTCTATGTCGGCGATGGCATGTGGGCGGAAGTCACACTGACCTACAGCAAAGGAATCTGGCAGGTTTATCCCTATACATTCCCCGATTTCAAAAGCGGCCGATACAATGATTTTCTGTCGCAGGTTCGGGAAAAGCTGGTTGCCCAGCTTCGCAACGGAAATTGAAAATCATAAATTGAAAATTGACAATTCCGGTATTTTTCTGTCAAATAGCTTCTAATATGTGTAATTTGAAAGGGACCGATAATTTCACATTTAATGCTGTTATCTCTCGCTTTACCCATTGGGGCATTTGTCATCGCGGCAGGGCTGACAACGCTGGTGCGAAACTGGGCTATACGGGTGGATTTCTGTGCCCACCCGAGGCAAGACCGCTACCACCGCACCGTCATCGCTCTCGGCGGCGGTATCGCTATATTCTGGACCATCGCCTTGTTCATCATCGGCGGCATTACGGCGGCATGGCTGGCTGGCAACGGCAAAATTCCATGGCTTGACCAAACCCTCAGCGATCAGCTCGAAGGATTCCTCAATAAAACCCCGGAGTTGTGGGTCGTTCTGGCTTGTACGGCGGCATTGCATCTGCTGGGCTTGTGGGATGACATCCGGCGTCTGGGTCCCTACTTCAAGCTGGCCATGCAGTTTGCTGTCGCTATCGCCGCGGCGGTTTTCGCGGGCATTCGTGTCGAAATGTTCATCGAAAACCAGATTATCACAACCGCCCTTTCGGTTCTGTGGATTGTCGGAGTTATGAATATCTTTAACTTCCTCGACAATATGGACGGCTGCTCATCCGGCATGGCGATCATTGCCGTAGGCGTCCTGCTTACCGCCGCTATCGGCAGCGGACAGATTTTCATCACCGGCCTTGGACTTCTGTTCATCGGAGCGGTTCTTGGATTTTGGATATTTAATTTCCCGCCCGCCAAAATTTTTATGGGCGATTGCGGGTCTCTGGTTATCGGTTTTTTCGTCGCGATGCTGTCGCTGAAAACCACCTACTACCACCAAACCGAAAACGGTGAGAGCTATGCTGTCCTGATGCCGCTTTTGGCGTTGGCCGCCCCTCTGTATGACTTTATCAGCGTGACTTTTCTGCGGCTCAAACAAGGCAAAAGCCCATTCGTCGGCGACACGCAGCATTTTTCGCACCGGCTCGGCAAGCGGGGGTTATCCGACAAACAAGTCGCTCTGACGCTGTACCTGGCAACATTCAGCACAGGCTTAGGCGCTATCGTCCTGCGCTATGTCAGCCCAACCGGAGCAATTCTGATTTTCGTTCAAACATTGATGGTATTGGGCGTAATCGCCATACTCGAAACAACGGGAAACAATGACTAATTTTTAATTTTCGATTTGCAATTTTCCATTGTAATAAGGATTTTAGAAGATGGATAAAGTAATCACTTCTCAAAAACATAACGAAGAAAAAATGGAAAATAGAAAATTGAAAATGGAAAATTTCTCCCGCTGGATCGAAGGCCTTCTGCTGACTGTTGTCTTATGCGTTTGTGCCCTGCGACTGACATTCATTGAGTTGCCGCAAAATGCCATGCAAAATCCCTACCTGTGGACAACCGCTCGCGGCATCAGTCTGACCTTATCATCTATTCTGTTTCTAACGGCTCTAATTGGACTGTTATTGCGTATCCACAAAATACGATGGCAGTGCTCCTGCTGGATGGCTGGGGTGGGGCTGCTTCTGTTTGCCGCCGCAACTTTTCTGGCAATTTTTCCGGCATCGGATAAACGCGCCGCCGAAACCGAATGCATGACACTGATTATCCCGGCGTTTCTTGGGTTGATTGCGTTCCGCTGGATCGATTCCGCCCGGCGAATGGATGTCGTACTGTGGGTCATCCTGTCGATGGGCTGCGCGGCGGTTTACACCAGCGTCGACCAATCCATGGAAAGCAATCAGCAGGTCGTGGAGGATTACCGCAAAGACCCCATCCGGCAGCTTAAAACACTCGGCATTGAACCCAACAGCTTTTCTCACTTTCAATACGAACATCGTCTTTTGTCCAGTGACGTCCGCGGATTTCTGACAACCAGCAACTCAACCGGCACTTTTTTGTTATCGGGAATTTTCATCGCCATTGGATTGCTGGTCGATACGGTGCGGTCCTGGAAAAAGGATGAGGGCTTTGCCGCAAAAATGATTATTCAATTACTCATCCTGCTCAGTTTGATTTTCGGCTTGCTTGTCGGCAAAAGTCGGGGAGCAATCGGCGCGGCAATCCTGGCGATGGCATTGTTCGCTTTGCTGATAGTCTGCGGGCGATGGTTATGGAAATTCCGCTGGGCGGTTCTGATTATCGCCGTAATTGCAGTTGCGGCAGTTTGCACAATCGCCATCCGTTACGGCCTCGAGCACGGCCGCTTGCCCGGTCCCAATGCCCTGTTTGTCCGCTGGCAGTATTGGGTTAGTTCCGCTCAGATGGCCGCCGACCACCCCCTGCTCGGCGTCGGCGGAGGCAATTTCGCGACACTCTATACCAAATACAAAATCCCCGCCGCTCCCGAAACCATCAAAGACCCGCATAATTTTATCCTGTCATTGCTATGCCAGTTTGGCCCGGTTGCCGTGATCGGTTTTCTGCTAATCATCTTTGCTATCCTGTGGCGGGGTTTGAAAAATACTTTCGATAATTCAGCAGACTTGTCCACACTGCAAGACAAGCCAACATGGTTTTCACAGGACAAAATTATTCCGCTTGGCGTATTGGTCGGCGTTGCAGTTACACTATTATATTTTCGTCCTATTGTCAGCGAAGGCGGCATTCCCGGCGAAAACACCGTAGTCCGCCAGTCCGTCTTCATCATTATGTATCTGATTCCGGCGTTTTTCTTTATCGGCCCGTTCGGCTTTTTGTGGGCAACCACACAACAAACCTCAGCCGACTGCCGCCGTGACGGGCTGATACTGGGGCTTATCTGCGGCATTATCGCAATCCTCATTCATAATCTGATCGACTTTGCCATTTTTGAGCCGGGCGTCTGGACCGCATTTTGGCTGATGCTGGCGTTACTCCTTGCCGCTGTCGCTTCACGGACACCCTCCGAGCCGCAACCCGCCAATTCCGGACTCCGCCAGTGGACTATCGCCGCCATAATTCCCGCGGCCATTGGCATTGTATTCTTCATCCGTGTTACTATACCGATTCAAGCCGGCTGTCTGATCCAAAACGGCCTGCGCAATTACGAACAAATCGAACAATTTATTACTGCCGCGGCAAAAACGGATACGCTTGATCCGGATCCCTCTTTTCTTGGAGCACAATATTATCTGAATCTGTTTGAAACCCAGCGTCGTAAACAAACTAAACCACTCGAACAGGCAATAGAATCACTCCATCAGGCGCAAAATCGCGACCCGCGCAACTATCGCTACGATAAGTTGATCAGCGAAGTCTTCGCCCTTAAATCCGAGATAGACCCCAATAACCAAAAAGAATGGCTTGCCGCCGCCTACCAATCCGCCCTCAAAGCCCAGCAGTTCTACCTCGGCTCAGACCAAATTGCCTATGACCTCGGGCAACTTGCCGAAAAGCTGGATCAACCCCAAAAAGCCGCGCATCAATATCAAAAAGCGGTAGAAATTGAAGACCAATACCGCATCCAATTCACCCAGATGTACCCAGCCCTCCCCCTGTTCAGCCGACTCGGCCAGCAACGTTATACCCATGCCAAAGACTACCTCGCCAAACAATCCACACCGCAAACCAATGAACAGGACAACCAATCCCTTAAATAGCAAAAATCTTCAAAATCGTCGAAGGTCTCATAAAATTACACTTTAAAGATAGGTTTCGATTTAAATCAACTACCCTCTGTTATCCGCTGTTCACTATTTACCACAACCCATTTTCCAGCTTGACTTTGCGCTTTACGCCAGTATAATGACTAACTTATCGGGATTGTATAGACCGGCATTAAGGAATTTAAGCTATGACAGCTACTGGATTTACGAGTCGTGAACACGCATAGTGGTACAATTCGCTATGTTCGCGCATTTTTTTGCGCGTGCGACTATTTGTATAGAAATTGTCTTCAGGGATGCGGTACAGGGTGCTCTGAAGCAGGAAAGGTCGGTATAATGGCTGGATAGATTGACAGCTTTTATAATCGTTCGTCCTGCCGACAGAATATTTTATGTGCGGCGATGAAAAGTGGCAACCTGAAGGGTACCACTTTTTTTTATTGCCTGAACCGGCACGGCGGCGTAATGCCGAAATTGAATTTGACACCAGAGATATCTGGCAAAGTCGTCCAACTGAATAAAGGAAAACGATACGATGAATCAGGAATTATTGCGAATTGTCGAAAATATCGCACGCGACAAAAACATCAGCAAGGAATCCATCTTTGCCGACCTTGAAAGCGCGATGATCTCCGCGGCACGCAAGCACTTCAGTACCAAAGAAGGCGAAGCGGATGTTGTTGTGCGTATCGACCGCAACACCGGCGAAATGTCCGCCTGGAAAGACGGCGTTCAGATCGACATCCACCAATTAGGACGTATTCCGGCTCAGACTGCCAAACAGGTTATGATTCAAAAACTCCGTCAGGATGAACGGGAAAGTATCTTTTCCGAATATGCCCAGCGCAAAGGCGAAATCATCACGGGTATTGCCGGTCGTTATGACGGCGGCGTGCTGGTCGTTAACCTCAACAGCCGGGTCGAGGCGATTATGCCGAAATCCGAGCAGATTTCCGGCGAAACTCACCATCCCGGCGACCGTATCCGCTGCATGATCCTCGAAGTACGCGACAATAACAACCAGATCAAGATCATCCTGTCCAGAACACATCCGGACTTTATCCGCCGGCTGTTCGAGCAGGAAGTTCCGGAAGTGGCTGAAAATATTATCGAAATCAAGGCGCTGTCCCGCGAAGCCGGGTATCGCACCAAAATTGCCGTCGAATCCGCCGATGATAAGGTTGATCCGGTCGGCGCATGCGTCGGTGTTCGCGGCAGTCGAATTCGCAATATTGTCGATGAACTCGGCGGCGAAAAAATCGACATCGTCAAATGGAGCGATTCATCACAGGTGTTGATTGCCAACGCCCTGATGCCGGCCAAAACCAGTGAAATCGCGATTTGTTTCGAACTGGGCAAGGCCACGGTCGTCGTTACCGAAGACCAGCTTAGTCTGGCCATTGGCAAACACGGACAAAATGTTCGTCTGGCCGCCCGGCTGACCGGCTGGGATATCGATATCTTGACGCCCAATGAATACAACCGTGAAGTGGATCGTCTGGCCACCTGCCTGAAAGAAATTCCGGGCGTGGATGATCGGCTTGTCGATAAACTGCTGGCGCTGGGGATTATCTCGGTATTGGACCTCGAAGATGTCGGCAAAGACCCGCTGGTCAATGAATTGGGAATCGATAAAACGCTGGCCGAACAAATTATTGCTGCGGCAGGCGATATAGCAAAAAAAGCCGCCGCCGAAAGTCAGGCAACCCAGGCGGCATCATTAATTAAAGAACAACAAACAAAACGTTCTCACAAGTAATGGGTCGTTACCCCGATTTACGGAAAGAGACGTATTTAGATTAGGAGATGCGGTTTGGCTAAGGCAGTAACACGCGTATATCTGTTGGCCAAGGAACTGGGCGTGCCCAGTAAGGCCATTGTCGATAAATGTCTGGCCGAGGGGATCGAGATGAAGACCGGACACATGTCCCCTCTGACCGCCGGACAAGCTGCAACCGTGCGCGAATGGTTCAGCGAAGGCGTCCATTCGACCGCGGTCGAAACGGCAAATCCTATCGATCTGAAAAAAATCCGTATAAAACGCAAAAAGGCGGAAGTACCCGCGGAACCACAAGCTGAAACCGTCGAAACCCCGGCGGAAATTGCACCGAATGTTTCAGACGTTCCTGTCGAAGCCCTCGTTGAGGAACCAGAAACCGAAACAGGTACCCCCGAAACCGAGGCTTCTGCCCAGGCAGCTCAAGAGTCGGTTGAACCTGTGGAAGCGGCTTCAGATATGGAACCTGCTCCTGCCGACGCGGAAGCAGCCGAAGCGGCGTCCGTTCCGGCTCAGCCCTATTATCCAGCTCCGGTGATGCACGTTCCGTTTATACCAAAAGATATTAAGCCCGCCGGCCCCATGCTTCACAAACCGGCGCCCGTACAGCTTAGCGGCCCCAATGTTGTTCGCGTTGAAGCAGTCGAAGAAGATGCTTTGCGGCCTCCGCGTAAAGGCAAGCCCATCCGTGAAAAAGACCGCGAGCAGGATAGACGCAAACCCGCACCCGCAGTCCGGCCGCCAGCCGCCGGCAAAGTGGATCCGTTTGCTCCGATCGCCGCACCCGCACCAGCTCCGGCTCCGGGCAAAGGTAAAAAGCCCGGCAAAGACAAAGGTAAGCATAAGGGTGGCGTTTTCGAGGAAGACCTCGGCAAAGGCGCCAAACGGATGCGATCCAAGGATTTGGAAGAACGTCAGGCACGTCTTGCGGCGGCCAGTGGAGAAACCTCCCGATTCAGGCCGACGCGGCGCATCGAAAATAAATCTGAAGAAGGACATGCTCAGCTCGAACGTCCCGAAAAGGCGACGATCAGCGAACCGATCCTCGTCAAAGACCTCGCTGTAGCACTGCATGTCAAAATCGGGGATATCATCGGCCGCCTGATGAAACAGGGCGTTATGGCCACGGCCAATCAGGCCTTGTCCATCGACACCGCAGAACTGATCGCGCTGGAATTCGGCACAGAATTGATCATTCAGAAAAAGCAAACCATTCTCGAACAGATTCAGCAGCAGTTCCAGCAGCGTGAACGCAATAATCTTCAGAAACGTCCGCCGATTGTAACGATGCTCGGCCATGTTGACCACGGCAAAACCAGCCTGCTTGACCGCATCCGCGAGGCCGAAGTCGCCAAAGGCGAAGCCGGCGGCATCACCCAGCACATCGGCGCATACCAGGCGGAAATTAACGGCAAGAAAATTACGTTCCTTGATACGCCCGGCCACGAAGCCTTTACCGCCCTTCGCGCTCGCGGAGCCAATATGACCGACATCGTCGTATTGGTTGTCGCCGCCGACGACGGCGTAATGCCCCAGACCATCGAGGCAATTCGGCATGCCAAAGCCGCCAACGTCGAGATTATTGTCGCATTAAACAAAATCGACCTGCCCGGAACGGATATTCACCGTGTCTATGGTCAACTGGCCGAATACGAACTGACCCCGACCGAATGGGGCGGAAATACTGAAATCGTCAAAACCAGCGCCACAACCGGCCAGGGTATTCCGGAATTGATAGAACATCTGGACTACATCGCCGAATTGAAAGATTATAAAGCCGATCCGACTCTGGATGGCGTCGGCTGGGTCATTGAAGCCAAGATGACACAAAGTCAGGGCGCTGTCGCCACGCTGCTCATTCAGGAAGGCAGCATCGAAAAAGGCGACATCGTCGTCTGCGGCAGCGCAGCAGGACGCATTCGTACACTAACCGACAGCCGCGGGCGCACAATTAAAACCGCCGGACCCGCGATGCCGGTCGAAATCTCAGGCCTCGACGAAGTCCCCCAGGCCGGCGACCGTTTCTACAAGCTCAACGATATCAACCTGGCAAGCCAGGCGGCAGACCAGAATAAACACTTAGTCCGCGAAGAATCGCTGGCCAAACGTTCGCTGATTACGCTGGATAACCTCTTTAGCCAGATCGAAGCCGGCAACGTCAAGGAACTGAACCTGATTATTAAAGCCGACGTACAGGGTTCCGTGGAAGTGCTCCAGAAGTACCTGGCCGAACTGAGCACGCCGGAAGTACGAGTTAAAATCCTTCACGCCGCCGTCGGCGGTGTGACCGAAGGCGACGTACTTTTGGCCGAAGCGTCCCGCGCGATCGTCATCGGCTTTAACGCCGTTCCGGACGAACACGTTCGGCAGCTTGCCGACAGCCGGGGCGTCGATGTCCGCCTATACAGCATCATTTACCGCATCACCGAAGACCTCAAGGCCGCGATGGTTGGCCTCCTCGATCCGGAATTCCAGGAAAAAGTCCTCGGTCGGCTCACCGTTCGGCAGACATTCAAAGTCTCCAACGTCGGTACAATTGCCGGATGCTACGTTACCAGCGGCCTGGTCAATCGCGATTCCAAGCTGCGTCTGATTCGCAACAATCTCGTCGTCAAGGACAAATGCTCCATCGAATCGCTTAAGCACATCAAAGACGATGTCAAAGAAGTTCGAATGGGCTTTGAATGCGGTATCAAGATCGCCAACTTTGACGACATCAAGAATGATGATGTTCTCGAAGCATTTGAAATCATTCAAGTCGCACGAAAATTATAAAGGCTCTGTAAGATACCGTTATGGCAAGTCGAAGATTGGAAAAAGTGGCAAGGGTCATTCGCGACTCGGTCAGCGAGACGATTCAGTTGCATCTGAACGACCCCCGCATTTCGGGGTTGATCAGCGTTACTGAAGTCGATGTCGCTCCCGATATGAAAAACGCGACCGTTCGGCTGAGCGTCTTCGCCACAGACGAAAAATCAAAACCGATAACCATGCAGGCCATCCAGCACGCCGCCGGCGTTTTCCAGCGGCATTTAGGACAAATTCTGACCGGCCGGACGTGCCCGCGGCTGCACTTTGAGCTGGACACTAAAATGCAAAAAACGCTGCAGATACTGCAGCTGATTGACAAAGCAACACAGGAATACAAGGAACACGACAAGGATGACAACAACCTCAACGCTGACTTACCCAGCGACGATAATGAACTCGGAAGCGGCGACGGAGCCGATGACCGGGACAACCCCTGACACCTTTTCAGAAACAGGGACTATGAAAAACAGTAAAGATTATGGAATAAAAATTGACAAATTTTTTCGCGCCGTCAAAACCGGGCAGAAACTCAAACCTTTCGAGGTTGATGATCCGATTGATGCGATGGTGTTTGGTCTGATCGCCGAACATACCACGGAAAAACTCGCGAAAAAAGTCTTCAAAAGCATACAGACTCACTTCGTGGATTATAATGATCTGCGCGTCTGCCGGGCTGAAGAAATCCAGGAACTCCTCGAAGACCCGAGCGAAAAAGGCGAGTTAATCGCGTCCAATCTGACCCGCGTCCTGTCGAAGATATTCGATAAATACGATGCCCTGAGTCTCAAGGGCATCGACGAACAGGGCAAGCGTCAGGCCAAGAAAGAATTGGACGACCTCGGCGTCGTGACCCGGTTTGCCGTGGACTTCTGTATACTGGCCGCCTTTGACGGGCATGCCATTCCGATGACCGAAACCATGCTGGCATTCCTGCGGGCAGAAGAGATGATCGATCCGGATGCCACAACTGAAGAGGTGGAAAGTTTCCTCCTGCGGCATATTCCCGCATCATCGGGCTGGGAATTTTATGAACTGCTCCGACAGGCTGCCGAATCCGGTGGAAAAAAATCAGCCCCAGCCAAAGCCGCCGCCAAAGCAGACAAGAAAAAAACCGCCGCCAAGTCCAAAAACGGCGATAAAAAACAATGACGAAAGGATAATACGGTGTCCGACCGAATCTTAAAACTGGGCATCCCCAAAGGAAGCCTTGAGAAAGCAACATTTGAATTGTTTGAAAAAGCCGGCTTCAGTGTCAGTGGAGCCGACCGCAGTTATTTTCCAAAAATCGATGATACTGAAATTTCGCTTATCCTCCTCCGTGCACAGGAAATGAGCCGCTACGTGGAAGACGGCGTACTGGATGCGGGCTTTACCGGCTATGACTGGATCATCGAAAACGCCTCCGATATTCACGAAATCTGCCAACTGCAATACAGCAAAGCGACCTCCAACCCGACACGCTGGGTGCTGGCCGTCCCCAATGAATCGCCCGTGCAGAAACCCGAAGACCTCGAAGGCGGAATCATCGCCACCGAATTAGTCGGCGCAACCCGCCGTTACTTTGAACAGAAAAAAATCAATGTCAAAGTGGAATTCAGTTGGGGCGCAACCGAAGTCAAGGCACGCCTGGTCAGCGGCATCGTGGAACTCACCGAAACAGGCTCATCCATCAAAGCCAACAACCTGCGAATCATCGACACCATCCTGGTTTCCACAACACGTTTCATCGCCAATCATGCCGCATGGCAGGACCCTTTCAAACGCCAGAAAATTGAAAATCTGCAAATTCTTCTGCAGGGCGCCATTGACGCCAAAACGCGTGTCGGCATGAAAATGAACACCCACAGGGACGACCTCGAAAAAGTTCTGGCGGTTTTGCCCGCGGAGAAAAGCCCCACCGTCTCTTCGCTGGCCGATTCCAGCTTTGTCGCCATTGAAATTATCGTCGAAGAAAAAGTCGAACGCGAACTGATCCCGCAGCTTAAGCGGGCAGGCGCCTCCGGCATCTTCACGTATGCGTTAAATAAGGTAATTCATTAGCAAACTAAGAACTAAAAACTAAGAACTATTTTAAAGGTTTATCGGTATGTCTGGTCATTCACATTGGTCTGGTATCAACCCTAA
>CAYTHV010000041.1:0-7071 GCA_964437685.1 uncultured Pirellulales bacterium
CAAAATAGCCACCCACTACACAGAAGACTTCCAACACCCCACCGGACGCTTACGATTAACCTATTATTATCCGAACTATCACCGCAAGTATGTGTTTGTGAGTCTGGACGGGTACTGGCCGAGCTATCGCTATGTCCGGTATTACTGGTATGGTGTCCATCCCTATAATTGGTATGGGTCTTACGTGATTTCATCGCCGGAGCCTGTCGCTTACAATACCTATAACACTTACACTACGTATACCACCACCGCAGAGCCAGGCGATACGACAATAACGAATTCGGACAGCAGCCCATCAACGGAAAATGCCGTGGACACGCCGGAAGTCGAAACCGCAGCCGATTTGTGCTTTGTACAAGCCGTCAAGTTGTTCGAAGCGGGCAACTATGACGATGCGGTCGAGCAGTTCCGCGAGGCGGTACGGCTGTCGCCGGAAGACATCGTACTGCCATTTACTTATGCTCAGGCACTGTTTGCGGCGGGCAATTACGCCATGTCGGCCAGTGTGCTGCGGGAGGCGATGGCAAAAATTTCATCCGAAGAGCTGACGATCTATTACCCGCGCGGATTATACGCGGATGAGGCCGTGCTGAAAACTCAAATCGCAGCACTGGAACAGGCGATTGCCGTTGAGCCGTTTAACGCAGACTATCAGCTTCTGCTCGGCTATCAGTATCTCGGCCTGAATGAATTAGAGAAAGCTGTAGACCCGTTGAACAAATCTACCCAAAGTGCGGCCAATGCGGACGCCGCAAGTAAACTACTGTCTCTAACGGCAAAACTGGAAAACAGTACGCCATAATCAGTTCGCTAATGGAAAGCCTCTTGCCTACAGCGTATTGAGGGCATTATCCAAATCTTCGATTAAGTCCTCGCAGTCCTCAATGCCAACCGACAAGCGAATAGTACCTTCGGTAATATTAATTTTTTCTTTCTCCTGACGGCTCATTAAAGCATGGCTCATTGACCATGGATGACAGATAAGCGACTCTACGCCGCCAAGGCTTTCAGCAAACAAAAAGATACGAAGCGCTTCGACTATTTTTTCCAGTGATTTTGCGCCGTCTTTAAGATGAAATGTAATAATCGCCCCAAAGCCATCCATTTGTGATTTCGCCAATTCATGCTGAGGATGGCTGGGCAAACCCGGATAGATTACATGGGCAGTCTTAGGATGGGCTGAAAGCCATTGTGCAATTTTTAATGCATTCTCTTCATGTCGCTTCATGCGGACTGAAAGCGTTTTCAATCCTCTCAAGCTTAACCAGCAATCCCAAGGCCCCGGAATCGCTCCAGCCGCATTTTGATAAAAACGATATGCCGCAGCCAGTTCTTCATTATTTGTCACAATCGCTCCGCCAATGACGTCGGAATGCCCGCTGATATACTTTGATGTACTATGAACCACCACATCGACCCCCTGAGTCAGAGGTCTCTGAAAAAACGGCGAAGAAAAAGTGTTATCCGCAACTAAAACAAGATTATGTTTACGCGTAATCTCTGATACTGCTCGAACATCAACCAGCTGCAAAAGAGGATTGGCAGGCGTTTCTATCCAGACCAGCTTTGTCTTTTTTTCAATCGCTCCGGCAAACGCTTCTGGAAGGGTACCATCCACATAGGTAAATGTCATCCCTTGCGGTGCCGCTACTTCCTTGAACAGGCGAAATGTTCCACCGTAAATATTTTCCGAAGAAACAATGTGATCTCCCGGACGCAGAATAGAAATCGCCGCATTGATCGCGGCCATTCCGGAACTGAACGCGATACACTGCTTCGCCTCTTCAAGAGAAGCCAAACATTTCTCATACGCAGTGCGGGTAGGGTTTTCAATGCGAGAATACTCAAATGTATTGGGTTTTGCTACACCCTTGAATACAAAGTTAACCGTTTGATAAATGGGAGTAATTACCGCTCCTGTTGCCGGATCAGGGTGCTGACCTTCACGTATCACTTTTGTCGCAAATTTCATGCTTACCTCTAATTCACTCTTACATTTTTAGTTCAAAACCAATGTGAGCCACGTTTCATTTTGCAGAGTTATAGTGCATTCTCACCTGGGGTCTCCAATAAATCATACCCCTGTATTTTAAAGGGTGAAAAACGCCATCGATCTTCCTGCTCATCATAATAGGGTTCCACGATAGCATCCCGAATAGCCTTCTCATCCGTCTGTGAAGGATCGTAGCTGATTGCCACATCAACATATCCGCTTGCAGGCGAAGTGGAAATTTTCAGGTATCCTGGAATCAGGTCTACATCCTGACGATCCAGAAAATAAACAAACAGTTTCGCCGAACCACTGCATTTAACACCCTCGACCTGCAGATGAAGCGTACTTGGCGCCACAGGAACGGGACTGCTTCGTTCATAGACAAATGTCGGAAATGGAATCAGGCGGGCCGCCAGATAAACCATTGCAATAACAGTCAAAATACCGACAAAAAAGGCTCTCTGCGGCCTTATAATTTCCCGCCGTCCAAACCATTTCCATTGCAGAGGCCTGGCCTGATGCTGCGGGCATAGTGTAATACACTCCATACAGGCAATGCAATTGGGCGATTTAACCTGATCCATAGAAGCAACATCAATCCCCATCGGACAGGCCTTTGAGCAGATTCGGCACCCCGTACATGTATCAGGATTCCTGACAATGCGGGCAAAACCCATACGGGAAAAGATATTTATCGCCGCGGCGAAAGGGCAAAGCCACCGACAAAACGGCATTGAAATTAAAAACGCCGACACAATAAATAATCCCAGCGTGGGATAGGTTGACCATTTTGCCTCTTCACCAAGAGTGATTACAGCATAACAGGGATCCACCCCGCGAATAATCAACTCCGCGGCATGCCAAGTCCAGCCCAAAATTATAAGCAGTACGGCATATTTTAGCAGGGACAATTTTTTGTCAATGGCAGGAGAAAAATGAAACTGGCGAAATCCAAATTTTCCCGCGGCATAACGCATCCCTTCTGCAATCGCTCCCAGCGGACAAAGATAACCACAGAATGCACGCTTCAGTACCACAGTCAGAAGAATAACGGCGATCAGTATGAAAAAATTTGTTGCGGCCAGGGAACAAATCATTGTCCCGCCTGTCAGGTATCCATATAGAGCTTCCAGCCCTCCCATTGGACACCATGCTTCAACATTACGACGCAGGGCAAATACCGCAATAATCACCCACAAAAAGAAAAATAATTGTATTCGATGTCGTATCTTCATTTTTGACCGCCGATTTTTTTAATTTATTTACTTTGTCGAGGGACATTTATTCTTCAGGCTGCATGAACCGCAATTTGATCCGCCGGTACAGCCGGATTGTGTGACCTTGCTTTCGGTCGCCAGAACGACTTTGAGCTCTTCGCTATCCCGTAACGGCGCAAATTCGACGCTGCGTTTAATCATTTCCTGCACACCCGGCGTTTCACTTGGGGGCGTATGCTCTAACAGGGTTTTCAGAGAAGCCATCGCCTTGTCTTTATCCCCGGCAGCCCAATATACCCTTGCGCTATCGAAATATGAGGCAGGGTTGGTTTTGGGGTTAACCTCTACGGCTTTGATCGCTTCCACTGCTTCCGCTGTTTTTCCTGCACGAGCGGAAACAACTGCAATCAGGGTTTGGTAACGTATGGTTTTATCCGCAGGTTGTTTGCTCTCTGCAAACTTTGCCGCTTCTTCATTTTGGCCTGTCAACAATAGGGTTTCAAGAAGATTGGCAGCATAATCACCGCTATCAAACTTATTGGCCGCCGCACGATCTGTTTCCAATGCCTCAGAATAAAAGCCCTTGTTATACACATAAGACCTTGTTGCCTTGGCATAGGATTTCCACTTTTCCGGATTGGTTTCCTCCGCAAGCAGTTTTTTCATTTTGATTACACGCTGAAGAACCGCATACTGTTCCCGATAATAAGTTGCCTGCGGATTTGCTTTGGCCGCTGTCGCATATTCGTTGAGGGCTAAAGCATAATCCTTCTTTTCAACAATCAGGGATTCGACCGTTGTTTCCAATTTCAAAATCTGCGGATCTGCGGGCGCGGCTTTTGGCGCCTCTTCGGCAATGACGATCTGTGCAAGCAGAGACATGATGAATATGGCCACGTACTTTTTCATAATTGTTCCTTTCCTGTTTCGTTTGTTTTTTCTGTTTTTATTCGTAAATTCGGCATTATGCCGTTTTTAATCAACGTTTGTTCTATTTCCCCGGCCCTGTCGGAATGGCCGCATATCCGCAATGCGTCGCTGAACCACAGCGAGAGCAATGAAGGCTCTTTCAGGTAAGGCTCAACCCTGCCGAGAACCGCTTCCGCCTGTACCCGGTAATTATTTTCATACAACGCAACAGCCAATAAAGATAGATTTTGTACCATCTCATTTTGAGAAAGCATGTTATTTTGTAATAATGTATCCATCTCTATCTGCATGGCATTGACATACTTTTCGGTCCATTCACGCGAAGCCGCGGAGCTGATCAATTCATGATAATTTATCGTCAACTTAGCATTGATCGATTCCGACGCAACTCGGAATATCTCACTAAAACATTTCACAAACAATTCCTGTTTGTCTGCTGCCAGATAATACTTGAGCAGTTCAAAACGCAATAAATTATAAGCGCCGTCGTATTCATAATCAGCGACAGCACGCTCCACCTGGCTGATCTGGTCCTTAACCATTTGCGCATCACACGACACAGCCATAAGATGGGTTTTGGACGATTCATATAATGGTTCATCCTCGATAAACGCTCCATCGCTCAGCCACGGGGTTAAAAAGCGGAGAATTTTGCTGTCCTTTGAATCCTCGACTTCCAACCCGGCACGGATATCTTTAAAGAAAGGTTCAGAAATAGACTGATCCGCCAACTGATAAGCAATCAGCCACTGATAATATCGTACAGACATGTCTTTCTGGCCGCTTGCCTGGCAAGCTTGAGCAATGATACGCCATGCTTTCAGATCAGAGGCATCGATTTGCGGCTTCAGTTTTTCAATCACTTCCGAATGCTGCAGCTGGCCGGCTTCTGCCTGATATTTTACCAGGGACAACAGCAATGCATAATCCTTTTGAGCCAGTCCCGGTGTTTGGGCGGCTTTTTTCAGAATATCATCAATCGTCGATTCGGACATCCCATTTGCAAACACCAGTTGTGCATAGACATCCGCAAATTTCTGAAAATCACTTCGTTCCGGAATCATTGCCTGCCAGTACCGCGCGTACTCCGCCGCCAGAGCCGGCTGGCGACTTAATACTTGATACATATCCAAACGACCCGCAGCCAGAGCTTGCGTTTTTTGCTTTTGTCCCTCGATCCCTTCCGGCGAATCCCAATCCGGCCAGGGCGGAGCAAAAAAACGTCCCTCACTGCGAAGATCCGCCTGATATTTACGGAAGTACCGCACCAAATTTGGAATATCGCCGGCTTCCTGATACGATATCAAATAATTCAGCCCGTGCAAGGGAGTCGTATCTTGGGCGGCCGCCTTGATCATTTGCTCCTGCTGGCCTGTTTGATAATATAACCGGACCAGCGTTCTCCATTGAAACACTGCGTTTAGGCCGGATTTATTCACGTTGGCGTACAGAATTTCGGCAAGTTCTTTTCTGTATCCTGCCGCATCATACATGTCAACCAACTGATGCAAAACAATCGCATTGTCGGCGGCACGCTGAAAACACTGTCGCATTTGCAATCTGGCCTGTTGATACTCCCCTATCGCTTCATATAATTTGGCCATCGTAAAATAAAGCTGTGGCGACGGACCGGCAATATCCCGATAAGAGATCAGTTCTGAAAGGATATCCCGAATATCGCTGGATTTCAGGATAGTCACCATATCTTTGATTATCGCTGCGTATTCATGATTGATTTCCTCGCCCCTGGCCAGGGTATCGATCATATCGCCGGCCAGCGAGGACGCTTCCTTCTGCTTGCCGACTCGGAATCGAGCCGTTGCAACAAAGGCATTTACGGCGGGATTATCCGGCATATTACCCATAAGACTTTCCGCCATATCCAACAACAGGAGGCGGGTCTCGGTATTGCGGCCATCATATCGCGTTAGAATCACATATTGCGTTTTAGGCGGTATTTTTATGGGTGGCTGCAACTGGAACAACTCGACGTATTTCTTTCGATCCGATTCAGTTATATGATATCGTATCTGTCCGGCCAATTCCATCAGGAAAAGTTGCCGCCGTGCCGGAGGAGTTGAATCCACCGCCTGCAAAATAATCGTATTCCGCTGATTCGGATCTGAATAAAACAGTATCTCCGCTAAACGATCCGCTTTTTTGTCCTTATCCTGAGAAAATTGATATGCCCGCTGCAATGGATAATACTCCTGCTCCCGACTATGAACCATCGCCATATCCAGCAAATGCAGCACATCCGCATCCTGTGAACAGATTTCCTCCAGCCGATTTGCCAGCCATTTTCTGTCCGGCCCGGTTAGTCTCGGCCAAATGGAAGCAAGCAGGGATCGAACCGCAGAAAATCGCGAAGATGAAGACATTCCGGCAAGACATGTCATCCGTTTTGATACGACACTTTTAATCGTATCCGTACTTTCAAGAAGAATCGCTGCCGCCAGCTCCGTCGTGTACAACTCATCGCGCGACTCACATTTGCGAGTCAGCATCGCATCCATCAGGCGTCCGGCCTGTTCCCGATTATCCGCCAGAACCGCGTCCATGAGATTCCGGGCCAGCAATTCATCCGATAAACTCCGAACATTCGACATATCCTGTTGATTATGCCGTACTTTTTTCAAATCCTGAGGCCAGGAGGCTTTATCTATTTTTTCAGCAAGTTCAAATGCGGTATCATAATCACCCCCTGCAATACGGGTTTGAATTGTCTCCGTCATCGCCTCCGGATTATTTGTAACTTGTTCGGCGATTTGCTTTAAGGTCGAATTTGCCCGTAAAATCCCATCTGTCGCCAGGCATAACCGGTCGTAATCTCTCCATAATCGCAGCAGTTTGCCATTGGACGACGCAGCTCCTTCCTGTAAATTCGCACGATTCTCAGTCAACATTTTTTCAAAATATTGCAGTGTCTCC
>CAYTHV010000041.1:7081-22297 GCA_964437685.1 uncultured Pirellulales bacterium
TTGGGCGTCTGTCAGCAGTGTCGCAAAAAGTCCCTGCATAGCAACTTCGCGATTTCGATCTTCAGCCTGAACATTCTGAGCGACAGTTCTTTTACCGGATTTTGTATTATTTTGGGATACCGAAAGCTTGTTTATAGACAGTTGATAAGCCTTGAGATAACCTTGCCACGCCCCGGCAAAATCGCCTTGAATTTCATCATACGACGCCAAACGAATCAGCAGCCGCGGCTCATCGGGAGCCACCGCAAGCGATTCTCGTACCAGCAATGCCGCCTGATCAAAGGCACAGGCCCGGTCATAGCCATCCGCAATTTCCAGACAAAGACTATTGTCTTCAAACAGAAAATTGGTTTTATGAAACAGGAAGCGAGTGGTTTTATACTCCCCCCGCTCCAGGAAGGATTTGCCCAGTTCAATGCTCGCCTGCGGCGGCAATTGCGCATCCATATAAACTAATACCATGCCGTAATCCAGCAGCGAATCCATTTGTGCCGCAGATTCTCGCTGAATTTCCTGAATCAATGCCACTCGGCCGTCAGAAGAATACACCGACGCCGGCAGCAGAAACTCATCGGAATCCGATATCCCGGATATCTCCGACAGAACATCTACTACCAGCCGGTAAAGAAAGACTTTCTCGGGAGCCTTTGCTATCCGAGCGTATATTTGAGCCACCGCTTTTTCGAGATACATCGTTTCCGCCTGTAGATTCAACAGCGAATCCACTGCAACCATAAACAGGTCGTCCGTTGCATCTTCAGTTAAAAGACTGGACAAGGCGCTGATCGCAATTTCTCTTTGTCCTGCTTTCTGAGCGGCATTAGACCACAATAGCCAGGTCTCCGCGGCAAAAGAATCCCGCTGTAATAAACGTCCATACGCATCCATTGCCAATTCAGGTCGTCCCAGCAAATCCCATATTCCGGCAACATACTCTAAATCTATCGAATTGGCATCCTGATGATCTCGAATGGATTGCATAATACGCAAGGTATCTTTTTCATCGCCTTTTTCTACCGCCAGAAGAGCTAATTGACGAAGATAATCACCGCTTTGCTGCGGATTGTTATTGATCAGTTGATATAAAATGCGACGACATCGGCCATATTCATGACATCGCAGGTATATCCTGAGCTGCCGATCAAGAGAGTCCGTGTCGGCATCGCCACAATACTGCCTGATAAGTTCTACTGCGGAAATCGAATCTCCGACGGAAACGTACAAATCCACCAGCAATTCCAGTGTTTTGAAGTCAACGGCTGATTTTTCAAGTGATTCTTCCAATTCAACTGCCAGTACGGCCAGTTGACCGGTTCGCGAAGCAATCTCAAGCAGTCGCGGCTGAATTTGAAATAGCAACGCTTCCTGACGGCAATCCCGCCACAAGGTCATCCATACTTGATACGCATGATCAAAATCATTATTTTTCTCATAAAGCCAGGCAACCCGCATCAATACATCCGGCGCCTGGGTACGTTTATAAATCTGATGATACTGATCAATCGCGCTGGCATACTGCCCTGATTTTTCATAATATTGCGCAACTTCAAATTCCTGCCGGTCATTGAGCTTCTGAAAAGATCGCAACTGGTCCAGCAAATCGATTGCTTTGGCCTGATCTCCGCCGGACATGGCCAGAGTAACACGGAAAAGACCGGCGGCATATCGCTGTGTATCAAACGTCATCGCTCTGGCCGCAGCTTTATCCGCCAATTCGTAGAAGGCCATTTGCGATGCATTTTGAGCGATGAACAACAGTTCATCCGGCAAATTAACATCGGCAATCATTGTCTCAAGCGCCCGTCCGGCCTGCACACGGTCGCCGTCGAGCAAATACGCCCGAACCTGCCTTAATAAAAGCGTAATATTCGATTTTCCGTCAGTGTTCCGCGATCCGGAAAATTCCGTGCGATTCTGATTTTTATCCCCCAACGACAGATCAATAATCTGCTGTTCCAGCAAAGTCTTGTCTGAAGCATCAAAACCCGGCAGCGCTTCAATTTTTTCGCGCAGCCGCTCAGTACCCTCCAGATCGTTATTTAACGCATATAACAATTTCAAAGCCTGGCAATGATATTTCAAGAAAGGTTCTGTGTTGAATAGCTGACTTTCCAGCGCATCAAGCTTTCCGGATTTTTCGGCCATCCGAATACACCAGGCCAATGCGTACTTTCGGTCCACTTCAGTTTTCGCAAATTTCTCCACATTGCCAAAAGCATCATAAGCCTGCGCGTATTTTTCAAGTTTATAGAAACAAAAACCGCGGAGCATCCAGCCCGGGAAATCATTTGCCGGGCTTTTCTCAAACTCGCTTTCCGCAGCGGCATAATCGCCGCACAGCATCGCCAGCAGCGGTGAATTCACTTGTTGACCGTCCAGCATCTTCATCATGTCCGAAAACATCGGGCGCTTTGTCACATCATCCAGACGAACATAATTCGCTTGCGACGAATAATCTGACGCCGCGACTGGTTCCGAAACGGCAAAGACGGCATTACATGGCATCATCAGGATGCCGGCCAAAACCGCCAGCCCGATCTTTGATAAAATCGAGAGACGTCGGAGCATAATATGCAATAAAAACAAAATAATCGCCAGCGCTATGCAGTACGGCCATAATTCAACAACCCTGAATTGTTTTTTGCCGGACGTCATTGCGGGATAGTTTTTCGAGGCTCTCTGCAGCCGCTCCATTAACATTCGATCCGAATTACAGGACTTAATTTCCGGAATCCGATTAAAACTAAATCCGCTTTGTGCCAAAGTACTCCCGGATTGATTTTGCAGAGTTGCCGTATAAACGCCCGCAGACAGGCCTTCAACAGTAACACCATACATTTGCTGATCACGATACGATGTGGACAATGTCATACTATCCGTATTTTCTGAATGAATAACAAGATGCGGCGGTTCAGCCTGAACCCGGCTATCTATAAGTTCATTATGAATGTTAATTTCCATCACATCACTTTTCTGCGTATACTCTATATTCCATTCGCGTCTCCAGGAACGATACATTTTGCGGGACAGGCTCGCCATCAGGTTGGACAACTCTGAATTATTTTGCTGCTGTAAATCCTGATGGAATATATCCGCAGAAAAAAATGCAGCTCCGCCCAGGCTGTAATTCCACAATGCGAGCAGAGGTTGTCCGTTCGAAAACTCTATCACCGACTGACCTTGCGCCCGCAATTGCGAGGGCAGATAATCCCAGCCATTGGGAAGCTGATCGATCGAGACTCCCGACAGGAGACTGGACGGATATTTTGCCGCAAGCGGATCCGCATTATGCTGAAATGGAGAACCGGTCTTATCTAAAACCGACTTAAAATTCAAATCCGGCAATACGAAACGATCTTCCGCATGGAAAAAACATCCCCGCCCCCACTGGGCCAGTTCCGCCATAAAGCCTGTATGCGTCGCAGGCCCTACCAGGATCGTCGAAACTGAAATACGACTATCGGCAGCCTTCCGCAGCATTGCCTCGTAATCCGCATTTTCAACTCCGCCATCCGAGATAACAACGATATGCCGGGTTGTTGTATTCACGTTTAACAGGGCATAGTAGGCCTCTTCCATCGCAGGCAAAACCACCGTACCGCCGCCGGCAGTCAACCGATTCAGGGCACGATAAATATCCAACTGATTTGCCGCCGACTGAATTGGAGCGGCCCATCGCCGATTGCCATAAAATTCCACAATACCGACTTTGTCGTATGGCGCAAGACGACCAATGGCCTGCCTTGCAATTTCCCGGGCTGTTGCAATACGCGAACCGGTCATACTGCCGGAGGTATCAAGGATAAATACAACCGCAGTGTCCGGATTGTTTTTTTTACCATACTGATAAACAGTGGTTGGCAGTAATTCAGCGAACGAGGTATCCGCAAGTAATCGATCCTGAATCAAGTGCGGCCCCGGAAATACAATCAAACCCATTCCGGAATACATAGCCCCGCGAATCCGATCTACCAGCTCCGGCGTCAGCATCTTCGAATCTGCATCTGCCACAATAAGGGCGTCGGCGGTATCCAGACGGCCGGCATCGGATAACAACTCAACCGTCGCAACCTTTCCCAGCCAGTTTTGTACTGTCTGAAAGGCGCTTTGTTCATCCGTATCGAGTACACATACTGTCGGCATTGGAATGATCGGAATCGTCACTTGCCGTGTATTATTATCTTCGACAGTATCAGCATCGGCACCAATCTTAATGCGATATGAAACCATCGGCAAAGAAGTACTTTCTATAGGCAAACCGATGGTATTCATCCCGGCGCGAGCTTCATATTGAAACTGCTGCTTCGTATCGGCTTGCAGATTATATACCTCAATCTGAATCGGCATATCCCCGGATGCTTCCAGCCGAATTTGCATCGAGGCATTCTGTCCCTGCCGCACATGCGGCGGAGTAAGGATATCACACAAGACGACCTCATTCGTCCGCTGCACATCAATCGTATCAAACTCAAAACGAATATTCTGCTTTGCAATTTCATCAACGACGATTTCGGCCCGACCGCAGGTCTCAAGCCCATCGGTAAACACATAAACCGTACCATTCTGTTTTACCAGCGTTTGAGCAAACAGCATCGCAGCCTGAACATTGGTTTGATTATAAAAATCAGAAGAAACCTCTGCAAAAATATCCTGATTTGATTTTCGCAGTGTGACTAAATCTACCGCTCCGTCGCCGAACAAATTTGAAGACAACTCCTTCGGATAGGCGGCAAAGCAGACAACCCGATTTTTAACATCCGGCGAGGCAGCACTGGAAATATCCTGAATTCGGCGGGCGATAGATGCCAGACCGGCATCCGGAATGCTGGCGGAAACGTCCACAAGAAAGACCTGTGTATCACCTCGAGCGGTGGTCGTGTAAGGTTCCGCCAAAGCAAATAAAATCGCAGAGACACACACCGTTGAAATCCCCAGAAGCAGAAGTCGCGGGCGGTTGAAGCCGCGATTGCCAATCCAGCCAATAACCCAGACAAAAGCGACTGCGGGAATAATCAGCCACAAAAAACCACTATGTAAGAACTGAAGCATCAAACGATAATTCCTCGATAAAAGCTATACATTTCAATACCTAAAAGCAGAGCCGCCGCGATTAAAATCATCCGATAAAGCGGCACAGAATGATTCGGCAACTCTGCAGGAGTACCCAGTTTCGCCGCAGAATCAACATTCCATAAATCCGCATAGAGCGGATCGACCTGCCGATTTTCAGCATTCCGACCGGCGGCATTATCGCAGACAATATCCACAAATCTTTTGAATATTTCCGGAAATTGCGGCTGCTTCCACAAGGTCGATTGTTCACTAAACAGACTTTCCGCAAGATAAACAATAGAAGCCGAACCGCTTCCATCCACAGCCGCCAAAACGCGCCCATCCTCCGTTTTCAGCAAAGCAGTCGCATCCACAGACAGCCCGCTTAAGCCACGACCGCCAACACTATATAAATCTGTCCCCATACTGCTTCGTTTATTCTCATCCGAAAATAATTGTGCCGTCGGAACAATCCGGCTGATAGAAGCCAATGGCTCACCCTGATCTGCAACCAGGCATATTGTTGGATTAGTAATCTTGCTCTGCTGAGTCGCCCGAATAATAGACACGTCTGAATTCTCAAGGCTGTCGCCGAGGAAATAAAATTCACCCGCATCCACACAGGATTTCAAAGGAACAGGCATATCCTGAGCGACATAAACCTTATACCCCGGATGTCGGATCACAATAATATCGTTGTCGCCTGCAAAATCATCCTTACAAACCGCCCGGATGACAAACTTCTCGGCAGGAGGTTCGTCAACCATAAAAGAATACCGCTGCACGGTATTGGGCGGCATTGAGAAATCCTGCTTTTGCAGCAAAACATCATTCTCATACAACTCAAATGTTCCTTGAATAGCCGCTTCTCCCCAAAACCCCGCAACAATCTCCACTTGAACCTGCTTATCCTGCTGAGAACCAATTTCAGCCTGAAGCAGTGACAGATTCGATACCGGTCCGGCAACATTAAATAAGGAAAGTCGCGGTTGCAGATTTGCCGGTAAAGGATTGATTTGACGAGCATGATCGGTAAATAGCAGTATCCGCGTTTCCATTTTTTCTGCGATCATCGACTCAGCTATTCGGATCGCCTGCCGCAGTCCCGTTTCTGAAAGGCTTGAAGATACCTGCAGGTCATTTAATGCCTGAGTGCAGGCCGCCTGGGTATCGGTAGTTCCGCCAACAACATCCGCGCTATCGGAAACGGCAACCAATACAATTTCATCCGTATCCGCAGATGACTTTATGAATCCATCACAGATTGCTTTTGCTCTGCTCATTCGATTTTGTGTTTGCCCGGAATCCACTAACCCCATCGATGCCCTGCAATCCATGATGATCACATGACGTACAGGAACCTGATTTCCTGCATTGAGGGCAGGACGAGTCATCGAAAAAATCATCAGCAACGCGATGATCGCCAAAAACAGAAGCGTCAGCGGCCGATGAAACTGCCCCAAAAGACGATTACGACGCTGGCTTTCTATCACAGAACGCCAGAATATCAGCGTCGGTACCGGCACACGCGAATAATTCCGATGCAGAAAATGCAGCACCGCAAGAACCGTTACGGCCCCGGCGGCAATTGACACAGCAATCCAGATTGGTATTCCACTAAAAATCAACGTCAAACCTCACTCATAAATAGACAATCCCATCCGGAGCCAGCAAATGAATTTGCTCAGCAAGTTCCGATTCGCCGGAAACATCGCAATAAAAATGGCCGGATTGAGCCGCAAGCCGCTTAAGATCGGTATAATACCGCATATAGGCATTTTTATAGGCGTCAATACTCCGGCGATTCATAACCAGCGTCTGCTCCGTTTGCAATTCAGAATCCACCAATGTCAAATCTCCCGTCCATGGCGGATCAATCTCGGATTCAACATACATGTGGACACAGGTTATATTTTGCCGGAGTTGAGAAAGAATCTTTTCCAGATAATCAAATCCTTTTGAGCAGATAAAATCCGACACTGCGATCACATTTTCCGCAGTTCTGCTGCGTCCGCTAAATGTACTCAGGGCATCTGTGATCTCCCTGCATCCTCCAGCAGGGATTGTTTCAATGTGCTTTAAACAATTCAGCCATTGGGCCGGACCTGAAAATTTTCTTGGCGGAACATTGTTTTCAACCGGCCAAATCGTCACTTTGTAGCCATGCTTGAGAATTAGAAAACAATATGCGGCACATATTTTTCTGACACTATCTATCCTGCGAGAGCTGCCGCAAGCCATAGAATCAGACAAATCCATCACCAGGTTAAATGATAAGGATTCGTATTGATCATACTGCCGCACAAGTAATCGCCTGCTCTTCTGATAATGATGCCAGTCCAGACGGCGTATATCGTCGCCTGGAACATATTGCCGGTAGTCGGCAAATTCCAGTCCCGCTCCTTTATCCAAAGAACGGAAATCAGACAACGATTGTCGCTGCACTCTGGCACGCGGATACAGACGCAGTGATAATAATAAATTTAATTCCGACTCACTTAACAGCATACTGCATTATTCCGTAACTTCCGGAACTGTATCCAGAATTGCTTCGATAATTTTGTCCTGCGTTACCTTTGCGGCAACCGCAGAGAAATTCAATACGATTCGGTGCCGCAATGTCTGATATGCGCCTTTCTTGATATCCCGGCAGGACACCGAAGTACGGCCATCCAGCAAGGCTCGTATCTTGGCCATTTTCACCAGCGACTGAACACCACGGGGACTGGCGCCAAGTGTAACGTGAGACTTAATCAGATCGATATCGCTGTTTTGCGGCTGAGAAGCAACAACCAGACCAATCGCATAATTCAAAATCCGTTCACTAATCTCAACCTGTCGAACAATTTTCCGAATGCTCAGGATTTTTTCTCCATCCATCGCTGTCTCAACATGCGGCTCCTGCGTTCCGGTCGTCTGCTGAATAATCCGATGATAGTCATGCAGTTTCGGGTATTGTACCTTCAGCTTAACCAAAAACCGGTCAAGCTGCGCTTCCGGCAGCGGATAAGTTCCTTCCTGTTCGATGGGGTTCTGCGTGGCAATAAATATATTGGGCTGCGGCAGCGGTATGAGCCGGGTTCCCACCGTAACCTGCCCTTCCTGCATCGATTCCAATAATGCAGACTGTGTCTTTGGAGTCGCTCTGTTAATCTCATCGACCAGAACAAAATTGGCTACAACAGGTCCCTGCCGATACACCAGCTTATGCGTGCCGTGATCGGTTTCCTGAAAAGTCATGCACCCAATGATATCCGCAGGCATCAAATCCGGCGTACATTGGATTCGCTCATAACTTAACTGCAGCGCCGCGGCCAATGTTCGGGCCAGCATTGTTTTTCCAAGCCCGGGCACGCCTTCCAGCAAGATGTGACCGCCTGCAAATAATGCCGCCAATACATCCTCGACGAGGTCATCCTGTCCGACAAAATTCTTCTTTACTTCATTCCGCAAAGCCTGAAAGCCGACCTGGAATTCTTCAATCAGCGTGCTTACATTTTGAAGTTCTTCGTTGGTAATCGATTCCTGCATAATAATCCTCTTATTTAAAATCTTCTTTTCGGAGATTCAAAAAATATTTTTCTATCGCCGGTTTCCACTGCGGATCGGGAATATATAGTAACACATCGCCCTCATTTGCGCTGCTGTTTCCTGCATCGGACACAGACGGGCGATATTCAACTGCCGAAAGCGGTAACGATTGCGTATAGGATTTTGATTTTCCCGGCTGCATCTGACCTTTAACATGAACAGAAACTGTCGCCGCGGAAAGTTCAGATGCCGTCGCCCTTGATTTTTTGATAAGCCCCGGACCGCCGCGTCCATCGCCGGCTTTATCGCCCGGCTTGCCGGACAAGCCTAATTCCCGGCTGGGAGCCGATTGTTTATCCGAAAGCTGCGGACGCAACCCGGAACTTGCCGGCGATCCCTGATTCTGTTCTTCCTGATCCCAGTTGGCCTCATCCTGATCGGTAAGCTCTTCAATACCTCCGGATGCCATCGCCGCTTTGATGTCGGATTCCGCATTGGGAGATAATCCCGCGGAACCTTTTGGGGAAGAAGAGGAACTATCTGCCATATTCTTTTCTTCGGAAAAGACTCCGGATTTTCGTTCTTTGCGAGAGGGCTTTGAACTGTCCGAATTTTCTTTTGCGCCTTCCTGATTTCGCGCTGAAACCGTACCGCTGGATAAGGTCGTGGAGGATTGCCCGGCACGTCCATTTGCCAAATCGGCTCCCGCGAATTTGCCGCCCGACGATTTTGGCGATACTGGAATATCACGCATTGCCGAGGATACGGTTTGCAAATGCGATGACGGGCTGTTTGTTTTCCCCGTTTTACTTGCCGGCGACTGTTCTGACGTCTGTATTTCACGAGACAGGCTCTGAGACGGCGACGCCATCTCGCCGGACTGTAAAACGACAGAATGACCGTCGCGCGATTCCGAATGTATATTAATTTGAGGCAGCCATATTGACGCCGTCCATAACACCGCTGCAATTCCTGCCCCTTTTAACATACGCCCGACAGCAACACGATTATACTCGATTTTCAATTCACAGGGAACCACCGATTTCAACAACTCGATTCCGCGATGAATCGCCACTCTTGCAAATAATGACGGCGTATCCAGACGGCTATGTTCATGTGCAATGGTAACGAGATTATGCGGATTGGTCGCATCATCAACGCAGCTTGTAACCGTAGTCCAATTGGGCTGTCGAAACAGCATCCTGATATAAATCGCCACCGGCCACAATACCGCAATACCTAACACAACAAGCCAGCCCCAGGGCTGTAGTTTGGTAATAGATATCCCGCCTAAGACCGCTAAAGTCAGAACTACAAACCAACTCGCCGACATCACCGGCACAATCCATGCCGTCTGATTCAATGCGGCAATAAACGCATTTTTGACCTGAAATTGATGCAATTTCCTGCGGGCCGGACATAACAATTCATGAAGGCTTGTAATCGCTGTGTTATTGGGCATTAGCGGCCTCCTGTGTCTCTCGCAAATTCTGCACACCCACGGCAGCCAGCCGACCATCCGACGCATAAATCTTGGCAACCAGGCAAGACATGCCGGCATCAATATAGGTCGGTATCATCGTAAATTTAATTCCATGCGTATTCTGAACCGTATCCACGTATGCCGCAATATCCGACTGAATTTGGCCAAGATTCAGTGTTACCACAATAGGCCCAGACGAAGATTCTATCTTTTGGTCGTACAAACAGGCACGAACCACATCCCGATACATCCAGATAAGGCTTGAAGAAGCTAACATGCAACGCCTTTCCACCAGGTATATTTCACATTTGTCCGCCTTTTCCGGCAAAGCGGCAGGCACTGTGAGAGTCCAACTGTTTTCCTGCCCCGCAACCGGAACCGCTTTCAAAGCCAATCGGGTCGGATTACCCGGCGATTTCACGGCGGCAATTCCTTCTAAAACGCTTTTGGGATCCTGCCATGCAATCTGATTGGGGTCGATACCTCGACCATTCACCACAACCGCAGGCGACTGGCTTACGCCGTATCGTTCCACTGCCGGACGCAAAGCCGCGGTTTCCAATGGATCCTGCACAGGCTTGCCAAGGTGATAATTCATCACTATTACTTCGCTGGACTCCTCTAACGCCTGCATTGCCAACTCCAGCAAAGCCGAACGCTGATCGTCGGCGCTGGTAAATGTTTCGATCAGCGTCAGCGACGGATTGCGAAAACCTTCTGGAAGTTCGGCCGGGCTATATGTCGGGGCAAACCCATCCAGAAATTCCTGTGCGTCCTGCATCGAAAATTGCTCTCGAAAGTTTGGTTCGTTATTCAGATGACCCAATGCGATAACCGCATCCTGAACCGGACTATCCGAAAGGCTGGCCTTAAGGTATCGCGACCAGGCACGAGTCAATTGCCCGTTGGCCTGATAATACAATCCCATCCAGTAATTGAACTGGGGGTTATTGGGCTGCCCAAACAACGCCGATAACAAATGCAGCCGAGCCTGTGTCCAGTCTTTCTGCAAAACGGCATATCGCCCCAGACGCCCTTCGGCCTCATAACCCAGCAGCAAAGCATCCGTGGTCTTCATTGTACAGGCTTTGGCTTGTTTTAGCAAATACGGAATCACACCCGCATCATACTGTTGTTTTTCAAAAAGCAAATCCGCATAACCAATCAGTTTTTCCGCGGCGGCATTGGGCGATAATAATTGAACCAGACGGTCGCCGGCCTGCTCAATGGACTTCTTATCCAGTACCGGCTCCGCAAGACGCTGCTCAAGCAATGTCTCAATCGCCTCTTCGGCCAGCCGCGACGCAGGATGAGCGTTCAGATAGGTTTCAATTGCGTTTGCATCTTCCTCAATCAACGCTTTAAATAATTCCTGTTCAGTCAGGTCGGAAATCCGCAGCGGTTTTTCGCGCAGCCATATCGTTTGTGCCGTCGGCTCGACAATGATTTGAAAATTCTGCCAAAAACTGTTGCCGATCACCGCGTCCGGATACCCCGCAGGGATGGATGCTATAGGGCGAATCGCCGTATAATTTACAAGATTGAATGGACCGATTTCGCATTGTTTAAAGTCGCCGCCGGGGAATCCAGCAATAGACGCACACGTAGAATCGATCCATGTCTCATAGGAACCTGTTGTGAATCCGGCTTTCAATTTATAATCCGCAGCGGGAAGCAGCGTTATGCGGTATCCGGACTCTATTCCTCCGGTTAGCAAAATGGCTCGCCAGTCATCCCCCACCCGAAGCACATCGCCATATTCCAGAACTTTCTCCTGAATATCCAGAAGAACGGCCGCGTTATCAAATGCCGGCAACCCCACAATTCCTACAACTGGAATTTCATCAAGCTGACTGGCATACTGTTTTGTAAAAGTCTGAAGTGCGCTTAAATCCGCGGACAGGCATGTCAGGTTGCTTAGTTTTCCCGAATCCGAAAAAGCCAGTGTCGCCCGGCTGTCTTTCTGGACATCGAGCGCAGAACAAGTCTCTTTATCCAGAAGCAGCGGAGACATCATCCCTAAATCGATGACCACATTGACGGGCATCGTCTGCTCACCAACAGTAATATCGCATTGCGCGCACGGACGACCGCCTATAAAACGCAAAGACACCTTGTCCGCTATGCAATCAAACGCGGATAACAGAAATAAACTGCATAAAGTTACTTGTATTCGGGTCATTGCTGCTCATAAAATGGCGCAGCGTGGGAATCAGCATACATCACATTGATCGCCTTGCCATCCTTGCGGGTCTCACTGCTGCTGTAATTATGCGGATATAAACGATCTTTGGGATCAATTGTAAATCCCACCTCCGAACCACCTGAGCGTAACCCCGGCGTATAAGGCTTCAAGGTATAATTATCCCAGACAAGCCACGTCTTGGAAAACCGCTTCATTTCCATGGTTTTTGTCGTCTTTAACATCCCCGCAAGGCTGAAAGCATACGTATTGCCAAGGTCTCGCATCCATTTGTGTTGTTGTGCACTGCAAACCCAGACTTTCGATCTGCCATCGATATAAGCGCTCTGCGGCGATTTGCCATTCATATCGCTTTGGCCAAGCACTCCCGCAAGGCCAAACCGTTCCGGCAGACTGCGTTTATCTGCCGGATCTTTAGACCCCGGAGCCCCTCGAAAACCAAATCCTCCCAGCGTATAAGCATCCGGGAAATAGTCCTTATTGCTGATGGCGTAGGTATGCATCGCCATGCCGATATCGCGAAGATGAGCCATACAGACAATCTGCTTGGACTTCATTCGAGCGCGGTTCAACCCAGGCATCATGATGCTCAATAGCAGCGCAATAATCGAGATGACAACCAGCAGCTCAATCAGCGTAAAACCGTTTTTTGTCCGTTCTTTTCCGTTGAATAATCCTGTCTTATTCATAGTTTTCCAACCAATGCTTAGATAGTAATGTAAAATCATCCATGTCCACAGTACCGTCAAAATCAAAATCGCCCTGCGACCAGTCCTTGCCTGTGCCGCAGAAGTTTTCCGTCAGGGCAATAAAGTCCGCTAAATCAATCGCATGGTTAAGATTCACATCGCCCGGCACAACAAATTGCCAGAGAGCTTCCCGGTCTTTCTCGGTTACGCACGGCTCAGCCATACCGGTAGGCGGAGTTGTGCTGTTCAAAACTCCGTTTCCATTCAGGTCCGCCTTGATATAATCGGTATAAGAATTGCCATCGGCAATGACAGGAACGGTTCCGGCCCATGTTTTCTGAATTTGTGTTTTAAAGAAATTCAGATCCGCCAGCGTAACCGAACCATCCCGGTTGAAATCAATCGGTTTATACACATTGACACCGGCAACCGCCTTGCATGCGGTCGACATAAACATTGCCTGAACAATTATCTGGCACGGATCATACGGGCTTGGAACTTTTCGTATATCCAGACGAAGATAGGCCGTATTTGTCCCGGTAGTAGTACCAGTCACGTCACTGTTAAACGCATAGTGCTGAAGCCGCGTTCCGACACAGATCAATCTCCCCTTGGTGTCATATTTATACAGAGCGCTGTACGGAGCACTGGTATAAAGATAGAGGTTCGCTTCCTCATCCGCTGCAATCGACATATAGGTCGGCCGGCTGGCAAGCGGTGTATTGGGGTCCATGCCCAGGAAATTAAGCATCGCGGCCGCAGGTACGGCAGGATAGATATTCGGATCGGCGCTGCCGTCATCGACCAAAGCATTAATACCGCCAATATTGCCGCTGGCGTCCGTTCCGTTAAACAAAACCTGATTGATATTGGCTGCGTAATTATCCCCGGTAAAGTTCCGGACCCCAATTGCAACCGACGCCGGTTCGGCTATCGGCTTTGCGATGGTAAACGCCGTGTCATCCAATAACCTTTTTACAGTCTTCGTGGCTAGTTCCACCGACCATACACCGGTAAAAAGTCTGCCGGTAGAACGCAAGTCTGCGGACACAAAATAAATCTTTGCCCCATCTGCAGAAAACGTCGACCGGCGTCCGCCAACTTGATCAGAGGTTGTTGGGACAGACACCGATGCTCCTATCGCAGCAGCCATCTCACCGAACGTCATTAAGCTGGTAAAGGCATCGTTCCAATTCGTACAGCCATAGCCGTATTCCACCCCAAAGATATCTACCTCACGATACCCGGGAGAATGCTCTGAATTGGCATGATCCGGCTGCTTGGTTGTGGGTGACCAGATTTCACGAAAATCCCAAGTCAGAAGACGTTTGGTAGTATCAACACTGTCTGTATTATACATTTGATTGAGTACTGCTAACTCCCCGGGGGCATAGGTAATCCCATTATAGAAGACAGACACAGGGTTTATGGTAAAACCACTCAGATTGTGAGTCGCCATCAAGGTTGTTCCATTCTCAAAACTGGTAGCCCCCATGATCCTCGATAAATCGCTGTCCGTATCACAATGCCAAGACCTGCCGTCAGCATTCTCCAAGGGATTTTCCGGAACAAAGGGAGAAGGCCAAACCGGAAAGTTTTCATTCATGCCGACAAAGACTCGAATACCTCGGCCACTGCCGTATGTGCTGGTATAAAACCGGCCGGTACTCGCGATATAACAGTATCCGCCAATACTCGTTCCCACTGGGCCTGTTCCATTATACATAACATGACTTCTCGGTACGAGCAGCTTGAAATTATCCGGCACTGCCGCAAAAACCGATGCTGCAATTACACTATACGCTAATACGAATATCATTGTCTTTTTCATCGTTACACCCCTGTCATCACCAAATTTGAATTAACCAGTTTTCCGCCATGATTTTTAGATCGTTTACATCCACAAAACTGTCTTGATTGACGTCTGCGCCCGCACAATAGTTATTTCCGGCGGCGCACCCCGATAACCCATACTGCGAAGCCAGAACATCAAAATCGACATAGTTGACAGTACTGTCTATGTCAATATCCCCCGCAGGACACGGAACGAGCACAAACACCCGTTCGGTTTCAGCACCATCTTTTCTGCCGTCTTCATCGGTATCGTACCAGCCGGTGGCCACAATCACCCCCAAATGACTAATCGCCTCCGCCTGACTGAACAGGGCACGCCCCAGTACTGCATCCGTAAGATCGGTCAATACATTCAGATTTTCCATCCCCTTATCTTTTGACCAGACATAACCCGTCCGCTGGGC
>CAYTHV010000042.1:0-22217 GCA_964437685.1 uncultured Pirellulales bacterium
TCCATCGCAAACGCCCACAAATTTTTGCAGTTGATTTTGCAGCGGTTGATAATTCGGGCCACATGGCGATACCCCGGCCACGGATTCCCCAGAATCATCACAATTTTCTGATTAGCATCGCTGGCCAGCTTCATCCGGGAAATCATATCGCCAAACCA
Organism: uncultured Pirellulales bacterium; assembly: GCA_964437685.1. Taxonomy (GTDB): domain Bacteria; phylum Planctomycetota; class Phycisphaerae; order Sedimentisphaerales; family Anaerohalosphaeraceae; genus Anaeroglomus. The sequence continues at coordinate 159 of CAYTHV010000042.1, forward strand.
TAAAAAGGTTGCGTCTTCATCTTTGACGACTTTTATTTTAAAATCCGGATTGGGATGCTTTTCCATATCTTCACGCTTAATGGCTCTGCATCGCTGAACCACTTTTTTATCCCGAAATGGAACACACAATGATGGTTCAAACTCGAATTTATAACTCATATCTATTTCTCCTGAACAAAATGCAGTCTATGATTAACTATTCTAAGCAAACTCCCTGCGTTTCTCTGGTAAGCAAGGCTCCAAACAACGAAAAAATAGACAAAACAAGACACAACGTAAAAATTGCCATATAGGCTTCTTTGGGATAGATCAGCACATCTCCCACCTTAACGGCCATTGTGGTAAAAAGGTCCATCAAATAGCCGGAAGCTGTAACTAAAATCGCCACCGCCCCGTAAGACGCCGCATTCAAAAAGCTGATCGCGGTCGCCGACATCTGGCGTTTATTCAATTCTTTCATGCATGCCGTCCCCATGGTTTGTCCAAGCGAGGACAGCCCCAGTGCAATAAACGCCGGCAGCAAAATATACTCGCCCACCCATCCCTTGATCGCAAATGCCATCAGAATGCAGTAAACAAGCGAGAGAGAAGAACCAAAGACAATCAACGGCTTGCGTTTATTGTCTATCATCTTTGAGACCATGCCGGAAAACCCCGCTCCCAGCATACAGGAAAATACTAAACACAGAACATACGTTGACGCCTTTTCCGAACTGAAATGAAAGACATCCTCAAGCAGTTTTTTGCCAATGGAGCTTTGTATCAGAAAATAAATCGAAAAACTGATGCAGTTGGATATATAAATCGGAAAAGTAAATACATTCGCGATAATCGATGTAACATGATCCAGAGAAATATCGACCGAGCGAATTTCTTTATTCGGTATGCGCAGATAAAAAAAGATAATTCCAGACAGAAAGATCGCCGTGATGATTCCCGTAGCCAGAATCGAATACCGCCAGCCGATAAAGCTGACCGCCCTTTCAAAAGGATACGTCCCCGTAATGGCGCCAAGATAACCGGAGATCAAAACAACACCCAGAAAAACCGCGAAATTCTTGTCGGAAAACAACTCCGCCACTTCTTTGACTAAGCACAAATAAATCAGGCTTGCGCCGCAGGCAAGCAGCGCCCGCGTCGCATACAGCATCGTCAGGGATTTGCTGAGAGAAAACAGGATCACGCCGATGGTCAGAATAACGCCGCCGAGAATGATCGTCCTGGCCGGTCCGGCCTTATCGACAAGTATCCCGGTCAGCAATTGCATGGCCGCGTAGATATAAAGAAAAATCGCGCCCAGCATCGAAATACTCGTAGCCGAAGCATTAAAATCTTTCTGTAATTCGTTAAAAATAGTTCCCGGCACCGCGACCCGGTGAAAAAAGCTGACAAAATACAACGCCAGCATTAACGCAAACAGAATAATTTTGACCTTATTGGTGCTGTCCTTATTTTGAGGCGTTTCGATAAGCAAATTATCATCATTCACACTCATAGCAGCATTGTCCGCCTATAATTGTCTTTAACACCTTAAATTGGTCATCGAGCATGACCATATCCGCATCGAATCCCTCTTTGATCAGGCCTTTATTTTCAAGCCGTAAAACCTTCGCCGGATTGGCGCTGGCCATTTTAACCGCCAATGGCAATTCCACGCCGAGCAGCTTGACGGCGTTCTTAACCGCCAGATTCATCGTCAAGCCGCTTCCCGCCAGTCCGCCGCATTTGACCAGCCTTGCGGGCGCCCCCAGGCATGCGATTTCCACCTCGGTACCGCCAAACTTATATCTCCCCGCCCCCATCCCGGCGCCGACATTGGCATCCGTGATCAGGCAGACTTTTTCGCTGCCCTTGCATTGCAGCGACATTTTTACCGCAATCGGATCGACATGCACTCCATCCAGAATAAAGTCAACACTGACATTGGGACTTGCCAGGATCGCCTCAACCGCTCCGCACGGCCGGACTCCCGGATCAGTCATTTCCGGAGCATAAAACACATCATAGAAATGGGTCGCGTGACAAGCCCCCACCTTGATCGCCTCAACCGTCTGCGAAACATTCGCCTTGGTATGGGTCATAAATACCGGCGTATTCCCCTTCGCCATCGTCGGGATTAACGTTGTAATATCTTCAAATTCCGGCGAGATACTGAATATCGCCTTATAAGGCTTCGCCGCTCGAATCAGATTTTCGACTCTCTCGAGATCGGCATTCCCCAAAGCTTCCGGCGGCAGCGCACCGGTCAGCGACAAAAACGGCCCTTCCAAATGAAATCCCAATACCTGCGCCCCCGTGTAGTGCCCCGCCGACAACCCCTGCAAAAAGGCCGCATCCTTGCCTTTGGGCGACGGGCAAACCGTCGGCAGATAACCCGTTATGCCATACATAGGCAGGATATTGCAAATTTTGGCCACTTCTTCCGGCCCGTTATCCACCAGATACGTATGCACTCCATGGATATGCAGATCAATAAAACCGGCAGCCAGGAAATTGCCTTTTGCGTCGATAATTCTGGCGGACGACTCATCCGATTGTGCGGCAGAACCTATTTTCTTGATTTTGCCATTTTCACAGAAAACCGTCTGATTTTCCAGCACCTGATCCGACAACACAACACGAGCATTTTTTATAATTAGCTTTGACATTGTACTTTTCCTTTATTCGTCGAAATAAGCTTTATTCTATCGCCTCGATATAACGATTCAAAAACAACCAGCGCATTTCCCTTCCCGTCGAAGCTGGTGTCCGTAACCAGAAGAATCGGAGACTGAACGCTGATCTTCAATCTCTCGGACGCTTCTTTGTCGGCACAGACCGCTTCAATATTTTCAATCCCATACGACAGTTCGATCTTTTGTCTTTCAATCCACAGATCAAAAAAATCAACCCGCGTAAGAATATCATCGCCAATCGAATCCGTGTATTCCAAAGGAATATAGCCCCGGTCATAGGCGATAGGCTCATCTTCTAAAACATCCAGCCTTTCAATAAGAAGACAGCGGCCATCTTCTTTAAGGCTGAGTACCTTTTGAATCTCCTCGGGCGCAACGATAATCTCCCGAGTCAGCAGTTTTCGCTTCATCGTAGGCGCCGCTTTCCGTACCGAGCCGGTGAAATCACAGCTTTGGATCGGAAGCTTCTTGGCCTTTATGGAACGAACAAAAGTGCCTCTGCCTTGAAATCGCTCCACAAGCCCCTGTTCCTGCAGAAGCCGTATCGCGTGCCGTGCGGTAATCCGGGACACATTGAACTCTTCGCAAAGCTGCCGTTCCGGCGACAGCATCTGCCCAACCGCGTAATGCCCCGCTAAAATCTGATTCCGCAAAGAGTTATATAATCTGTTATATTCCGGCACAGCCACCTCAGTTAAATCATAAATCAAATGTTATAACCAATTTTGAAAAAAGTCAAGAAAGATTTGAAAAAACCCCAAAAATCCACTTTAACCCCCATTTTTTCATGCCGCTTTATGTTATTTTTTGTTAGTAATGAATCCCTTGGCATGCGGAGGGAACGGCAGGAAAACGGGGGTTCCGGGCGGCACCTTCAAGCCGCAGGCTTGTGGGTGACTCCTGTCCCCGCTTTTCTAATATTTAGCACTAAAAACGCAGACTTAAAAGTTATCCATCGCGGATTCTTTCTTATGTTTTTCTCTCTCGACGCTTCCCCTGCCATCTTTCTGTTCGAATCCATTGTGGGCGGTCTCTTTGAGTTTTTTAATTTTTTCTGTCAGCGGGTAGTAAAAATACAAGACAGAGAAATGATTGCCCGTAAATTTGAGTTTACCATCGATAAACGTTAGCTCATGAGGCATCGCATAGATGACAATTGCGCTGTTCCAGCTAATCAACGTACAGCCCGCATGATTGTAAATGCCAACATTGTCAAAAAGGTATTGGGATAAAGATTCTCTGGCCGACATAATCTGTAAATCATGGCTCCCCACAGCCAAAATGGAGGGTTTTCCATACTTTTTTGAAAGTGTATCGGAAATTAAATCGAACTGTTCCGGGGTTCTGAAGTTCGCACGGCTTGAAAACGAAAGAACCTGGTCGTTCTCTTTCAAAAAGGATATTTCGAGTCGTTCAAGATGGTTATCAATAAATTTATGGCTTTGCTCGCTGGGTTTTAAGACGCAGACTATCTTATTTTCATGCTCTCTAAATTCTTTAGCATTGGAGGTATGGTTATTTGACGAATGATCGACCAGCCCGACGGCTCGTTTAAATTCATGGTCTGTCAAAACCCTTTGGCTGCCAAGAATGACAAGGTTATTTGCTTTGCCCCAGTCAAGCACTGAGTCGGGAGTCGAATTGAGTGGAACGCCAAACACTCCCTTATCTAAGACTAAGGGAGATTTCTGCTCCAATTGTGCATCGGCAGCTTGCGGCGGCCGACGATCTCTCACAGATTTGCGTATCGACTGAAAAAGACCGATGAATGCCGCAATTAAAAGATAAACGACAAGGATTAAGACTATAAAAACCAAAGCGCCAATGGCAATGACTAATCCATGCATCCAAAGTTCTCCATATATTTACGCGTCCACCGCCAACTCAACCATAGCTCTCCCCCTTTTTAAGGGGGAGTACGGCCATGCCGGGAGGGGGTCTTAAAAACTCAAACCCACCACTTAACACTTAAAACTTTTTTCGCCCCCCGTATCCCGGCCACATTGCTCAACACCGTTTCAATCTGTTTTTCACCCCTTCCCATAAAACTCCATTGCCGCCTTCATCACGGCAATAATCTCATCGATATGCTCATCACCGGTAATCAGAATATCAGCCAGCGGATTGGCTGAATTATAGTAGCTTTTCTGCACATGTTCCAATACCAACGACACCTGATGCTGCCTGATAATCTGTCGCACCTGTGTCTCCGGCAGCATCGTCGTAAGCCAGATTTTCTTTCGCCGCACACGGATAAACGCAAAGTTCCGCCCTTTCTTGCAAGCGATATACGACGATGTCGCCTTGAAACTGCATAAATCCCCCAAGGCGTGTCGGACCTGCTCGTATGCGGCTTTAATCGGCTCGGTCACATCTTTCAAATGGTCCTCTTCCGAAAACACGGCCGGTTTTTCACTGTCCGCCTCCTCCTCGCCGACAGGACTTTCATACTCGATACTCTCAAATTCCGGCTCAACCGAAAGCACCATATCCCCATTGCAAAGATATTTTTTGACCGTCAGGATTTTGATCATCTTCCCCCATGTGTCGGTATAGGTTGCCATAATTTCAGGCAATTCCGGCTTGCTGCCGTCAATCAAAAGCAGAATATTCTGACTGTCTGCAACCACATCATTTAAAAAGCGAAATATCTCGGCATCGCCTAAGTATTTCTTGAATTGACTTTTCAGCCCGCCATCTCCCTGAATAAGGGTAAATATCTTCTCGACCAATTCCCGCTGCCTGGCTTCATTTTTAAGAAATGCAAAAAACTTGGTAATCTGTGGGAAAATATGATTATAAAAATCATGCGAAGCAAGCTCCATCTCCACAAGATAAAACTCCGGCTTAGCCGGTTCCGACAAATCAAACAAAAACCCGTCAGGAATAGAATTCCCCAATGCCCCAGTCCCAATCTTCCGCTTGGCATCAATATAAACCGTCTCCGCCCCAAAAATACTCGCGGCATGATTAACCACGTCCTTTTCCAACTCACTCTCCAGCCGATACCTGTACTCAACATACTTTTGATTATTGCTGATTAAAATCATTCTTTTATTACTCCCACAATCTTTGCATGTCACCTCTTTCGTCAAGAAAGATGCTTAATCATGCATTAAATTAAACCAATCATAAATCTCGAAAAAGCTTTTCACTAGAAAAAGAAGATTGACTTCTACCGCCTTCATCACGATATTCATCATCATAATCAGGCTCACGTTGTATTTGAGACTCGTAATCGTCAGCCATATCATTGAAATATAAAGCTATTTCGTCAAGACTATTTTTGTCACTTTCTTCTTGTGCCCATTTAGATAATTCATTAAACATTTTAGAGCAATCGTCATATCCTTCTGCCCATTCTGCATAATCCTCTTCCTCAGGAGACATTATCAGGTTTAATTCTTTCTTCCCCCTAATGATACACTTCGTCATCATTTCTCCGAACGCTTTTTTCACAGTCTCCTTATCAAAATAATTGGGGACATTCTTGTACAAAAAATTATTAAGTTTAATAATTCTATCTAAATTACAACAGTCGTTCCAAATTACGCATTCCCCTCCTGCCATATCATTAATTGCGTCTTCTACTAATTGAAACCAAAGTTTTTCGTAGTCAATCTCAGAACAATTACCACCGCTTTTGTTTTTTAGGCCAAAAGCTAATAATAAGTTTTTCAGATTCCATCCTTGACTATTATAGTAATTAATATATTTGGGGAGTAATATTTCAGAAAGAATTTTTTCAAGTTTTATTTGTTCTTGTTTATATGCAATGTTTTTACAGAGATATGAAACAGTAGAAACAATTTCCTCAATTATCGATAGTTCTGGACCCTCAAGACTTTTCAATCGGTCTTCAAATAAATGCCAATCATGATTTGTTTTAAGTAAAGGCATGACTATTTCACCATTTGCCCCACCCCCAATACTTAAGAGGTACTTTATGCCTTCCATGTCACAATTATTAATAAAATGTAGCTTATCTCTAGCATTTTGGGAAAGTTCTTTAGCTACCATATCACCGCAACTGGGATGAATCCAAGATATACTTGTCCTTTTGTCAGCAATATGCGTTTTTATAAAAGCTTCTGATAGTTGATTCATGATGGAACTAAAATCAACATGTTCATCTGGAGGACATAATTTGTTATATATTTTTATAATCTCTTCACACTCTTCTCTAAAAAAATAAATTACATCAGAACTTTCATGTATTAAGACCGAAATCATAAACCATTTGTGAGCTATGGGCAATTGTCTATACGTCTTTCGCATTCTGTCAGAAGGAGTGCTCATACTGTTTTGAATTATTGACCCAATAGCATCTAAATTATAGCCTTCATCGGATACAATAACAGTTTCTTTCTTTTTAAATTCATCGACCATGAATCTAATTCTTTCAGGTGTAAAATTTCTGTCAGAGATAATTCTATTTGGTATTTTCTTTAAGTGAGTTTTCAGTTTATTTGAAAAGTTAGCATTCTTCATGTGTCGATAAACCATCAATGCTTTTTCCTCAGGGCTAAGAACAGAAACATCCACAAGAACTTCACCTGTTTTAGGAAAATCATCATGCGCCCCGGAGATATCCAATTTATCCTTTGCCATTTCAATTAAATGTTTTCTACTAGTTAAAATAAGCAAACGACTGGGATTAAGTTTACGCAAGATATTAGGCAGCTCGGTCTGCCAAAGATTAACTCGACTTGAGTCGTATCCAGTACGGCCAAAGGAATCATCCGCAATAAAAACTTGTTTAACTGTACTATCCGAATTATTGTACATGCTTAAGACATCTATTGGACTGCTACACTCATATACCTCCCAACCTTCCGACATCAAAGATAGCCCTATCATTCGACCAATTGCGGTCTTACCAACTTCAGGGGGTCCCTCAAGAACAACATATTTATTTCTAAAGAGAACATTATGGGCTTTACTATATGCTTCTGTTGGAACAAATACCTTAGATATTTCCTTGGCCTCAATTATTGCTCCCATACTTCTTGTAATAATATCACTATTAATTAACGACGAAAGGAGTGTTTCGAGATCATTTAGGCCAAGAATCTGAGGGAACTTTTTAGCGATTCCATTAGTACTATCCAACCATGCACACAAATCATTACCATCTTGTTTAACAAACTTAGATTCTGGCAGGGTGTGCAATATTATTTGTTCTACTTGAGTGTATAATTGGGGTGAAATTCTAGCATTTGTCATGAGAGTGAAGAACTGTGGAATCAATTTCCACCTTGCACCCTTTGCTTCCTTATCCGCTTGAGGTAAGTCGACGGGAATCTTTTTTCGCAACGATGCACATTCTTTTCTTACCGCATCTAAAATCAATTTATCGTATTTCGCCCCGGCTGCATTCGCATCATTTATAAATTTACATTGAAACAAAAAGGGGCCGTTATTTGTATCATTGTTAGGGTATGTTAGCAAACTTCCATAGTATGCATCACGCCCCCAATCCTTGCTCCCCCCCCAAGCTTCCACACCAAGTCCAAGCCTTACTTTTAATAGGACTTGACATAACCTCTCAAACTCATACCATCCCAGCTTATCTAAATCATATCTCAACTTTATATTTCCTTCTATACCTAAAAGTAATTTAAAGTACCTAGTACTTTTATTTATCTTTTCTCATTCTGTCTGCGTTCTTGATCTCTCGTTATCACCGATTTCATCCAATTTAGATTCCATTTTTGATAGGAGAGAAGGGTGAACGAAACGGTGTCAGACACTCTTTGTCATCTCATTCTGTTTTTCCTGTTTAATCTCATTATCATATGACAATAAATATAAAGCTCCCAAAAACCAAACCTTGCGTCCCTTTCATCCAAATTATATACCCTTTTCCAGATATGCACAACCCAAATTTAACCAATTCCCGCCTTTTTTTCTTTTCCGATAAAAATACTCCTAAAACAATAAATACTCAAAATCGCTTCCTGTTCTTCACGGTAAAAAGTTAAAATAGGAAAAATTCCACTGCTTAACACTTAAAACCTAACACTTAAAACTTTTCTTGCCCCCAACTCCTGCCTTCTTTTTTGTATACTCATTCTTGAGTCCTTGGGTTCTGGGGTTCTTATGTTCATTTGTCTTGCATACCTGCATACTTGTATACCTATATACCTCATTCCATACTGCACACATCCACCTCTCAGCAACCACTTACAAAAAAAACAAAAAAGATGCAAAAATTTCTTCTCCTTTCCCGGCCAATGCTTACAAAACCCGAACATCCAAAAACCTCATAAAAATTTTCCATAAGTCCCCTTTCCACCCCTAATATATGGAGGGATCGTTTTCCTCCGGCGGGTTTCCCGGAAAACGGGGGACTGGTAGCGTTGCGGCCGCCAGGCCGTGTTGTACCTGTCCCCGCTTTCCGGCCGTGGACGACCAGAACCTTGAATGGGTTCAATGAATAATAGAAGGAGAGACACGGAAATGAAGAAATACAAAACAAACCCAAACCTAATTTGTCTAAGAACTACGAACCACGAACTAAGAGCTTTTTCTTGCAAAACAAACCCAATTCAACTTTGCTGGGAGCCGGAAGCTGGCGGCTGGAAGCTTTGTGCAAAACGAACCCAATTTGGGCAAGCACGGGGGCTTGCCCCTACTCCGAACTTCGAACTACGATCTCCGAACTTTTTGCAAAACGAACCCAAATTCAGGACTCCGCCGATCTGCAATATACAATTTCCAATCTAAAATTAAAAAGCGAAACCTTTTTTCAAAAAGCTCTTGTTTTCTCAAAAACAATCTCCGTAAAATTCCAGCTTGACAAAGGCATATAAAAGAGCCACAATAGTCGCTAATATTATATCCAATATTTACCGATAACAAAAGAAATACGAAAGGACCTTGAAAATGAGAAACAAGAGTACATCAGTCGTCTTTTTAGTCGGTTTGATTGCAGTTTTGTTGACCGGATGTTTTAAGGCGGACGAAGAAAACCTTAAAGCATTTAAATACCCCAATGAAGCCTTGGTGACAATGGATAGCTATCAAATGTTGCCCGCGGACGAGGTCACGGTCATTTGCTCTTCCGTGCCGGAACTGGCGGGAGCAGATGTTTTCGTCGGCCAGACACAAGTCATTCGTCCGGATGGCGTAATTTCATTTGAACGGGTTGGCGAGATTTCCGTCGCAGGCAAAACCCCCCGCCAGGTCGCCGAGCTTATCGAAGAAAGAGTGTCCTCGATGTATAAATTGGCAGGCGCCAACCCGGTCGAGGTACGCGTCAAAAACCAAAGCCATTACTATTATATGGTTGGGATGCTTCAAGACCCCGGAGCGAAGATATTTACCGGACGTGAAACCACCCTTTCAGCACTCACCAGAGCGGTTCTAACCAATTACGCATGGAAAGACCAAATCCAGGTCATTCGCCCAACCACCCCTACCGAGCCATCCAAAATATTCCGTCTTGATTATCGGGAATTGACGGAACAGGGCGATATGCATAAAAATGTACTGCTGCAGGAAGGCGATATTATTTATGTACCGCCGACCATTCTTGCCTCTATCGGCTTGACTGTCAGCGAAATTGTCAGCCCAATTCTGCAGGGCAGCAGCGCGATCAACGCAGTTAGCCCAACGCCATAATCTTATCGAAACAGGACACTCTGCCGTGGAAAACACACAATCCAGCCTAACGGCAGGTACGCAGCTATTTAAACGGTTTCACGTTCTTGGAACGGGATGGTTTATTTTGTGCGCACTGTACCTGCTGATTATCGCCATGCTTCAGGCCGGCCTGAAGTGGTGGGTGGTGTTTTCTTTTTCCGGCTATATGCTGATTATCTCCTTGTTTCTGCTGAATGTTTACTTGTTCGTCATTTTCAGGGGTGTCAGCCGAATACAAAACGCATTGGAACATCCGCTGACTACGTCGATTTACTATATCGCATTTTATGATTTATGCCCTTTTCTCGGAAGCATCGCAGGAATTATTTGTTATTTAACGTCCGGATTGGGGCAGAATTTTCTTACAGCAATCCCCCTGATGTGTGAAGGAACGCTGTCATTCACATTTCTGGTCTGGATTGTGTCAGACCCCCTGCTGGGTATGATCGAATTGATGCTGCCGGAGTGCGCTCATTATCGGCGGGTTCGCATTCAAGCCGCCGCGGAAGAAAAAAGACAAAAACAGATCGAAAACAAGAAATTGCTGGAAAATCTGGAAAAGAAAGAAGCAGAAGATCGCCGGATTTGGACGCTGGAACTGGAACCTTTAGCCGATCAGGCCGCCCAAATACTCAATCAATCCGCTCAGAAAGAAAAGGCTCGCGACATCGTCCTTCGAGCCGGTGCGAGGGCCTGGCAGTTAGGCGGGCTGGTCTGCATGCGATATTTTCACCAGCTTGTCAGACAGAAAATCAGCCCATCCTGCCCGGATTTTGTGGCGATCTGGTGGGATGGCATCGGAAACTGGCGAACTCCGCCTCTGCATCAGGCGATTCGTTCTTCGTGCAAATAGCACTCCCGGCAGAGCCGTATCCTCTTTCCCTTAAAGCACTTACATGAAAAGGAAATATTTTTTTGATTTTTGTATGGTTTTTGTTAGGTTTTTTGGGTATCATTGCCGATATACCTTTACGTCGAAAATGAGATTCGTGGATGAAAGGTAGAGATAAGACTATGGAACAGAACCGATTTCAAAATCAGTACCCGCTATGCAAGTTCGGCCCGGGCGGCCAGTTTACGTCCGAGATTCAGGCTTGTCCGTCCCAGACGGCACGCCCATCCGAACAAAACCCGCTATTACGGGTATTGGATATAATCGCAGATTTAGTCGGCGGCAGTATTCAGCCGGAACTATTAACGGAAACTCTTACAGTACTTAATTCATCACCCCATTCCATTACGGAGGTAAAAAACCATGAGAAAACCCAAGAAAACAACAGCAAAGGCGAAAAAAACAGGGCTACAGGATTCGATTATCATCACCCCCAAACAACTGGCAGTGCTCAAATACATCAACACGTATGCGGCCAAACATTATTATTCTCCGACATTCGAAGAACTGTCAGCCGCCCTCGGCATAAGCCGTCCCACCGTGTTCGAGCATATCACAAGCCTTCGCGAAAAGAATTTAATCAAACAGCCCCTCGACAGCAGGGCTCGCTGTTTGCAGTTAACGGCTGCGGGCAAAAAACTGCTTGAAAATCAGCCGGCAAGAGCATCGGATACCAAGCCATTCAATACCATCCCAATGCTGGGGCGTGTCAGCGCAGGCTATGGCATTGAAGCAATTGAAGATAAGCAGACTTTTGGCTTAACTGAACTTTTCGGTCGCGCGGACAACCTGTTTTCTCTGCAAGTCAAGGGAAAAAGCATGATTGACGCGGGGATCAATGACGGGGACTATATCATCTGCAAGTCAACGCAAACGGCCGAAAATGGGCAGCTTGTTGTCGCCATCGTGGATGAACAAAACGCCACGGTCAAACGATTTTTTAAAGACGCCCGCTACGTCCGGCTGCAACCGGAAAATGACGCATTTGAGCCGATCTTATCAAGAGACTGCAAAATTCAGGCGGTTGTTGTCGGCTTAGTTCGGAGAATATAAACGTCTATTCGGATAGTTTTGTTGAGGTATCCTGAATCAGTTTCTGTAAAATTTTGTCCGGAATATCCGACAGTTCCGGTTCGGGCCGCTCGGCCCGTCCCATTGAAGATAAAACGCGAAGGGATGTTCGCTTGTAAATTTTTAATTTAGACAGCGAACGTTCCGCCGCGTCTAATTCACCATCCGCAATCTGCCGCAGATAAAGGATGCATTGCTTAATTACTGTCTTTTCATCGACATTCTTATCGCCGCCAATACCAGCCGGTTCTTCCGGCATATCCTTTTCATGCAGCAGTTGCCGCCGAATCGCATAGGTCTGCTCCATCAGCATACCTACTTTGGATTCTTCTTTTTCGTCAATCGGCGCCAGTTTCAATTCGGGCTCATCATCCGACTTTGGCAGAGGGATATAACACCGATGTTTGCAAAATGGACAATTACCCCATTTCCCGCCCGCACCATCGGGGGCTTTGATTTTCTGCTTGCATGATTCACAATGGAAAGTAATCGACATAATTAGTCTCCCTGCCTATCAAAACCACAACTTTATTTTATTCGGATTTTTTTGTTTTTCTTTTCCGCCCTGTACTCGGCCGTAACGTCGGTGGTAATGCCGCCGCGGGGGGTAAATTGCGAAGTAATCTTCATCCACATGGGCTTGCATGCAGATGTCAGGTCGTCCAGGATATCGTTCGTCAGCCGTTCATAGAAAATCCCCTGGTTACGAAAGCTCTGCATATAAAACTTCAGACTTTTCAGCTCAATACATGTTTTTCCAGTGGTATATTCAATGATAATGGTTCCGAAGTCAGGCTGCCCGGTTTTTGGACAAACGCTGGTAAATTCAGGACAACGAATAGTGATAATATAATCCCGTCCCGGACGGGGATTGTCAAACAATTCCAATTCTGGTTTCTGTGCCATCAAATCAACCCTGTTTTACGTCTGTCCCGCAGGCAAATATCATTTCCGCAGTTACCCTTTCCCTGCAAAAGGGTAATTATTGCACATTTTTACTGCAAATGCTATATTACTGTGCTGATTGTACTAAAAAACATAACTTTTGCAAGAAATTGAACTAAATAATGACTCAAACAAATGCCAAAAAAGCGGTTGTTCTACTCAGCGGCGGGCTTGACTCGGCAACTACGCTGGCCATTGCCCAAAACGAAGGGTTTGAATGTTACGCCCTGTCTTTTCGATATGGACAGCGGCATGAGGTGGAATTAACGGCAGCGTGTCGGGTTGCAACGGCATTGCAGGCAAAAGAACACCGTATTATCGATATTGACTTGACCGCTTTTGGCGGGTCCGCTCTGACCGATAAAGACATTCATGTTCCCAAAGATCGTCCGGATTTATCTGCTGGTATTCCCATCACTTACGTTCCTGCCCGTAATACTATTTTTTTATCCTACGCACTGGCGTACGCGGAAGTACTCGGAGCTGCGGACATTTTCATCGGGGTCAATGCCCTTGATTATAGCGGTTATCCGGATTGCAGACCTGAGTATATTCGAGCATTTGAGACCATGGCGAATCTTGCGACCGCCGCCGCGGTCGAAGGCAAAAAATATTGTCAAATCCATACGCCGATCATCAAAATGACTAAAGCTCAAATTATCACGGTTGGCATCAGGCTTGGGGTGGACTACGGGCTAACCCATAGCTGTTACGATCCGGATGAACTTGGCAAACCCTGCGGCCATTGCGATTCCTGCCAGCTTCGACTTAAGGGTTTTGCAGAAGCGGGACTCCAGGACCCGGTTGAATATGCCATGTAATCTATATTTTAAGTCCATTATATGACAATAAAATATTCATAGATTGACAAGTATCATTTGAATTTGTAAATTATATAAATAATGGTTAATATAAGCTTGCAGGCATATCACGAAAGCCGCTGCGAAAGCGGTCTTCGTAATCTGCCCGCATCAAAGAAACAGGACATTTTCAATGGAAGCGGACAAATTACAGCAGATTGAGTCCCTTTTGGGATATCATTTTAACAACCCGGAATTAATTGATGCGGCTTTAACACACTCCTCTCAGGCCGATGACCGGCTGGAAAGCAATGAACGCATGGAGTTTCTCGGCGATTCTGTTTTGTCGCTGGTGATGTGCCAGTCGCTTTATGAACGATTTCCTTCTTACCTTGAAGGCGATATGACCAAGCTGAAAAGCTCGCTGGTATCCCGTAAAACCTGTTCTGAAATCTCCGCACGATTAAATATACTGGAGTTTTTCCGCGTCGGCAAAGGCACCGACCGCAGCCGGGCCATGACAGGTTCCATCGCGGCTGGAATGCTGGAAGCAATCATCGCAGCAATTTATCTTGACGGCGGACTGGATGCGGCCAGAACTTTTATTTTGTCTGTGTTCGAAGAGTATCTCGTTGAGGCGGATGCCTGCGATCACCAGGATAATTTCAAATCCATGCTCCAGCAATACTGCCAAAGGACGATGAACGCAACGCCAACCTACGAATTGCTCGATGAAAAGGGACCGGATCATAATAAATGCTTTGAGATCGGAGTGGTCATTCAGCACAAACGCTACCCCAGCGCCTGGTCGATTACCAAAAAAGACGCCGAACAGCGCGCAGCACAAAAAACGCTTGTAGAATTGAATTTGCTTCCTCCCCTGCCCGAAGATGAGGAATAGGAACCACATAGCTCAGGTCTTAATTTGAAATGCATGGATTCCCACCTGCGTGGGAATGACAACACCCATTGCTACTGGGTTAAAAGCCAGACGACGAGTATCAGTACGGCAATCGCCAGAATCATAAACCCGCTGAGGAATACAAAAAGAACCCCCGCTTCCCGGACAAATACCCCCCAGAGCATTGCGCGAAGCTTGTTGGCTTTATAAACTATCGCGATGGCCGCCAACAAAGGAAACATCCACACCATTGAACCAGGCGTTGTTCCAATGTTTTCCGGCGTTGTAAATGTCGCTAATATGGAAGTCAAATCAGGCATTGTCTTCCTCACGGCCAATCAGTTCACCACGACCGGCATACGCCATATAGACAGCGCTAAAGATACTGAGCAGATTCAACAAACCCGCAATCGCCGTATAAATTTGCCCCAGATCACAGGGGCGTCCCATTGTTGGATACGCATCACCGCGTGCCATAGAGTCGAAAATTCGCACCGCCGGCGTGGCAAGCATTTGAGCAAGATACCACGCCCACCCGCCGACCGAATCAATGACGCCAATTGAGCCGATATATAAACCAAGACAGAATGTCAGGCTGACTGTGATAAAAATAACCACGCCGCGTTTGGGCTGACGAATCAGAAAATGTCCGCCGCCGGGAATAACCCAGCCCGCCAGTCCAACAACAACCAGCCAAAGTAAATAATCTGTTTTGGTACGAAAGGCCATCCGGCAATATCCTTATTTAACGACCTGATTGGGATCGTCGGCCGATACCAGTTTTTCACGATTAAGAGGGGTATAGTTCAGGCGTTTTTGGATGCCGGTCGGATTGAAATGAATCAAGCTCATTGCCGAAGCATCGGTCAAAGTTGCCCGCATTGCAGCAAAGCCCTTGCTCTTGAGATAGTCTTCCATTGTAGCCGATTTCAGCGTTACATCCTTAACGACATAATAAGCCATATCGGGCTTGTATTCAAATATCTCAGAAATAACGCCGGTTTCATTTTTTTCACCCAGGAAAGCGAAAAATACTTTATTGCGGCTGTTCTTGATGATCTGCTCACGAACCATTTTCGCACGTGAGGGGTCGTCCAGCATAATCCGATGCATCATTTCGATGTCGCTCTGACCTGCAATGACCTGCTGATTAAATGTCTCCAGCTTCAATTCTTTAAACTTCCCGGCGTCTACGTTGTTGGGGTCTGCAGGAGCGTATTTGGTACTATACTCTTTGATTGCCGCATCCCAATTGGACTTGGCAACCATCTGCTTAAACTCGTCCGCCCTTGCTTTGGCTGTTTCCATCGCAGCCTGTTTCTGCAAATCCTCAACAATTTGTTTTTTCAGATCAAACACTTTCTGATCCGCTTTGACATCATCAAAGGCTATGCCTGCGGTATTATAAGTTAAGTCAATCATTTCCGGTTCACTGGCAGGCTTGACATCGATCACCCGGCAAATTACCGTAACATAAGCCGCCTTGTTCGCTGTTTCGGAATAATGATAGCCTTTCATCGGGCCAATGGTTTCCCATATTCTTGGGTTAAATGTACCCAGTTTATTTTTCTCGCCGTTAACCGTTACGCGAGCGGAAAATACCGCTTCCGACAGGCGTGTCTGCAAACCTGAATGCTGAATTTGCAATCCGGAAAGACAGTCCGCCGTCAAGAAATCGCTTTGGCTGAGTAATCCGGTCTGACCGACCAGCACGGGAATTTTGTATTTGCCGGTAATTTTAGCCGCAATCGCCCGGTAGTCGCCCGCAGCCTGATGGAGCTGATCCGGGGCAGCCGTTTCAAAGCTCAGATTTAACATTTCGACATCCATCATGTCTCTGGCGTCTTTGAAAATGAGCTGGGTTAATTTCTCCGTACGCTCCTGTTCAAGGGTATTGAACACTTCACTGGCCACTTCCGCAAAAGCACGTGTCCTGGTCAGCTTTTCGCCCTCCGGATTGTTCGGGTCTTTGGGTTCTTCCGTGCGATATTTATCTATGTTCGCACTGTAATACTCTTCCACATCATCCGGAGTCGGCTTTTGAATCTGCAATTTTACATCATCGGCGTTAACAACAAAGTATTCCAATTGCACCCGCTGCGGCAGCTTGTAACCAAATCCATAAGGGTTCTGGTCGGAAACGTCGCCGGCAAAAAAGGATTTATAGGTATCGAATTGAGTTTTGACCTGATCTTCGCTCGGCGCGGCAGCCTTCACAAACCACTGTGCCGGAAATGACGCATAATTAACATCAAACCGATTGGTCATGCGACCGATCATCGAGGCTATTTCAGGCAAGGTTACGTTTTGATTGTCGCACACATATTCCGACCACCGCAGGATCGACAGCATTTTTCCGAAAGTTGAAAGAACCTGCAATTCAGAAACATTCAACTGAGCCGCAACGCGACGGACCGCATAGGCAACATCGCCTTTGTTCTGTGTGATCTGGGCAATAAACTCTCGCATTGCGCTTGCCGCATCCTGGTTGGATACCGCAACGCCGGCCTTGCGGGCTTCGGCCGAAAGTAATATCCAATAAATATCGCCGCTTTCCATCTCCTGCGAGAAAAAATCATCAATCTGAGCCGTACCGATCGAAATCTGGCCGCGGAGCGAGTATTGGCGCAACTGGGCGCGAAGTTGGGCGCCAACCTGGGTATCATGGAACAGCAAATAGCCCAGCAACTGCGCGTTAATATCCGGCATTCCCAGGGGAGACTGTCTGGAAAACAGGAATTGGTCGCCGCCGACATTTTTTAGGATTTCCAGTTCCTGCACCGCCTCGGAGAGATTTATCCGGGTAATCTTCTGCCCATCGTCATACGTTCCAATCGCCTGTTTCATCCCGCGGTTGCCAAAGTTCGACATAATCTGCCGAAGGCCGATGTCGCCGACAAAAACAATCATCAGAAGAATTACCACAACTGTCATGATCACCTGACGATTTTTCCGTACCCATTTAGTCCACTGCATAACTATTCCCTGAAATCGGTTAAGTATTCCTATATTATCACGAAACGGAGAAGTATAGCTACTGGATACGAATTTGCAAGTAAAAATCTGCACTGCCTATCCACAACCGCTGGTTTTCTATAATTCCAGACCCGTTAACCCAATTTTTGCTATCACCGCCGACCCCGTGAGAAGATATTTTTGTGAACCCCTATATATGCTGCTTTTCTCTATCCACAATTATGTAATGTAAAATTAAAAAACAATTTTATACTCAAATGGGCATGGCTAATCTGATATTCAGAATTTTATAGGCCATTAATTCTCATAATTTTTGTCCGGTATCGAGAAGTTTTAATGAATAGGTCAATTTAATTCTTGACGAAAAGTAATCTTTGCAGTTAAGATAGGTAAAACGAGGAAATTGGGTCGTATTGACCTCTAAGGAGATTCGACAAATGGCAAAGATAAAAGATTTATTCACGACCGGCGAAGCGGCTGAAATTTGCAAAGTCAGCCAGCAAACGATCATTCGCTGTTTTGACGCGGGCAAACTGGAGGGTTTCCGAGTGCCCGGATCAAAATTCAGACGCATTCCCCGTGAAAGCATCATCAAATTTATGCGGGAAAATAATATTCCGCTGGCCAATTTGTCCATTGCCGGTAAGAAAAAAGTCCTGATTGTCGATGACGATCTGGAAATTGTGGAACTGCTGGTGGATGTATTGAGCCGAGACGGCCGATTCGAGGTACGCACCGCAACCAGCGGCTATGACGCCGGGATCATGACGCAGCAATTCCGCCCGGATGTGATCCTGCTGGATTATATGCTGCCGGATGTCAATGGCAATATTGTCTGCCGAACGATCAAGAAAAACGCAGACTTTGCCAGTACGCAGATCATCATTGTCAGCGGAGTCGTCAAGCAGGAAGAAATCGAAGAATTACTCAAATCCGGCGCCGCAGATTTTGTGAAAAAACCGTTCAACATCGCTGAATTAGTGGATAAGCTGGTAGCGTTGTCTCCGGTATAATCTATGAATACCCCGGAAACCAAGACATCTATCGCCCGACAGGTTGAACTTATCATCCGTCAGTTGAATACTTTGTCCACCCTGCCGCAGGTTGCTTCGGAAATTCTCCCGTGCATTTTGCAGGAACCCTTTCAGCAATCCCGCCTGGCGGAAATTATCGAAGCCGACCCGGCAATGACCGCAAGTGTATTTGCTCTCGCAGGACGGCTTGGAATTGCAAAAACCGACGAAACCCCATTCGCTGAAATTATCAACACATTACCCGCATTTGCCCTTCGTGATGCCGTGCTGTCCGTGCGGGTTGTCCAAGCGGATAATACGTTGTCCGAGGCCGATAAAAATCGTCCCCTGCCGCAAAAGCAATTGTCTTTGCACGCATTGGCAACGGCCTGCTGTGCGGAATTGATCGGCGAAATCGTCCTGAATGCATCGGAACGCAGGCTGGCGTTTGCCGCCGGATTATTGCATGATATCGGCAAGGCGGGACTCAATGAGGCGATGCCCAAAAGTTTTGATCAACTGGTTATCGAGGCACAACAAAAACAAGTCAGCTTTGCAGCCATCGAGCAAAAACATCTTGGACTGACGCATTCCCTGCTGGGCAAGCGTCTGGCGGAAAAATGGAGTTTGCCGGAACCGATTACCCAGTCAATCTGGCTGCATCATACCGACGCACATGTTTTATCAGAAATGCCTTTTGGTCAACTGGCAATGGTCGTTGCGTTGGCTGATGGACTGGCCCGCAAACATGAAATCGGGCAATCGGGCAGCTATGACTATCCGGAACAGATTGAAACATTAGTCAGCTTGCTGGGGCTTAATGAAACACAGATGTCGCATATCTCACGTGAACTGCCGCTGCACGTGGAACGGAGATGCAAACTGCTGGGACTGGCCGACACAAAAACGGCAACAGGATATACCGAAATCATTCATCAGGCCGCCGCTCAATTTGCACGGGACAACAGCAAGCTCAGTCAACAGCGGGAACATAGCTTTGATACCACTGTTTTCGCTGAGCCTATTCGGTCATTCCTGGCCACGCTTGCGACAGGCAGTACGCCGGACCAGACCGCGGAACGGCTGGCGGTTTGTCTTCAGCAGAGCCTTACGGCTAACGCTGTCATAGTACTGCTCTGGCCTAATGCATCACAAAATTCTGTGGAAATCGCGATAGCCAGCCGAAAAGGCAATGTCGAAACAACTGTATTGCCGATGCCGGAGACCGGGATGCAGAAAGACCCGTTTGCCGGAAAATTTGCGATCATTCCTGCTTCGGAACATTTCGGATGGTGCGTCGAACAGACTCATTATCTTACCACCGCACAAACTCTGGTGGCGCCGCTGCTGCTGTCGGGTAAACTGGTCGGCGTGATCCTGTTTGAGACCGAAAAAGAATTTGCCGCCGATACGCTTCAATTTTTGTGTACCATCGGAGCCTCGGCCATCACCGCCGCGGGCGCCTATCGTCAGCAGCGTGAACAGGCCGAACAGATGCTGGTTTTGATGGATAAACTGCGTCAGACCGGCAAAGAATTAGCCGAAGCGCAGTCGCTTTCGGCGATTGCAGAGATGGCCGCCGGAGCTGCGCACGAACTCAATAATCCGCTGGCGGTTATTGCAGGACGGGCTCAATTACTGATACAAAGCGAAACCGAACCGAACAAAAAACAAGTGCTTGAACAGATCGAACAGCGGGCTAAAGACATCTCCGATATGGTTACGGATTTGATGGCCTTTGCCCGCCCGCGCGAACCTTATCGGCAGTTGTTTTCACCCCTGCTGCTGGTTTCAGAAGCAATAAAAAAAACCTGTGCAGTGCTCCCATCAAAGCAAATAGACACTCACTTGATTGATATTGATAAACTGGCGGATGTGTTTGTGGATAAATCGCAAATCCTTATCGCCCTTGTTCATATCTTATCGAATGCAATGGAATCGTATTCGACAGGTTCCGGTGCGGTCACCCTCACCGGACAAAATCTGACGCAGGAAAACGGTGTGGAAATCCGCATTACGGATCAAGGCTGCGGAATGAATGAAACAACACTGCGGCAGGCGATCCGACCTTTCTTCTCCGCCAAACCCGCCGGGCGTAAACGCGGAATGGGACTGGCACACGCACAACGTCTTTTGGCGCTGAACGGCGCAAGTCTGCACCTGATCAGTCAGCCCAATAAAGGAGCTACGGCAATCATTCGGTTGCCAAGAGTATAACATGAATCCCAAAGCAATTATCATCGGCGCAACTTCAGGCATCGGCAAAGGATTGGCGGAACTGTTAGCCAGCCGGGGATGTACTGTCGGCATTACCGGCCGGCGGATAGAATTACTCGAGTCGCTTCGGGCAACCCGACCTGAGGCATTTGTCGCGGAACAGATGGATATTGCCCGTGTCGAAGAGGCACGGAATATCTTCAATCGCCTCGTGGAAAGACTGGGTAGTGTTGATTTAGTCGTCATCAATTCCGGAACTGGCAAGCGAAATGAGGAACTTGACTGGGCCATTGATAAACAAATCATTGATGTCAACATCACCGGCTGTACGGCAATCGCCAATGCGGCTATGCATCTATTCTTCAAACAAGGCTACGGCCACCTGGTCGGCATATCCTCCATTGCCGCTTTGCGGGGCAGTCGCTATGTCCCCACCTATCCGGCCTCCAAGGCCTATCTATCCACCTATTTAGAGGGTTTGCGCCACAAGGTTAAACACGAAAAACTGCCGATTACCATCACGGATATCAGGCCCGGCTTCGTCGATACGGCGATGGCGCAGGGAGATTATGTCTTCTGGCGAGCGCCGGTTGCCAAAGCTGCAGAGCAAATCTATCAGGCAATTGTGAAAAAGAAAAAGGTTGCCTATATTACAAAACGCTGGCAGCTGATTGCCTGGGTGCAAAAATGGCTGCCGGACTTTTTGTATTACCGCGCCTAAAACCAGCTGTGTGCTTTTCTACTTCAATATTTGTAAAAGATTTGTGACATCGTCCGTCCATAGATCTATCCCGGACAAATCTGATTTCGGCGACCTTGCCTTTTGCTGCAGCGATGGAATCGCAAGGGCTTTATCATCTCTGCTCAACAAAATCCAATCCGACCCCATCGCCCCAATACCGACAATCTCATCATTTTCAAT
>CAYTHV010000043.1:0-3914 GCA_964437685.1 uncultured Pirellulales bacterium
ATCAAGACTGCGCTGTAGACGTCAGGGATTTAGCCGTAATAGTGAATGACTGGATGGCATGTACAGATATTACAAAACCGATGGACTGTTCATCGGCTACGGGCTTTAATCATATTCAGAATGGCGGGCTTACTTTTGAAAATTCGCATTATCGCTGTAAAATCAAGACAGTTGAGAGTACCGATGGACCAACCGGCATAAAGTGGGGCAGTATATTTAATAAAATCAAAAATACTGAATATTTATATGAAGCCGATTCAATGCCTTTGTTTAAAATATACGGGGATAATTTCGAAGCGGTTGATTCTACTGATTTTGTAATTGAAAAGGTCGTTTTTAATCAATCATCTGAATCGCAATTATGGGAAATTCGGATGAACTGCCGGAGAATGGATGTGTCCGCTGTTTTGAATGTAGAAGTCAATGACACAGAAAAAATGCAGTGGACGTTGAGCGTCCAGAATAATTCTGTGTCTGCAAGGAAGATACAGCCTGTATTCCCTCTTCTGGGGCGAATCAATATTGGCAATTCATTAGCCGATAACAGTTATTTCTACCCCTGGCGAAGCGGAATCTCAGGCAGTATCGATTGTTATTTTAGAAGTGAATATGGCAGCCTGGCCTGGATGCAGGTGATCAGCGTATTCAATTCTACCATTGGCGCCGGGCTGTTTACGTATCCGCTTGATTCCAGCGGTGGATTTAAAGGTCTTGGGTTTAAAAAGCTCCTGTCCGGCAAATCGCCAACTGTAGATTGGGACGAAAGTCCTCTGCGTGCAGAGCAGCCCGATAGCGGAAATCCAGCCGCCATTGGCGACATCCTTGCGGAATTGCATGAGGGAATAGCATTTAGTTATTATTATCCCAAAAAGAAGATTGAGGCGGGAGGAGTGTATATTCTGCCGGCGACTGTTCTGGGTATTTATGAAGGAGGCTGGAAAGAACCGCTGCGTGACTATCGCGACTGGGCTCATATCTGGTACACACATGTAGATACGCCCCAATGGTTCAAATGTATGTTTAGTGCGGTAGGCGGTCATCCGGGTTATTATTATTCGGATTCTCTTGGCCGATATATTCGCAGTGAGACTATGGGCAATCCCGATCCGGTACACATTGATCAATGGTATGGCTGGTGGGATGGTTATGATGAGAGTACCGCGGCGGATCTTCAGGGTAAATCTGGAGATTACTACTACTATGCAAGTCGCGGTGGTTTGACAGCGTTTAAAAATGAAATTCAAGCGGTACAGGCAAAAAACACCCGTATGACACTCTATATTGACAACCGCTTTTGCTGGCATGAGACGGATATTGGGCAGGCTCATGGCCTGGAGTGGGCGACGATGAGTCCGCCGGGAATCTATGCGACATACCAAAAGCCGACGGATTTTTGGCTTGCATGTGCTTATGAGCCGAACGCCTGGGTTGATTATATGACTAATACGTGTGCCAGAGTTGTTCGCGATACCGGGGTAGATGGCATTTATCTTGACGAACTGCCGCTTCTGTTTCCCTGCTACAATCCCAGCCATATTCATTACCAGCGAGATAATGGTCTGCCATTTTCAATTGACGGCATGCGTTCATTTCTGACCAAAGCGCGAAATGCGATACGGGCGGAAAACCCCGAAGGGATACTCTATACGGAACATGCCGGAAGTGACTATTTTTCACAGTTTTTTGATGGTTCCTGGTCGCAGACATTTTATAAAAATGGGTTTCCATTTGCCGAGCAATATTATAATGAAAACAGTTTGAATTATTTCAGATTTTGCTTTCCGGAATTCAAGCTGCTGGAATGGGGGCCCTCAGATGATTGGGAGCGGCGGACGTTTTTTAATGGTATTGGTATTTGTGATTATCCTTTGTCGGATTTTACACAGCAAGCTGAACAGGTGCTAAAAGAAAACGGTGACGCATTTGCATCACTGACGCCGGAGCCGATTATCAATACCTTTGTGCCTCGCATATTGGCTAATCGATTTCCTATTGCTGCAAAAAATATTTACACCATCTACAATAAGAGCGGCGCCAATGTTGCCGATACCGCTATACTTGAGTTGCCGCGTTTGGCTGGATATCATTATGTTGAATTGTTTAATGATAGTAGCGATATTACCGTGACCTCGGCGGATGCGAATGATCGCCTTGCTTTCGATGTAGATGTCAATGAGGTACTCTGTATTGGTCAATTGCCACAAATTATACAAGCAAATCAAAACGGGAATGTCGTTAATCTTTCGCTTGTTCAATATAGTGGCGACGAGGTTTTGGCGGCATTCTGGAATTATGATTCCAGTGTCCGTGGTTATGGCGAAGGACAAGTGATCAATTTGGTTAATGGCCAGGGCAGCATAGCCCTGCGGCCGATGTTTGGCAAACTTATCTTTAAATTATATCGGGGTGATTTACTTCTGGACGAACTGATATTTGGCGAAAAAGATGCTGTTGGCTCCGGGACCTTATTCCTCTGGCATCTTGATGAGACTGCCGGTCAAATGGGTTATGATGCTATTGGTAATGGCAGTAATTTGGTACTGAATACCGGGTATTCCTGGGGTACCGGGAATCCGTCCATTTCGCCGGGACGCGGCATGGTTACAACGATGAACCCCGATACAAATTGCTATAGCTGGGTACATCCCAATGATCTTACCAATATTCTAAATGCTTCAGTTTGGGTCAAGGTTGCAGGCGTAGATAGCAATGGCAGCTATATTCTTGCCGTGGACAGTCGCTTTCTAATTGCGATTGATCGCGATATGAGCACGGTTATGGTACAGGCAAACACCTCTGACGGCGTCTGGCATACCGCATCTGTCAAGCCACTGGGGTCTGTGTCGTTAGTGGATGGTAAGTGGCATAAAATCGGCTGCATTTATGATGGACGCCGTGATGTTAATGGTAATGCGAATCTATACTTGTACTGGGATGGCGTGATCAAGGCTACGCATTCGTTTGCAGTGCCGAGTAGCGGCAAATCGCTGATGTCAGGAGGAGCAGGGAATGTCTACATTGGTACGGTACCATGGAATTCCACAAACAGCACTTATAATTATATAGGTCGGCTCGACGAAATTATGTTAAGCAATATGCTTCCATAAGTTTGCCTGTAAGGTAGAATTGAATACAGGGATTGTTTCTGCCAGCCAATAGACTTTTATCATAGGAGTACCAACGTTGAAGAAAGAGCTAACTTTATATAAATTATTACTAATGTTTGTATTTCTTGCAATGGCTGGACTCTGCATATCCGAGGAGGTTAATGAGCCGGCACAAATTCAAAAATTAGCCGATTCGGTAAAGCCCTGTGTCAAAATTAACACCGACGAGTGGACCTTGCCGAACCCGGAATGCATAGTGAGTGATGGAGAAAGTCTGCTGCTGCACAAGGCTGCCGGGGCGGAACGTGTGACTTCCGGAACAAAGTATCTTTATGCGACGCTGCAGGCGCAGATACGGTTTGGGCGTTTCGAAAATGGCATCAACTATTATATTGGATTTATGGGCCGGGAACCCTGGGCAAAAAATGTCGTGTGGCTTAATAATGATGGCGCCGGTCACTTCTTTTTAGTAACGGCCAGTGATAATCGCTATAATGTTTTATCTTCATCGACAACATCGGCCCTTGATCCAAACCAATGGTACACATTTCATATAGAGTGGAAGAGCGGCCCTAAGGGGCGACTTGAACGTCTTCCGGATACTGTAAACTTTTATTTAGATGGAGTACTTGTAACTACCTATACTGGCTTGGATATGATGCCGAATGCGAAGTTACCTGTTGTCTTTGACATGGTTTCTGCTGTGCCGAGGGAAGGTCTTATGGAGGTACGAAATATACAGATTACCTCCTATGGCGAGACTGCCAGAGAAACGAAGTTGTCCGATGTGATTCCGATCCCGCCGGC
>CAYTHV010000043.1:3924-21621 GCA_964437685.1 uncultured Pirellulales bacterium
ATACGAACCTGAAAATCCTATTTTACTGCAGAATCCGATTGCCGATATAGAAAATAATAAGGCAACCCTGGAAAACGGATTTCTGCGATGCAAGATCGACCTGGAATCGCAGCATATAACAAGTTTATTCAATAAATATATCAAAAACGAAATGATACAGGGATATTCCCGCCTGATGGTTGTCAATGCTCAAGGGAAAGATGTTTCGGACTCAGAGTACCAGTTGCTGGAAGCGGAGAAATTTTCTGATGAAAGCAAGGCGGGCTTAAATGCATGTTGGAAGAATTCAAGAGCTCCGTTTGAATTGAAGTTAAGGTTGTGTGTGGAGAAGAATTCGCCGGAGATGGTTGTTTCTCTGGAAGTGAAAAATACAGGGTCGGAACAATTGACGCTCGGCATAACCGCACCATTGATTGAGAATATTCGGATTGGGGATAAAGTAGAAGATGATTACTATTTTTATCCGATGATGACAGGCTGGTGCGGGACATTGCCAGTCCGTTTTCGCCATGCTTATGGATTTATGGCATGGATGCAGTTGCTTTCAGTGTTTGATTCGGTTGTGGGCGGCGGGGTATTTACATATACCTGCGACAAAGAGGGCGTACCCAAAAATCTCATTATCAATAAACGCAATCTTTCAAATGAAGACCCTGTACCCCATAGTACAGGGGGGTACTCCGAAGATGACCCGGGTGAAATATTTGGTACAACGCCGGCCACTGCCATGGCGATCAGGCACTTACGATATGAACTTAAGGCGAATGAATCCTGTCGATTGCCTAACGCGGTTATTGGCGTCAGTAAAGGCGACTGGCACGACTCCTTTAATCATTATAAAGCCTGGGTGCGTTCATGGTTTCAAAAGCGTTATCATACGCCGCGATGGTTAATGGATAATTATGATTATATTTCCCGGTGGCCGAATGCCTTTCTGGATAAGGATGAACAGCGTTATGTTTATTCAGAAAATATGGGTATCAACGAAAAAGATGCGCTGACGGAATGGTTTGGCTGGTGGAATTATCCAAAGCACGAAGGGGCATCAAAAGGTGAAGCGGGTGACTTTGCTATCGGAGATTATGATTATTCTCCGCGAGCGGGCGGCCTTGAGGGTTTTCGTAATGAGGTAGAGAACATCCATAAAAAACGTGGCCGAATCATGTTATATACGAATCCAACCGCATGCTGGCAGGAGTCAAGCATTGGCAAGCTGCATGGGATTGAATGGGCCAGGATGAACCCCGATGGAAGACATAGTTCAGACTGGTATGAGGGAAACTTGGGTTATAACGCCTGTTGTTATGAAGATGGATGGCAGAAACATATCAGTGAACGGCTGGCTTCGGTTTTAAAAGAAACCGGCGCCGATGCGTACCGACTGGATGTTGCAGCGATTCTTTACCCATGTTACAATCCCAATCATAAACATTATGATGGCACGTTTCGTTCTGCGGTTTCATCCGAACGAATGGCCGGATTTTTAGATCAGTGCAGCGCCGAAGCTCGCAGGGTAAACCCGGATGCGGCTGTGCTCACAGAACATGCAGGTACGGAGTATCTGGCGCAATATATTGATGGCTACTTAACACAGCAATTTCGCTGGGACAGCAGCTTTTTTGCTCAATTTCGCGGAATGAGTTCTTATAATCTGGTTTTTATGAGATTTTTGCTGCCGGAATTAAAAGTTCTTGTTTTTGGGCTTGATCCTGAGGATGGGGGCAGAAGAGCATTTTTTAATGCAGTGGGGCAGGATCGGTCGAGTTTACAGGGTGAAGCATTGCGATATTTTAACCGTACTCACAGGGTTTTGATTGAAAATGGAGATGCCGCCGGGACAATGTATCCTGAGCCGCTTATCCCGACGCTTCAGGCAGGGCTGATGGCGAATGCCTTCCCCGGCGACAGTAAGCGGCTTTGGACGCTCTGTAACCGAAATTCAACTGTAGTTAAGGGTGAATTGTTGGCTGTGGAGGTCAAGAAGGATGTCCACTATGTAGAGGCGCTGAACGATGTACCGTTATTATCTGCAATAAAGAGTGGCAAGATGATAATCTCTGGCGATATAGAACCGCAACAGGTCATTTGTATCGTGGAATTGCCAAAAATATTGAATGCACAGCTTTCTGGCAAAACGCTTAAAATTAGTGTGAATAAACAGGATTCGGGCTTGCATGTTGAGTTTTTTGTTGGCGAAGATGATCAAGATAAAGTTTCAAAATTATATCTTGAGGAGGGTAAATGTGAAGCACAGATTAGCAGTAGCGGCAACATCATTGTTAAGTTAATCCGCGATAAGTATCTTCTTGATCAGGTGATAATTATGCATTCTGAAAAATAATTTAGAATTGTCCGATAGTGAAGCTTATTTTTCCAGTTTTAAAGGATATCTATAATGGAATTATACAAAAAAATAACAGAAGAAGAGCATGTACTTGTTTTAAACGAAAAAGCTGACGTCCATGAAGATGGGCTCATATTGGGAAATGGCGACCTTTCGGTCAGCATCTATCAAAAAGAAGCTGAAATTGTCTGGCGATTTGGAAAAGGAGATGTCTGGGATCGTCGGCATATGACTGAAGAGGATCCGTCTCCTTTGACGCTTGAGGAGTTACGAAGGGGGCTCCACGATGAAGGCTGGTGCACGGGTGGGCCCCTGGGCGGAAAGATTACGGCGTTACACGGAACCAAAGACCCAAAACGAACTTGTGAGGTGCTGCAACCTGCACCAAGCCGAACTTATCCTTACCCTAACCCCAAACCGGTAGGCGAATTATCACTGCACTGGCCGGCGGATTTGCAGGGATTAAAAATAACGCAAAAACTCTTCATTAAACAGGCTCGGGTTGAAATATATTGTGAATGGCGAGATGGCGAACAATTGGAAATTAAATGTTTTGTCCATCCGGTACTGAATCTACTTGTGGTACATTGGAAATTATCCAACTTTAATTGGGGGGCGCCTCAGCCTTTCTTTAAAGAGATGCCAATATGGTTGTCATTATATCGCTGGCCGGACCAGAATTATAAGGAATTTGGCGCCAGATGGAAATCTCAGTATAACACGATGTGTTTTGAAGGAATTAGCGACAAAGCCATTCCATTGCCGCCACCCGAAGTGATCTATCACAATGGCAAGCCTGTGATTCAGCAGAAATTTTATCCGGACAAACTTTTCCCCGCAGGTTTTCGTTACTGGCTTGGATGTGTCACCAACCTGCCGGGCGTTGAACGTGTAGACACCGGTGTACTTAATGAAGCCAGGCTTCTTATAAGTTCAGAACCGCCTCAGACTTTTGACGAATTATGCAATGGGTTCGTGGAAGCTGACAGAAGATTGCGGGAAGGTAAGGTTGACTATCCTCCCTTACTGGACTATTCAGGCTATATTGCGGTTCCCGTGACCACAAGCAGCGACGAGGGAGGTTGTGAGCAGGAATATAATCGAATATGCGGCTTGCTGAAAGATAACCCAGAAGCTGTTTTTAAAAGATGGGAAGATGAAAATTGTAAAACAGCTCAGAAATTCTGGTCGGTTTCCAGCATAAAGATTGCTGAAAAGACTCTGGAAGATCTGTGGTATGAAACATTACATGTTTGTCGTTGTATCTACCGTGAAGGGACTGTTCCTCCGGGGCTGTTCTTGCCGAGTTGTATCAACGACTATTCTCAGTGGAACTCGGATTATCATAATAACTATAATTTCCAGCAGTGCTTCTGGGGGCTTTTTACCGCCAATCATGCGGAATTAACTGAAGCTTATTTTAAAGCGATGGAGTTCATTGATCATATCGGTAAGAAAATAGCACGGGATTACTGTGGTACTCGCGGAACATTTGTGCAGATCGTTGGTTATCCGATGCTGCTTGACAAGGACCCGATTCCAACAACGCCGATGGCAAGAATGCCCTATATGACGGGCTGGGCGGTAGACATCTATTGGATGTATTATCTTTATAGTCAGGATATGAATTTCCTGCGTGAAAGGGCATATCCATTTATTCGTGATTGTGCATTATTTTATATCGATTATTTAGACCTTGGCAAAGATGGGCTCTATCATGCGTTTCCTTCGTGTTTTGGGGAGGCAGGGTATAATGGCGATCCTGAGGTCAATAAGGATGCGCCGCAGACGATGGCTCATGCAGACATGTGCCTGCGAATAGCTCTTTCCGCCGCGAAACTACTGGATATAGACCCTGACCTGCAAAAAGCATGGCAGGAACGGGTTGACAAACTGGCTCCAGAAAAAGGTGAAAGCGAATGGGAGCCGTTGCCGGAAGCATCAGAACTGCGGCAGCAGCAGTATAATATGCCCGAGTTTCGGCCTGCGGAATGGTATCGGTACCCGCGCAAGTGGTCTTTTGCAAAGCGTTGGTGGAGTTGGGTGCAGTTTTTGCCCTGGGGCTGGATGCGGGATGTTCGGGGCGGACAATTTGTTCCTGAAAGAGACTTTAAAGAGCTGCTGCAGGTTATCAATCGCTGGCGGCACAAGAACGGACTTTTATGGCCAATGCCGATACGTTTCTGGGGAAGGCTTGGACCGATGACAGAGACCCTTGGCATCATTGCGCCCCTGCAGGAAATGCTGTTGCAAAGTTGGGATAAAGTAATCCGTGTGTTTCCGGTCTGGCCGACTGGTGTCGAGGCTGGTTTTGAACAATTGAGAGCCGAAGGGGCTTTTCTGATATCTTCCCAATTTGACGGGAAAAAGACGGTAGGCATAAAAGTAAAGAGTCTTGCGGGGAATACCTGCACGATAGCAAATCCATGGCAAGAGGGTTTGATGAAGCTCCTCGACCTCAAAACCGGGAAAGTAATTGATCAAACGGATAAAGAGACTTTGACCTTTAATACGCGATCCGGCGAAGAATATCAGCTTATATGCGGCGATAAGTGAAAAGGAAGTAATTAATGGATATGCAACTTTTAGACTGGTGTGTTGTTCTTGGATTAGTCATTTTTTTGGTTATTCTGGCTCAGCATACGAAAAAATACGCCGGGTCTGTGGCCAATTTTCTGGTTGCCGGCCGTTGTGCGGGAAGATATGTGATTGCTGTTGCGGAAGGCTTTGCCGGATTTGGGACTATCGGCGCAATAGCTGCGTTTGAGATGTATTATAAGGGAGGGTTCTCAATTCAATGGTGGTATTTTGTAAACATTGTGGCTACCCTTGTGATAACCATGTCAGGGTGGATGGTATATCGTTTTCGACAAACAAGGGCCTTGACCATGGCGCAATATCTTGAGAAGCGATACAGTCGGCGTTTCAGGATTTTTGCCGGTATTATTGCGTGGCTTTCTGGGATAATCAATTTCGGCCTCTTTCCGGCGGTTGGGGCGCGATTCTTTGTCTATTTCTGCGGATTTCCTGAGTCAATTAGTGTGTTGGGTATAACTATATCGACGTTTGTATTAATTATGGCATTATTGCTGATTCTTTCATTGTACTTTATTTTTATTGGCGGACAGGTTGCACTCATCGTTACGGAATTCTTTCAGGGATTATTCTGCAATATCGCTTTTCTAATTATTATGGTGGCGATTCTGGGTATCTTCAGTTGGGCCCAGGTTAAACAGGCTTTAGATATGGCGCCGGAGGGAATGTCGATGCTGAACCCATTTAAATCCAGTGAGACAGCGGATTTTAATATGTGGTACTATCTTATTCTTTCGATCACGATGTTTTATGGATGGATGAGCTGGCAGGGAACGCAGGGTTATCGTGCCGCGGCGAAAACTCCTCACGAAGCCAGAATGGCAATGATTCTGAATAACTGGCGCAGCATAACACAGCAGTTGACAATTCTTATCATACCGATATGTGCATACACGTTTATGCATCATCCTGATTTTTCAGAATCTGCCCAGATTGCCAAAAATATTATTTCCAATATTGCAGGCAGAACTCCGGTTGAGACCCAAACATTGCAAACACAGATGACGGTTCCGATTGTGATGAGCCTGTTTTTAAAAACCGGGCTTACGGGGATTTTCTGTGCGGTGATGGTCGCCGCGTTTATCAGCATTCATGATACGTATTTGCATTCATGGGGCAGTATCTTCATTCAGGATGTGGTTATGCCGTTCCGAAAGAAGCCCATTACCCCAAAGCAGCATATTAATCTTCTGCGATTGTCGATACTGGGAGTGGCTCTTTTTATATTTCTATTTGGAATGCTTTATCGGCAGAACGAATATATTTTGATGTTCTTTGCTTTTACCGGGACAATCTTTGTAGGCGGCGCAGGAGCGGTAGTAATCGGCGGCTTATACTGGAGCAGGGGGACGACTACGGCCGCATGGTCTGCGTTAATTCTGGGAATTGTGATGGCTTTTGCCGGAGCGATCATAAGACGTATTTGGCCGGATTTTCCAATTAATAGCATGTGGATTTATTTCATCACGGCAATTGCCTGCAGTATGGTATATGTGGTCATATCGCTCATTGAAGGAAAACAATGCGATATGGATAAGATGCTGCATCGCGGTAAATATGCCGTAACAGACGATCTGGTTAAGGCCGATATCGCGCCAGTTCGTGGTTTTAAGGCCTTGATTGCAATGGGGCCCGAATTTACCCGTTCTGATAAATTCATCTACATATCCAGTGTTGTATGGTCGTTATTATTAGGCGGTGTTTTTATCGTCGGGACGATTTTATATTGGTTTATCGGCATAGAAAATGAATCGTGGTCTAAATTTTGGTGGTTTTATATTATTATCCAATTTATTTTAAGCGTCATTACAACAGTGTGGTTTATTGTAGGCGGTCTGCATGATTACAAAGATATGTTTCGTCGTCTGAAAACACTCAAAAGTAATGATCTTGACAATGGCAGGGTGATTGATGAGGCGGAAGATCACAGCAAGCCCGCCGCCAAACAAGACGTCGAAACCAGGACAGGTAGTTAAGGGGTATCGGTTTTTCAGATAAGCAGCTTGGACTAATATATTTTATTGCGAGGTTATTGTTACAATGAATTCAAAAGAAATTATTGAGCGTACGATTAAATTCAAAAAACCAGACCGGTTGGGTCTTTACTATTTACTGGGAAACAAGCTGCATAGTGATATCTATTTGGATCACTCCGACGAACCGGTTTTTGAAAACAAAAAACGGATAGAAGATAATTTTGAGCTTTGGGAGGATGTCTGGGGTAATACATGGGGAAGGTTGATTTCCGACAAAACAACGCATGGCGAGGTTATCAGAGGGGTGCTTGCGGACTGGAGATGTCTTGACCATTACAAACTGCCGAATCTGGCGGATAAGGAATTGTTTTCAGCGATGGCTAAACGGTTTTCGTACAAAAATGAGATGTACAAAGTTGTAGAAATGCCCGGGTTGTTTTTTGCGATTGCCCGAAATCTCCGGGGGCTTGACAATTTCCTGATGGATATCAAAATTGAGAGGGATCGGGTGGAAGGCCTGATGAAGCACATTGAGGCTTTGCTTTCCGAGATGATCGTACAGAATGCCCAGGCCGGTGCGGACGGGATCATGTTTTATGAGGATTGGGGAACTCAACATCAGTTATTTATACATCCTGATGACTGGAAAGACGTATTTAAACCGTTTATGGCAAATCTGTTTCGGCTTGCTCATAAAAATAATCTGAGTGTCTGGATGCATTCCTGTGGTTATATCTATCCGATTATATCGCATCTGATTGAAATTGGTGTTGATGTGTTGCAATTAGACCAGCCGGAATTGATGGGGATTGAAAGACTCGGAAAAGAATTTGGGGGTAGGGTTACATTCTGGTCACCATGCGATATTCAAAAAGTATTGCCTACGGGGGATAAACAACGGATCGAAACATCCATTCGTAAAATGTTTGATAACCTCTGCGTAAATGGCGGCGGGCTCATTGCAAAAAGTTATGGCATTCGCGAAGAGGACCTGGTTAGCATTGGCGTAAAACCCGAGTGGAATGAATTTGCCTATCAATGCTTTATGAAATATGATTCAAATAATCACATGGGCTAAAAAGACATTGCGCCTGATATGGAAGATCAACTAAAGTAAGAGTTTTAAAAGTAATCCACAAGAGGAACAATTTTAATGAGTGCAAATGAAAAACAAACGGGTTATTTAATCCCGCATACCCATTGGGACCGGGAGTGGCGTTATCCAATATGGAAAAATCGGATGCTCCTGATCGATTTTATGGATGTATTGTTGAATATACTTGATACGGACCCTGAATATCAGTGTTTCTTGTTGGATGGACAAAGTGTGCCCATTGAAGATTATTTGGAAGTGGCTCCACAGCATCAGGATAAAGTGCAGCAATATATAGAAAAAGGCAAAATCGCGATAGGCCCGTGGTACACGCTGCCGGATCTATATCCGGTTGACGGCGAATGTCTTGTTCGAAATCTGCTGAGAGGGATTCGTTTGTCCCAAAAATTTGGCGGTCATTTGAAAATCGGCTATAATTCTTTTGGATGGGGGCAAACCGCCCAATTTCCTCAGATCTATAAGGAATTTGGTTTTGATTTTATCATTGCTGCCAAAAAAGTATCGGAGAAACGTGCTCCTGAAAGCGAGTTTATGTGGGAGTCCCCGGATGGAACGCAGGTACTTACGAGCCGGCTGGGTAATTTTGCCAGGGCGAATTTCTTTTTCAACGCCTATATCAAGATCAGATACGGTATCGCGTATTTCGATGATAATTTTAAATACAGTCCTCAAAATGCGGGGTTGGCATGCCATTCGGCAAACCCCGAAGAACAGGATGATGATTACTTTTTAATTGAACCGAGGAACTCATATTATCCGGAATACCTGCTTGAGGGGATTGAGACAGCGTGGAAAGGAACCGATGATACCGTGATGAAAGATCACCGGCTGCTGCTGAATGGCTGTGATTTTTCTTCTCCTCAGCCGGATTTGACAAAACTGATCAGGGATGCCAATAAGATTCTCAAAGACAAGAAGCTGGTTACCTGTCGGCCGGAGGTCTATGCTGAGAAATTGAAGGAGTTTTCAAAAAGTGCTAAATTTCGGGTGATACAGGGCGAACTTCGTGATGGTCCCGCCTGCGACTGTTCAGGGAATGCATTGTCGTCCCGTATTTATATCAAACAGCTCAACAAAAAGGCACAGAATGCCATGATACGTAAAGCGGAACCGCTTGCCTCTGTTCTGGGAATGATGGGTAAAGCGTATCCGTCGGCATTATTTGATATCGCATGGAAACATATGCTGCATTCGCATGCGCACGATTCCATTAATGGCGTTACTCAGGATAAGACCGCGGACGATGTGGTATATCGGCTGAATCAGGCCCTTGAAATCGGCAAGGTGGTATTTGAAAAGTCGACCGGCGACGTCATTAAAATGATAGATTTGTCATCGTATGATATGGAAGACATGCTGCTGGTCGTGTTCAATTCACTTCCTTATTCTGTCAGTGATGTGATCAAGGTCTGCATCGATACGCCTCAGGATAAAAAAATATGGAGTTTTGAGGCTGTCGACTGCGATGGGAAAAAGGTTGCCGTTCAGCATGTCTCACGTCAGGAAAAAGCGGTCCCGGTGCATGATATGGATACGCGTCCGTGGCCGCATTACATTGACAGGCATATTTGTTATATGGATTGCGGCATGATACCTGCGGCTGGATACAAAGTATTTAAAATAGTTCCCAAAACGGAATTTAAGCGGAATTGGTTTTATCCGATCGAGATGCGCAAGGTTGCCGAACCGCTGATTTCCTGTGCGCCGAACCAGATGGAAAACGAGCATTTGGCTGTAACTATTGCTCCCAATGGGACGTTAACCATCAAAGATAAGAATACAAATGTTGTATTCTCGGATTTACATTATTTTGAAGATACCGGCGATGTTGGCAATTACTGGAGTTATTATCCGCCGTATGACAACAAAACTTATAATAGCCTCGGAACAGCCGCAAAGATATGGTGCGAAGATAATGGGCCTCTTACGGCGACCTATGGTATTGAGACGATAATGTCAGTGCCTGCCTCGGGGAGTGAGCCGATGTATGGGATACGAGGCGAAAGCTGCCGAAGTCAGGAGATGGCGCCTGTAACGATTACTTCATGGATAACGCTCAAACGAGGTTCAAGACGTGTTGATATCAAAACGAAAGTTCATAATACTGCCAAAAATCATCGGCTGCGCGTAGTATTGCCGACCGGTATCAAGACTGATTCTGCTTATGCATCGGGTCACTTTATGGTTGACAAACGTCCCGCTGCTCCCGTATGCTCCACGACCGGTGAGTATTATCCTGAAATGCAGACGCTCCCTATGCAGCATTTTGTAGATGTTAGTGATGGAAAAACGGGGCTTGCGGTGGTTCACAATTCCTTATTGGAATATGAGCTGACCAACGATGATCGTTCGCACTTGTATCTTACGTTATTCCGAAGTGTCGGCACGATGATTGTGACCGGTTGGCGATGTGTACCTTTCTTCTCCCGGCAGCAGGGAAACTATCTCTTAAGAGACCTCAATTATGAATATTCGATTTATCCTCATCAGGGTGATTTTGCCCGGGGCAGCGTTTATGAACAGGCTGAAAAGCTGAATGTGCCTTTGTCGCCGATACAAACCTGTGCGCATAAGCTGGGACACCTGCCGCAGACGATGAGCTTCTTTTCAATAACACCCGCGAATCTGATCATGTCTGCGTTCAAGAAAGCGGAAGAGCGGGACGCCTATATTCTTCGGGTATTTAATCCTCTGGAGACAGCGATTGAAGGCAAAATAAAAATGTATGTTCCGATAAAGAAAGCTTATGTTTTAAATTTAAATGAAAAACGTATTGGTGATTTGGCAGTCAGCGGCGATAATACCATTTCAGTCAAAGCGGAACATCACAAGATCGTAACATTGGAATTTGTGGTTTAACGGCAAATGAAAGCGTATTTTAAGCTGATACATATTAAAGTGAATAAGAAGACCATTAGATAATACTGGGAGTATTTTAACATGATTGAGTTGACAGACCTTTTTATTCGTCCTGATTTTGATAATGCGCGCATTATGGTGAGCTTTACGAATCCGGGCTGCTCCGATCTTGAATATCGTATTCTGTTTTGCGATTCCGTACTCGCGGTAAATCGGCTTACCGTTGACCCTGGCACATCGGAGGTGGTTTTTACACATAATATCCCCGGTTTTAAGCCGTGGACGTGTGATGATCCTGCCCTGTATGTACTTGAGCTGACTTTTTGCGTCAAAGGCAAAAAGCAGGTAATTAGCCAGCCATTTGGAATGACCCGGATTCATGTTGCCGACCGCGTACTGTACTTCAACGATGAGCCTATTTTTATTCGCGGCTTTATTCGCGGTCGTGAAGCTCATGATCATCCTAATTTAATGGGCTGTTCTGAGACTGAATATTATGAAAAAAATATCAGGATGGCCAAAGCATGCGGTTTTAACTTTGTCCGCTGGCATTCAACGGTTCCCTCTAATGCGTTCTTGGATGCTGCCGACCGCCTCGGTTTTTTGTGTCAGGTCGAAATACGTCCCTATTACGGCAAATATCAGAAAGAACGTGAACTGAAGGGGTTCGACAGCGATACCACCCTTGTAACGGAATCAGCATGGCAGCAGATGCTTTTTAAGCTTCGTAACCATCCCTGCGTCCTGATCTATTGCATGGGTAATGAGATCGATAAGCCCGGGAGAAATGATCGAGTCAAGGCGATTCGCCGGCTTACCCGCCGGATTGATCCGACGCGTCTGTTTCTCGATACATGCAGCCGCGGTGAATATGACCGCGATACGGTCGATATTGATGTTCAGCACATGAGTTATTTTGCTCCTTTCGGCAAACATTATAATATGTTTGACGACAGCATCCATCTCTCGATTTATGGTTCCGTCACCGATAAGAAGATGGTGACAACCGATAGCGAAGAGGATCCGACATACATGACACGTCGCGAAATACCCCTGAAGTTTTCGCTTCTTGCTCACGAAGTCTGCCATTACAATGTTCTTCGTGATCCCTGGAAGCTCAGGGAAAAATTCAAAAAGTTCAATCAGCCCGAACCCTGGTGGATCGAGGAACTGATAAAGATGATCAAGGCAAAAGGGCATGAGCAGCAATTCCCCCAAATGCTTGCCGCGTCGACTCGCTTTCAATATATCTGGGTTAAGCAGTGCCTTGAAAGTGTCCGAAAAAGCCCGTTACTTCAGGGGTTCCAGATGCTTCAATTTACAGATACGGATCGGTATGAAAATGCCAACGGTCTTGTTGACTGCTTTGATGACTTTAAAGACATTAAGCCGGAATCAATTATGCCATTCAATGGTCCCATGGTCATTGTTGCCGATTTGCCAAAACGGTCATTTCATGAATCTTCAAAATGCGAAATCCCCATATTCGTGTCGTATTACTCACATCGACCATGTTTGAATGCGGCGTTCAAATGGACACTGACTGAAAAGGATTCCAATAAAATTATTTTCAATGGGCAGTTGGATCAGGTTGATTTGCGATCCGGTCTTCAGAAGATTTGCCGCATTGAACTTAATCTTCCGGCATCCGACAAACCGCTTTCAATGACATTCGCCTGTGAATTAGTCGACGGTAATGGAGTTTCCATAACCTGTAACGATTGGAATCTCTGGCTGTTTCCTGACCGGCCTGACGAAATTTCGGCGGTTTCTTCACAAATTGAGCTCAAGACAGTCGCTTTGCAGAAAAGATATTCCAAAATAACACAGGATTGTTCGAGTAATTTACTGATCACGGATCATTTCAGCGGTTCTGTTTTGGATCACCTTGAGCGGGGCGGTAATGTGCTGGTGATGTATCGCATCGCTGAAAATAGAAACCGTCACAAGACGAAAGAAGAGTATTATCTGCCTTCGACATGGGAACGGTTTAAAGGCATAATCTGGGACAGGGGGCACAACTGCGGAGGGTTCCTGCGTGAGCATCCGATCGCGCGTTGGTTTCCCAACGACGGCTTTATGGACTGGCAATTCTACAGCCTGATAGAAGACAGCGACAAAATTGATCTTGATGATTTCCCTGTAAAGATACAGCCTGTAATAGAGGGCGTTGATAAAGCTGTTCGCGACCGTTTTGACGTCGGCAGATTCGACCTTTCTGAATTTCAATATGCCTATACAATGCGTAAATTCGCATATCTCTTTGAATTGAAAGTTGGCAAGGGGAAATTAATGGTCAGCGGCATGAATTTCAAAGGGATTGAAACCGGCGATCCGGCGGCATGCTGGATGTTTGAAATGATCTTAAGATATATGGCATCGCCTGAATTTAAACCGGATGCGTCGATTTCAGCGGACCAGTTTCGTAATTATCTTCTGCAAAAAGGCAAAGCCAAACGTATCAAGGAACGTATGATGACTCAATACTGGCAGCTTGACGATGCCCCTTTGGAATCGAAACGATACTGGCATGAAAGCGAAGCCTGGCTCAGACAGGACGATTAATTATTCTGATCAGGTGAAAGAATGTCAGAGAAATGGTAATCAGATGTCGAATTCGTGTTCTCAGTGTTATTGCAGGTGAAAAACTTCGAGATAAATTAAAATTTAGATAGGTTTGATATTCTGTTGGAAATCAGATTCGGCGGCGGAGTTGAGCAGATTTAATGGGAATTCGAAATTCTAAATTAAGAAAGGTTGATATTTCGTATGTTACCAAGAGATCGAGTGAAAGCCGCCATGCGGCATGAGGCGTCTGACAGTGTTCCCTGTGATGTTCGCTGTACGCAGGACATGGAAGCAGTGATGGTTGCGTTCACGGGTACCCAGGACTATGTTCGAAAATACATTGAGCCGCATATTGTCCGCGCCGACCTCGAACCGGCTGGTCAGTGGCTCAAGCCTGGAATTTACACGGATGTATTCGGAGTTGTTTGGAATCGCACCATCGACAAGAATATCGGTGTCGTGGAGAATGTTCAGATTGCCCCCGACACCTTTAGCCGCTACCATTTTCCTTCGGCGCTCCCGCAGGAATGTATCAATACTTGCAATGCTATCCTTCAAAAAGCGGGCGGTCAATATCGTTTGGCTCGCCTGAATCTGTCCTTGTGGGAACGTGCCTGGACACTGCGCGGCATGGAAAATCTCATGATGGATCTGGCGACCGAGCCGACATTTGCTCACGATCTGTTCACAAGGATATGTGATTATAATTGCAAGGTTCTGGCTCGGGCGATTAAATACATCGAATGCGACGGCATACATTTTGGCGATGATTGGGGTACGCAGTTGGGTTTGCAGATGTCGCCGATGATGTGGCGCATCTTTATCAAGCCGCATCTGGCTCGCATGTATGGTATGGTGCGTGACGCCGGAAAATTCGTTTCGATCCATTCCTGCGGCAAAGTGCAGGAACTGTTCGATGAGTTTATCGAGCTTGGTGTCAATAGTTTCAATCCCTTCCAGCCCGAAGTGATCGACGTGGATTGGGCAATGAAAAAGTACAAAGGACGGCTGTGTTTCTGGGGGGGTATCAGTACACAAGTCGGCCTTCCTTTTGGTACCACACAGCAGGTCTATGATGAGACGCATCATCTCATCGAGCTGGCGCGCAGTGGCGATCTTATTGTGTGCTCCGCGCACTCAATTCCGCCGGGCACAAAACCTGAAAATGTGATCGCTATGCTCGAAGCGATGCGTGACCATAGCAAAATGTAGTGTAACAAAAGAAAGAGAATATCGTATTTTTGTAGAAGTGACATAGACGGGTGTTTATTGTTTAGTGACAAATGAAAAAAGGCACATTGCAGAAATTATCAGTTTCGGGCAGTTTCACGTTGAAATCTATCTGATTGCAAATTTGTTGTCGGATGGAATGGGGCCGGGGTAAGAAGGATATACGCCAAATTTTTAATCTGATATTTTAAATTAGACGTGTATTATCTTGAATGTGTTGCCGATACCCCAAAAACCACATAAAGCCAAATTTCGTGTCAGTTTGCATTTCGGCACTTATTTTTCTGAACATTCAGAATCTATGAAAAGAATAGACAAAGGAAAGTCGCTATCATAGAATACGATCTATGTTTAGGCTTAAAATAGATATATAA
This sequence comes from uncultured Pirellulales bacterium, assembly GCA_964437685.1. Taxonomy (GTDB): domain Bacteria; phylum Planctomycetota; class Phycisphaerae; order Sedimentisphaerales; family Anaerohalosphaeraceae; genus Anaeroglomus. The sequence goes on from CAYTHV010000043.1 coordinate 18,985, forward strand.
GCTCTGTTTCTTGAGAATGGTTGGATTATACATTCTTGGAGTTAAAGAGCATTTTTGGAGACAACTATGTGTGAAAATTGTGGATGCAGCGGGAAGACATTTGAGTCACAGGTAGCCGAAGTCATTGATTCGATTCGGCCCATGTTGCAAAATGACGGCGGCGACATTGAACTGGTCGGCGTCGATGCGGATAAAACAGTTCGCGTACGGCTGCAAGGCGCCTGCCGAGGCTGTCCCGGCGCCCGGATGACGCTCAAGATGGGTGTCGAGCGGGTTCTGCGGCAAAAACTCAGCGATATCAAAGAAGTCGTAGCGGTCGATTAATTGGCAGCCCGGAGATGATCGCTCGGGGCAAATGAGGGCGATGGACGGCGTGCAGCACCCAACACCAGCTCGCGGCTTTGGCCGCTGGATTGATTTAGCACGGCAATACCGCAAACCCATCCAATGGGTGCTTGCGGCATTGTGCGTATTGTGGATGGTTTGGTATTTCTATCGTAATCAACAGGGGTTGCAGTTGTTCGCATCCCTGTCTGCCGGGACGGTTGTGGTTTTACTGGCGTTGTTCACACTTCACTTATTCCTTTACACATTCCAATTCTATCTTGTGCTGTGTCAATGCTCGGAACGGTTTTTCCCATTCTTGACATTTTTTAAGACCATCGTTCTGGGGCGGTTTCTCAGCAGTATCGCCCCGCAGGCAGGCGGTGTTTTCCGGGCGGTCTATCTCAAGACCAGGTTTGGCGTCTCCTATACCCATTATATCAGCGGTTCTTTTGCGTTCCTCTGGATTGACGCGGCGATGAACATCCTGCTTTCCGCGGGGGTCATCGGGTATTTCAACCCCGCCTTTCGTATCCAGTTGATTTCGATATGGTGGATTCTGGCGGCAATGACTCTTCTGTGGCTGCTGCCGATAGCATTTGAGATGGTCTTTCGGCAGCGTTCGACTCGGCAGGGGTATTGGCCGACACTGCATCAGCGAATCTCCGAGATGCTGACCATTGCCGTCGGCAGCCTGCGCAATCGAAAAATGCTGATACAGGTTGTTGCGGCTAACGCAGTGAATTTTGTCAACAATATCGTGATTCTGCGGCTGTGCCTGTCGGATACGCCGGAGGTGTCCATGCCGGTGGTGGCGATGTTTTTCATCCTGCTCAAGATCACCAGCTACCTGATTATCACGCCGGGCAATTTGGGTGTACGTGAAATTGCGTATGCGTTTCTGGGAAGTCAACTGCATCTGGACCCGGGACGGGCGATGGCGTTGTCGCTCCTTTATCGCATTTTTGGAATGATCAGCGTTTCAATCTTCGGCGTTTATTTCGGCGGACTCAAATTGCTGCAATCGCCGGAAGCGATTGAACCCGACGAGACGAAATAGGCCTATTTTGTCTTTTCCGACCCGTAAACAACGTCTTGCCATTTACCCGTGGACTGTGCGTTTTTCTGTGTTGCGGGTTTAACCGGTTTTAGAGCGCCGCCACTGGCGCCGGCCGAGGGCAGCGGTTTAACGCCGGTTGTAATTTCCTGTCCCGCTGTAGTTGTCGATGGCGTTGCCGTTAAAGTCGGCGTTGAAGCAGCTTCCACGGTTTGTCCTGTGGGTTTATAATATCTCATTGCTTCGGGTATCAGGCTTTTGATGCTGGCAATGCGTTTTTCATCCGAGGGGTGGGTACTCAGGAACTCCGGCGGCTTTTCTTCGTTGCCGGGCTGACTTGCCATTCGCTGCCAGAAAGCCACCGCCGCTTCGGGGTTGTAGCCGGCCATTGCCATAAAGATCAGCCCCAGCCGGTCCGCTTCGCTTTCGTGCATTCGGCTGTAAGGCAGAATCACCGCGACATTGGCCGCGACTCCATAGGATTGCGTGAACAGTTCCTGTGTTGCGGCAGGTTGAGATGAAATGGCTTGACTTAATGCCATTCCTCCCATTTCCGCGACTAAGCCCTGACTCATGCGTTCGCTGCCGTGACGGGCGATAGCGTGAGCGATTTCATGTCCCATGACAACTGCAAGGCCGGTTTCATCTTGGGTGATGGGCAGAATGCCGGTATAGACGACGACTTTGCCGCCGGGCATTGCCCACGCATTGACCTGTTTATCGTCCAAAAGGTTGAATTCCCATTTGTAGCCTTCAACATTGCCGGCCATGCCATTATCACGACAATACCGCTCCACAGCATCAGCTATCCGTGTCCCGATACGCTGCACCATCGCGGTTTGCTCGGCATCGGTGCTTTTTTTGCTTTCGGCGATGGTTTTTGTGTATTCTTCCGCCGCCATCTGGTTCATCGTCGAGTCCGGGATGATATTAAACTGGGAACGACCGGTGATAGGGACACTGTCGCACGATGCGCAAATTATTGTTAATAAAGTACTTACTGTGATAATGAGCCATGTTTTATTTAATTTCATAAAGGTTCCTTTCCTAAATTTGGACACCCTATATATAGACGCTGCTGAAGATGTTTTTGTTTCTTTCAGATGTAATAGTACTATTATACCACAATACGATAGCAATGTCGATAAAATCGATCATAGATTGTAAAAAGCCTCCAAATTCAAGACACTAAGTGGCGACAAATTGGGTTCGTTTTCCGCCGTGAAGCGGCGGAATTGACAATGTACAATTGACAA
>CAYTHV010000044.1:0-21085 GCA_964437685.1 uncultured Pirellulales bacterium
CACTATATCTTTACGATGGAAAAACTGAAATAATGGTTATTGCCAACGATATTATATAGTTGCATTCGAAAAATATTAAATTATAATGCGGAATCAACGGAATTAACAATATTTAAGCAAAATTAAATATTTAGGAGGTATTAAAATGACATTGCAAGCAGGTTCAGCGCAGGTCGACATCAGTCCAAAGGATTCGCAATTTCTTTTCGGCTACCCTCATGTCGAAAGATACAGCACCGGGATCAATGATCCGCTGCTCAGTTCCGCGCTGTATATTACTGACAGCAAAACTGCCGCGATAATTATCGCTAATGATATTATCTTTGTCGGCAAAAAAAGCACGCAGCGCATCCGTCAGCGTATAACCGCACAAACAGGTGTTGCCGCCGCAAATATAATGATAACGGCCACCCATACTCATTCTGGCCCGATTACGCTGGATTATATCAGCAATGAGGCGGACCAAGTTGTGCCAAAGACCGATCAGAAATATGTTGCGTTTATGGAAGACCGCATCGTCGAAGCAGCCATCGCAGCATATAAAAATGCGCAGCCCGCCCGTGTCGGCCTTGCTTGTGCTGACAGTACCGGCATCGGCACAAACCGCCGCGATCCAAAAGGCCCTGCCGATATGCAAGTTCCGGTACTGCTTGTGCAAAACGCAGCAGGCACGGAGTCTATCGCGTGTATGCTCGTATGCTCGATGCACCCGACCGTTTTACATGAAGACTCCAAATTGGTCAGCGGCGATTTTCCGGGATATACACGAATTTACCTGCAAGAAAATTCCCTTGGCAAAAAATGTGCTGTCCTTCGCCATATGGGTCCGGCAGGCAACCAAAGCCCAAGGCATGTAACCAAAGCAAATACATTTGCCGAAGCAAAGCGACTCGGCGAAATCTTGGGCAAGGCCGTCGAAAAAGTTTTGCCGACGATACAATTAGAAACAGAAGCGGCGATCAAGTGCAAACAGGCGACTCTCGATCTGCCCAAAAGAACATTTCCACCCGTCGCTACTGCGCAGGAAAAACTCGACAAGGCCGTCTCGCTCCTTGAGCATCTTCGCACAAGCGGCGCGCCGCGTCAGCAAGTCCGCACCGCCGAATGTGATTGGTTCGGCGCAGAAGAAACACTCACGATGGCAAAGGCCGCCGCCCAAGGCAGATTGTCACAGGTGTATGAGGCTGCATTGCCCGCCGAAATCCAGATTATAAAAATCGGCCAATGGGCGTTTGTCGGCTGGCAGGGTGAAATTTTTGTAGATTATGCGCTTTCCTTAAAAAAACTTTTCACTGATACCTTTGTTATCTCCTGCGCAAACGGCGAATTGCAGGGCTATATTGTAACCAAAGAAGCAAACGACGAAGGCGGTTATGAAGCGTCAAACGCACTTTTTAGTTATAAAAGCGGCGACATAATGGTGCAAAAGACCGCAGAATTATTGCGGACAATGTGAGGTCGGCGTGGAATTTGTTGCCGGCATAGACCCTGGCACCAGCAGGAATATTTCAAAAAATTATAGAATATGATGTTAAAAAAATAGACATAAGGAAAAACATTCATGAAAAAGAATAAAAATGTATTATTTGGCATGTCTGGCGGACCGACGCCGGTGATCAACAACTCTCTGCGAGGAGTCATAGAAACCTGTCGCGATTACCCGTCCGAATTCGGGAAAATTTATGCCGGCTGGCACGGAATTGAAGGCGTTCTCCAAGAGGAACTGATTGATATATCGGCTCAAGACCAAAAAGAAATTGATCTATTGGCTACAACTCCTGCCGCAGGAGCTGTTGGCACATGTCGCTATAAGCTGTCGGAAGATCGTGCGGAAGATTTTGAGCGAGTTATCGAGGTGCTTAAAGCACACAACATTGGCTACTTTTTCTACAATGGCGGCAATGACTCTATGGATACCGCCAATAAGGTGTCCTTATTAGCTAAAGAGAGAAATCTGGATCTTACCGTAGTGGGGATTCCGAAAACGGTTGATAATGATTTGGGCGATCAGGAGATGACATACTGCGACCATACCCCCGGTTATGGCTCAATCGCTCGTCATTGGGCTTGTATAATCCAAAATGCGAATGAGGAAAACATGGGTTGCTGCACGCACAATCCCGTCCTCGTCATGGAGGCAATGGGCCGCGGCACAGGTTTCATTCCAGCCGCTGTCCGACTGGGAGACCCAAACCGTGAAATGCCTTTGCTTATTGTGATGCCGGAAAAGAAAATTCCTATTGAGCAAATTGCCGACACCGTCAGCGACAAGCTTAAACAACACGGTCGTTGTATTGTTGTTATGAACGCCGGGCAGGAGTTCGAACCTTGCGGTGGAAAAGACGCCTTTGGGCATCCCGACGGTCTTACTGTTTCCGGGCGTACACAAGGCCTATTTTTGACCAGCTATTTGAGTTCAAAGAACCTTTCCAAATATGGACCGGCTTTGTGCAATGCTTGGGGAATTGAACAGCGTATGGTGTCGGCGCTTGCCTCCAAGGTCGATCGAGAAGAAGCTTTTCTCGTTGCAAGACATGCCGTTGAAATTGCTCTCAAGGACGGAACGGGCTGGATGTCCACCATTGAGCGTAAACCCGGAGAAATCTATGAAGCGTATTACGACAAGGTTGCGTTAACTGTAATTGCCAACTCTGTACGGGAAGTGCCGCATGAATGGATCACAGAAAGCGGATATGATGTGACTGATGATTTCGTTAAATACGCCAAACCTCTCATCGGTGACGAGTGGGCCGAGGTGCCGCTTGAAGGCGGTGTCCAGAGATTTGCCCGTTTCAAGAAGGTGTTCGCGGAGAAACGGTGTAAAGAGTATGTGCCGATGATGTACAGATCATAGAAAAAAGCGGCCATGAATATTGAGGCCAACTGGGATATTGGTTACTAAGGCTGGAATATTCGATTATGCGGGTTTCAAAACTTATTCATGCCACATTGAGAATGGATGTTTCCTGTATCCCAGCGGGAGGAGCAGCCGGTGGACTGGGTGCCGGTGCGGTTGCGTTTATGAATGCCAAAATCGTGTCAGGTATTGATACCATTATGAATGTTTCACAGATGCAATTGGTTTAAAAGAAAATGAAATGACTCCTGAATATGCAATGCAAAATAATGAGAAGTTGTTAAAAAATGCCGTATCCAGATTTGTACAGAAAAATATTCAATCAATAATTTTATAATCAAGGAATCATAATATGAATAATGGGTTAAAAGCCGGCGCCTCTCAATATGACATTACGCCCAAAGATTCACAATTTCTGTTTGGTTATCCTCATGTTAAACGCTACAGCACAGGCATTCATGATAAGCTGCTGAGTTCGGCGTTATTTTTGGACGATGGAAATCAGCAGGTGATGTTTATTGCCAATGATATTATTGGCGTCAGCAAGGAATCGACGAAGTCTATCCGTCAGCAGATCAGCAGTCAGGTGTCGATAAAGCCGGAAAATATTATGATTTCCTCGACACACACCCATTCCGGGCCAATGACGGGTAATTGTCTGTGTAATGAAGCGGATCTTATTGTGCCGAAAGCGGATATAAAATATATCAAGTTTATGGAAGAACAGATTGTCAAGGCTGCGGTACAGGCATACCGTGCCGCTGAGTCTGCGAAAATCGGACTGGCCATCGCCGACGATACCGGCGTGGGAACAAACCGCAGAAATCCCAAAGGACCCTCGGATCACCGAGTCCCGGTTTTGATGGTGAAGAACGTTTCCGGCGACAAAAATATTGCCTGTATGCTGGTTTGCTCAATGCATCCGACAGTGCTGCATGAAGATTCCACACTGGTCAGCGGCGATTTCCCGGGACTTTCGCGTCTCTATCTTCAGAAACAGGTGCTGGGTGAAAATTGTCCCGTGCTGCATCATACCGGTCCGAGCGGCAATCAGAGTCCGCGGCATGTTACCAAAGCGAATACTTTTGATGAAGCGCAGCGGCTGGGTGAAATCCTCGGTAAGGCGGTTGAAAAAGTGATTCCCGCAATTGAGTATCAGACGGCGTTACAAGTAGGCGTGCGGCAGGTTCTTTTGACGGATTTGTCCAAGCGGCAATTTCCTTCGGTTCAGGAGTCGCAGGCTAAATTGGATAAAAGTATCAGCAAATTGAAAATGCTGCGGGATACCAAGGCTCCGTCGCAGGAAATCCGAACCGCGGAATGCGACTGGTTCGGCGCCGAAGAGACCCTGACACTTTCCAAAGCTGCTGCGGATGGGAAACTCGAAACGGCATATCAGCTTGCGCTGCCTGCGGAGATTCAGGTGATCAAGGTCGGAAAATGGAATTTTGTCGGCTGGCCATGCGAGATTTTTATCGAACATGGGTTGGAACTTAAAAAGCAGTCCGCAGATACATTTATCATTTCACTTGCCAATGGCGATTTGCAGGGATACATTGTCACCAAAGAGGCGGCTGATGAAGGCGGTTACGAAGCATCCAATGCAATGTTTGATTATCGAACCGGTGAAATACTTGTAAAAGAAACATTAAAGATTTTAAAATGAAATACACACTCGGAATTGATTTAGGCACCAGTTTTTTCAAGACGGGATTGTGCTGGAGTGGTATCATCGGAAATTCTGTCCGGAACTGAAGATTTCACAACTTGTTGAACTGGCCGGGGCTATTCCTGCGGACTGTGACGGACTTAAGGCTAAACCTTATGCGAATCAGCATTCTGAGCTGGGCGGATTTGAGCATGTAAGAAAATCCCACACACACGGGCATTTTGCACGGGCGATCATGCCGTCGGTTACCGATTCGCTGAGAATTTTAATGAATAGTCTTTGCGGGACGAATATGCCCGCTACAATTTCAGCAACCGGCGGCGGCGCCCAAAGCGATCTGTGGCTGAATATTTGTTCACAAACGTTAAATACGAATGTATTCCGTGCGGACTGTGCTGAGCCTGCCTGCAAAGGCGCTGCGATGGCGGCCCAGGCGTCGTCATCCAAATAGACTCAAAACGGTTTAATAGAAATTGTTTCGATATTCCGTCGGGGCAACATTGAAATTTTTCTTGAACATTCTGGAAAAATGATACGGGTCTTCAATGCCGGTCATGGTTGCGATTTGTTTAATGCTTAAGGTTGTCGTCATCAGCAGATTTGCCGCTTTGTTCATTTTCAGCCGGATCAGGTATTCATACGGGCGCATTTGTTTATAACGTTTAAAAAGCCTTGCGATATACCGGATATTCAGATTGCATTCCTCGGCAAGCTGAGAGGATGAATTGATCTTTTCAAAATGATAGTCCATGTAATTTTTACATCGCTGGAAGTTTTCAAGCGATAGCGAATTTGGATTGACTGCAAGGTTTGTATCGGTCTGTTCAAGCAGCAGTGACCGTAAATAATTACAAACGATTTCTTCAGCGTAAGCAGGTTTTTCAAATCCAATTTTTAAAATTTGTCGCATGAGGGATAATATGAAATCCGGGTTAGCAACCAGAATGCTGCTTTTCAATTGCATTGAACTTCTTTTGAATAATTTGTCCGCTTCCTGTCCCATAAAAATGACAAAGATGTGCTCCATCGGATCTGAAGGGTCTGTTTCAAACCGGTGGGGTGTTTTAGGGCCGTACCCGGTCAGTATCCCATAGTGAAGCAGGTGTGTTTTTCCGTTACAAGCGAAAGTTCCTTTGCCGCTAACGGTAAATTCAATGGTATAAAAGGGGAAGTTTTTTCGATTTAGTTCAAAGTCTTTGGCGCATTTTTCATATCCGCCGCAGAGAATCCCCAATTGATCATTCCTTTCGCCATTGGCGTCAAAATAGAAATACTGGGCCTGCATGACATGGCCGGGGACACCCTCTGTAAACTCCTTTTTGATTGCATTATTTATGATATTAGCCATTTTAATAGAATTAACAGGTATTAATATTATGCGTGAAGTTCCTTTTATCTATCATTTTATTCCTTTTTTCTATGGAAGTCAAGCGTGTTTTCGGGTAATTCTATAGGCTGTTTGTTGGTTTAAATGGACTAAACTATATTTATTGGGAGATGGCTATGAAAATAGGAGCCAGTTACTGGATGTTCGAAGGGGGCTTAGAAGCCCGGTTGCCGGTTTTTGACGCGATGAAACAAGCCAAAAAAATGGGGTATGACTCGATAGAGTTGTGCATCGCAGCCGAAGGCGTACTTACGGATAAGACGACGATGGCGGAATGCCAGGCAATTCGTGCGGAGGCCAAGCGGATCGGGATTGAAATTTCAAGCGTGGCCAGCGGGCAGAGCTGGTTTACCTCGCCGACATCGAACGATGCCAAAGTTCGAAAGAACATTGTTGATTTTACGAAAAAGGCTTTGCAGGTGACCCGCTGGCTGGACGCAGATGCTTATCTGTTTGTGCCGGGTGCGGTGGATGTTTTCTTTAACCCCGCCAGTGAGGTGATTCCTTATGATGTGTGTATGAAGCGGGCAATTCAGGCGGTTGGGCAGATTGTTCCTACCGCGGAGAAAGTGAAAGTCAGTCTGTGTATTGAAAATGTCTGGAATAAGTTCCTGCTCAGCCCGCTGGAGATGCGGGAATTCATTGATGGCTTTGGCTCTAAATACGTCGGAAGTTATTTTGATGTTGGCAATGTCCTCTTAACCGGTTATCCTGAGCAGTGGATTGAGATTTTAGGCAAACGCATTAAACGCGTGCATATCAAGGACTTTAAGAAGTCGGTCGGTACGGCGGATGGATTTGTTGATTTAGGCGATGGCGATGTGGATTTCGCCGCTGTCAAAAAGGCTCTCAAGGCAATCAAATATGATGGCTATGTCACGGCGGAGATGATTCCGTGGAGTGCCAAGAGACCCGAAAAGACAGTTAAGTTTATGAAAAAGACATTTTAAAGCTCAATAAAATACAGGAGATCATTATGATTAATGTTGGCGTTATCGGTTTTGGTTTTATGGGCAGAATGCATTTTAGCTGCTATAAGAACATGAAAAATGTCCGTGTTGTTGCGCTCTGTGATATAGAGCCGAAGAAATTTGAACAGAAAAGCGGCGGGGCCGGCAATATCAAAGGCGCTGAAAAGCCGCTGGATTTTTCCGGAATAGAACTTTTCCAGGATTTTGAAACGATGGTCAAAACGGTCGAGCTGGATGCGGTATCGATCACATTGCCGACCTATTTGCATTGTGAATACACGCTGAAGGCTCTTAAGGCCGGGCTGAATGTGCTGTGCGAAAAGCCGATGGCGATGGATGGCAAAGAGTGCGAAAAAATGATTGACGCGGCCAAAAAGAGCAAACGTATTCTGCAGGTCGGTCATTGCATCCGATTCTGGCCGGAATATGCCAAAGCCAAAGAAATTATTGAGTCGCATAAATACGGCAAAGTGCTTGCCGCGACATTTCAGCGGCTGAGCCTGACGCCGACGTGGTCCTGGAAGAATTGGCTTTTGGACGGCCGTAAATCGGGCGGAGCGAATCTGGATTTGCATATTCACGATTCGGATTTTGTCCAGTATCTGTTTGGAATGCCTAAGTCGGTTTTCAGCCGGGGCGCCAAAGGTCCATCCAAGGCATTCGACCATATCGTAACTGATTATCTTTATCCGGACGGCAAGATTGTTGTTGCCGAGGGCGGCTGGCTGATGAAGCCGGGTTTTGGTTTCCAGATGAGCTTTAATATCGTTCTGGAAAACGCCACGATCAGCTATGATTGCACACGCAGTCCGGCGTTCAAGCTCGCAGACGCCAAAGGCAATGTGGTTCTGCCTAAAGTGGCCAAGGGCGATGGATATTCCTGCGAACTGGAACATTTTGTCAAGGCTGTCAGCGGCAAGTCGGTACCACGGATTATTACTCCGCGGGATTCGCAGAATTCCGTCAAGCTGGTTCTGGCGGAACAGAAATCGGCACAGACACGTCGCGAGGTTGCCGTTCGATGACGCACTGCGGCGATTGGCCGATTGGAGTGTGCAGTTGGTCTCTTGGAACTGATTTTCACAGGCTCAATGACCTTCGCAGCCGGACGGGAATTGACAGGGTGCATCTTTTCCTGAATCCCTTTCTGGAAAAAAAAGGTAATGGCGAATATTCCTGCCTGGATTTCATTCAGGATGGCTGGACTATATCGGCTACGATGATTGGCTTCGGGCAAGAGGATTATTCTACGCTTGAATCGATCAAACAAACCGGCGGGATTGTGCCGGATGCGTTTTGGCCGGAAAATAAAGCTCTTGTCTTTAAGGCAATAGAAGCCACGGCATCTTTGAATGTTCCTTATCTGGAGTTTCATGCCGGTTTCATTGATTTAAGTGAGCCGGATTATGCCAGGAAAATGAGCGACAGATTTCTGGAATTGGCGGATGCCGCCCGGAAAAACAATGTTACCATTCTTCTTGAAACCGGACAGGAAACCGCTCAAACTCTGCGGACTTTTCTTGCACGTCTGGATCACCCTGCGCTGGGTGTGAATTTTGACCCGGCCAATATGGTTCTTTACGGCAAGGGCGAACCGGTTGAAGCATTGGGACTGCTTTCGCCATGGATTCGGCATGTGCATATCAAGGACGCGGTTTCATCCGGTGTTCCGGGACAGTGGGGAACAGAAGTTGTCTGGGGCGAAGGCGATGTCAAGACAGAGTTGTTTTTGACTGGGTTGAAAAAGAATGGTTTTTCCGGGACTTTGTCGATTGAGCGGGAGGCCGGAACCCAGTGTTTGCAGGATGTGACAACCGCCGTCCAAAGATTAGTTGCGTTTAAAGCCGGGGTTTAATCGGGTGAGCTTGATTCCTTTATCAGCATCGGAGATTCGGATTGCCATTGCCGGGATGGGCAGGATGGGAAACTATCACCGCATGGCCTTAGAACAGCTTGCCTCCGGTCAGACTGAAAATTATTACAAGTGGGGGATCAGCGATCAGTTCAGCAAAATTAAAATTTGCGGCATCTGCGATGCGCATGCGGACAATTTGACGCCATTGCCTCGTTTTGAGCGGTTTGAGTCTGTTGAGACGATGCTCAATAGTACCCGGCCTGATATTCTGATTGTGGCAACGCCGACAAAAACGCATAAGGATATTGCTCTTGGTTCGTTGAAACGGGGGATTCATACCTTCGTCGAAAAGCCGATAGTCACAGCACAAGCGGAACTGAAAGAGTTAATCGAGGCATCGGAAAATTCCAATGTACGCCTGATGGCGGGGCATGTCGAACGCTATAATCCCGTTTGCATTAAAATCAGAACATTGCTGCAAAACGCCCAGCCGGTTGCGCAGCGATATTCGTTTCTCCGAACACAATCGCATTCGTCTCGAATAGAAGATGATATTGTTGTCGATAAGGTCATTCACGATCTTGATCTTGCGTTATGTTTTTTTGGCAAAATCTGTGCAATTGAGCCGAAAGATATCAAGCGGGTTGAGGGCAAAATCTGTGAGGCCTTGTTTTCGGTACGGCATGAAAGTGGTACGGTCGGGACATTATTTGTCTCGTGGATTGCCGACGTTCAGGCCAAGCGGCGAGAAGTTGAAATCTTTCAGGGCGGACATACCTGGAAGGGAGATTTTGTCGCCAAGCGGCTTTGGGTGGACGATATGGAGATTTTGTGTCAGGTGGATGGCATGATTTCACCTGCTAATAATCAGATCAAAGATGAACTGGTGGATTTTATCGCGTATGCGAATGAAATTTCCCTGACCCAGCCGGTCCGACCGTTGCTGACGCTGGAAGAAATAATTGAATCAACAAAATGGCTTGAATTTATTGTGAAAAATGTTACAAGAGGCTAAATAAAATTTTTAAAGAGAAATATAGGAGATTAAAAAATGGCACGTAAATTAAGTATGTTGGCTCCGGAATGGTGGGATTATACGACTTTAGACGACGATATCCTGAATGATGCCGCCAGGCTGACCCTGAAAGATATGGAACAAATGAGCCGTAAAGGCTTTAAGGTGGTTTTTTATGATACGCTTGAAGATTTTTATCTTGCTGAGGCGTTGGAATATATCGCCGCATGGCAGCAGTCCACGGCGGATAACCCGGTCGGCCTCTGTGGCCCGATCGGTCCAATATAACAACTGCCGCTTGTGGCAAGATAAGTGAACGAGCTTGGCCTCGATTTGAAGAAAAAAGAAGCCCATTTCTGGGGTATGGATGAGTGGTTTATCAATGGCAAGGAAGCTCCGGAATCACACCCGCTTTCATTTAGAAAAGCGGATATGGAGATGTGTTTTAACCGCATCGATAAAAAACTGAGAATTCCGACCTCAAACCTCCATTTCCCGGCGGCGGATACCAGCAAATACATCAAAAGCTGGGATGGCGTCCGATGTGCTGTGATGCAGGGCGGGCAGGGCGATACCAAGCATTGGGCGTTTAATGATCCTGTGAAAAGAGAAGGCAAGTATAAAGATAATCCGCCGACTCCCAAGGAATTCAGACAGCTTACGACCCGCAAGGTCGATCTTCATCCGGTAACGATTATGCAGAATGCACGCACCAGTGGCGGCGGGGTGGTAACTGGCGTGCCGACCGTTGCGCTGACTGTTGGCCCGGTGGAGACATGGAAGGCCGAGAAAGTCTCTATCTGGCAGGCTGGGACACATGATAATCCGTTTGGAATGCGTCTGACGACAATGATGATCAGCAAGAAAATCCCGGACAGCTCTGTTCCGATGTCCCTGCTGGCAGAACACCCGAATGTGCAGTTTAATTTCTATCGTCCGGCCATTGGAAGTTGTACCGTTGAAATGCATTAAAAACAGGAAAGGGTATCGTAATGAGTAAGACCGTATTTGCCATCGCCGCCCATCCGGATGATATTGAATTTATGATGTCCGGAACGCTTTTTTTGCTGAAAAAAGCGGGATGTGATGTCCACTATATGAATGTTGCCAATGGATCCTGCGGGACCGATGCTTACAGTGTTGATGAGATTGTCGCGATTCGAAGGTCGGAAGCCAAAGCCGCCTGTGCTTATATGGGAGCGGTTTTTCATGACAGCCTGGTCGGTGATCTTGAAATCTTTTATGAAAAAAATCTGATTTCAAAGATCACGTCGGTGATTCGTGAAGTCGCCCCGGATATTGTTCTAACCCAGTATCCCCATGAATATATGGAAGACCACAGCAATACAGCCAGAACGGTTGTGACGGCCGCATTTTGCAGAGGAATGAAGAATTATCAGGTTCAGCCGCCTCGCGACACTATTGGCAAGAGTCTGACTTTGTATCATTCGCTTCCGTATGGGTTGACAACTTATCTGAAAGAGCCGGTCAATGCGGATTTCTATGTCAATGTTTCGGATGTAATCGAGAAGAAATCCGAAATGCTGTCAAAACACCAAAGTCAGAAACAATGGCTGGATGTCAGTCAGGGGATGGATTCCTATCTTGTCGCCATGAAAGAGATGTGTATGAAAATAGGTCAGAAGAGCCAAAAATTCAAATACGCAGAAGGCTGGATCAAACATTCCCATCTTGGATTTTGCGACCCGAGCAGTTCTCCTTTGGAAGAAGTCTTGGCGAATTATATCAATAAAGGATAATTCATAGTTACAGCGTTGGCTGCCCATCTTGAGTTAGTGAGGTAATTTTATGGCGGAACGGTTAAATACGAATGTCATGGTCGCCGGTCATATTTGTCTGGATATTACTCCGGGATTTGATCAGGGAATTAAGGGTGGTTTTGATCAGATTTTTCGACCCGGGAAATTGATCAATGTCAACGAAGCAGTGATTGGGACCGGCGGAGCGGTATCCAATACCGGCCTTGCGATGAGCAAGCTTGGACTAAATGTCATGCTGAACGGCAAAGTTGGCGACGATGCATTTGGTTCGATTATCAAGCAGCTTGTTGGCAAAGAGCGTGCGGCCTCTTTCAAAACCGTTTCCGGACAATCCTCATCCTACTCGGTTGTTTTAAGTTTGCCCGGAGTTGACCGGATATTCCTGCATCATCCCGGAACGAATGATACGTTTGGAGCAGAAGACGTCGATTATGGCGCGTTATCGACCTGCTCATTGTTTCATTTTGGCTATCCGAGCCTGATGAAAAGGATGTTTCAGGATGAAGGCCGGGAACTGGTAAAGATATTCAAAAAGGCCAAAGAATGCGGCGTAATCACCAGTCTGGATATGACCTTGCCTGATCCTGATTCAGAATCGGGAAAGGTCAATTGGAAAAAGGTTTTTGCGGACGTTTTGCCGTACGTTGATATTTTCCTGCCCAGCGTCGAAGAGATCGCGTATATGCTGGACAAAGATTTGTTTGATACGCGAAAGCGGCAGGCCGGCTCAGAGGATCCGGTTTTGGTGTATCAGGCAAAAGACTGTTCCTCGCTTGCTGATAAGCTGATTGCGATGGGGGCGGCAATTGTAGCAATCAAAAATGGGATCAAAGGATATTATCTTAAAACCGCAAAACAAGAGAGATTGGCCAAAGTTTCGATCTTTAAAAAATCACAGATTGACTGCTGGTTCGGCAGGGAGATGTGGGCCGGGTCGTATAAAGCGTTGAAATTTGGTTCCGCCACGGGCGCCGGCGATGCGACGATTGCAGGTTTTTTAACCGCACTTTTACGGGGATTAGACCCTGTTGAGAGTTTAAAGGTTGCCAATACGCTCGGCTGGCAGAATGTCCGGGAAGTGGATGCGTTAGGTGGAATTGAAGACTGGCAGACGACTATTGCGATGGTTCAGGACAAGGCCAGACAACGCAATCCATTGACGATTGAAGAAAAGGGCTGGAAATTCAGCGAAGCAGATCAGGTTTTTTATGGCCCGAATGACGCCGCCTGTAAATCATAGTTTCAGTTAAACCGACTATGATTCAGGCTTAATGGTGTTGCTTAAATTTTGCCGAAATACCGAAGGGCTGACGCCGGTTTGATTTTTGAAGTACCGCGAAAAATGTTCCGGGTCGGTGAACTCCAGCAGGGCGGCGATTTTATAAAGAGGCTCTCTGCTGTTAAGCAGTTTTTTCTTGATAAACTCGATTCGGAGCCGTTCAATTTCATCTTTAATGCTTCTCTTCAGCATATTTCGGAATCGATATTCCAGCTCACGGCGTGAGATTGCGGTTGTTTTTACGACATCCGCGACCTGGATGGGTTTGTCGAAGTTTTGCCGGATGTACTGTAAGGCCAAAACCACATCTTTATCATCCATGGCAAGCACATCTGTCGATTTACGTGTGACGATTTCAACCGGATCGACGTTAAAGATTTTCTCGCCTGTTCGGCGACTCATTAACTGGTCGAGATGTTTGGCGGCCAGATAGCCTGTGTTCTCAAAGTTGAGCGATATGCTGGATAAGGGCGGAGAAGACAGGTTGCAGATCAAACTGTCGTTATCTACCCCGAGTATGGCGACTTCTTCGGGCACATGAATGCGATGGCTTTTGCAGGCTTCCAAAATATAGATAGCCCGGTCGTCATTGCATGCGAAAATGCCTATCGGCTTAGGCAGTTTTTTCAGCCAGTTTATCAATGGCGGCTGATGGATATCTTTATCCCGTGAAGGGGTGTCGATGAAACTGTGGATGGTTTCAATGCCGTTTTTTCTGAGCATTTGCTCGTAACTGCGGTATCGTTCATCCGACCAGGCGATATTTTTAAAGCCGCAATACGCATAGTTTTTAAATCCCAGCGAAATAAAATAATTCGCGGCCATTTCTCCTATTTTGGATGAGTGGGTGACAATCAGGCTGGCGCCCGGGAGAATTTCTTTAGGGGTATGATGGATAATTTTCGGTTTTTTTATATTCAGAATCGGTTCAATGTTTTCCGTATAACAAACGAAAAAACCATCAAAATTATCAAGGTCCAGATTCCGCAGTTTTTTGGAGAAGTCTTTAGTCAGGTAATTTGGGGTTAGGGTATAGACCTCCCATTTGGTAAAGGCGGAGATATACTTTTCCGCTCCGCTGAGCAGTTCCCTGCCTGTCAGGCGGGATGTATCGACGATAACCAGTACTTTTTTCATGGGGGCCTTGTGCGTAAACTGGTTATATTTTAACGTAAAATGGTATTTGATTCAAGTCTTTATTGTTATAAAATGTAGATATTAGAAATATGGAGATTTGATTATGTATCTATTGGGATATGATTGCGGGACGTCGTCGATTAAGGTCACTTTGCTGGACGCCGAGGGGGGCAGGGTGGTTGCCTCCGCGGTTTCGCCGGAAAAAGAGATGGC
This sequence comes from uncultured Pirellulales bacterium, assembly GCA_964437685.1. Taxonomy (GTDB): domain Bacteria; phylum Planctomycetota; class Phycisphaerae; order Sedimentisphaerales; family Anaerohalosphaeraceae; genus Anaeroglomus. The sequence goes on from CAYTHV010000044.1 coordinate 14,165, forward strand.
GATTATCGCAGAAAAAAGCGGCTGGGCCGAACAGCATCCTGAGGATTGGTGGCAAAATGTCAAAATGGCGACGCAAAAAGTGCTTACAGTTTCAAAAGTTGCCCCGGCGGATATCAAAGCTGTCGGTATTTCTTACCAGATGCACGGTCTGGTCTTGGTTGACGCACAAAAACAGGCTTTACGGCCTTCAATTATCTGGTGTGACAGTCGGGCGGTTGAGATTGGCCATAAGGCCTTTAAAGACATTGGACAGGATCAGTGCCTCAAACATCTTCTTAATTCTCCCGGTAATTTTACCGCTTCGAAGCTAAAATGGGTTAAGGATAATCAGCCGGAAATCTATTCGAAAATCTATAAGGCGATGCTGCCCGGCGATTATATTGCGATGAAGTTAACCGGCAGTATTCATACCACTATATCCGGTTTGTCGGAAGGGATTCTGTGGGATTTCAAACAGCAAAAACAGGCTGATTTTGTCCTTGATTATTATGGTGTGGATAGGGCTTTGCTGGCGGATGCGGTGCCGACTTTTTCAGTTCAGGGAGAATTGACCCAGCAGGCGGCTGCCGAACTTGGGCTTCGGGCTGGTACGGTTGTTTCCTATCGTGCGGGCGACCAGCCGAATAACGCATTATCGCTGAATGTGCTTAACCCCGGCGAGGTTGCGGCGACTGCGGGGACTTCCGGCGTTGTGTACGGCATCGGCGATAAACCCAACTATGATAGGCAATCGCGGGTCAATACCTTTGCTCACGTCAATTATACGCTGAATAATCCAAGATTGGGCGTTTTGTTGTGTATTAATGGCACGGGTATCCTGAATAGCTGGCTTAAGCATAATATCGCCAACGGTCTGGATTATTCTCAGATGAATGAATTGGCACAGCAGGCTCCGATAGGCAGCGATGGTCTTTGCATATTGCCCTTTGGCAATGGCGCAGAACGCACGTTGGAAAATCAAGATATTGGTGCTTCTGTTCACGGTCTTCAATTGAACACCCACGGCAAGGGGCATCTGCTTCGTGCCGGTCAGGAAGGGATTGTTTTTGCCTTGAATTATGGCCTTGAGATTATGCGGGATATGGGAATTCAGGTTAAGATGATTCGTGCCGGGCAGGCCAATATGTTCCTAAGTCCGCTGTTCCGAGAAGCCTTTGCGACGCTGACTGGTGCGACGGTAGAACTCTATAATACGGATGGTTCTGCGGGAGCTGCGCGAGGAGCGGGAATCGGGGCAGGTATTTATAAGCAGGCGAAAGAAGCCTTTGTGGGCTTACAATGTGTCCAAACAATAGAACCCTCTGAACGTGCCGTGGCGGACTATCGCCGGGCTTATCAGCGGTGGCTGGAAAAGCTAAATCAACAATTACAGCGGAGATCATAAAATGAATGAATTTTTTCCAAAAGTCAAAAAAATCCGGTATGAAGGCGCGGACTCGAAAAATCCGTTAGCGTTTAAACACTATAATCCCAAGCAGAAGATACTGGGGAAGACGATGGCAGAGCATCTGCGTTTCGCGGTGTGTTACTGGCATACTTTCAAAGGGCTGGGTTCTGACCCGTTTGGCCCCGGGACGATCCTGCGAAACTATAATCAATCCCGCGACCCGATGCAAGTAGCCGAGGATACCATGGTTGCGGCGTTTGAATTTTTTACCAAGCTGGGCGTTAACTTCTGGTGCTTCCATGATCGGGATATTGCTCCGGAGGCAAATAATTTGTCAGAAACGAATAAGCGTCTGGATAAAATTGTCGCATTTGCAAAGAAGCTGCAAAAAGATACCGGCGTAAAGCTGCTGTGGGGGACGACCAATGCCTTTAGCCATCGGCGATTTATGGCTGGGGCCGGGACCAATCCGTCGCCTGCGGTTTTTGCCTACGCGGCCAGCCAAATCAAGAAAGCCATGGAAGTGACGAAAGAGTTGGGCGGTCAGGGGTATGTGTTCTGGGGCGGCAGGGAAGGCTATGAAACGTTGCTGAATACCAATATGAAGCGGGAATTTGATCATCTGGCGACACTCTTGCAGATGGCGGTTGATTACAAAAAGAAAATTCGATTTGGCGGGCAGTTTTATATTGAGCCAAAACCCAAAGAGCCGACCAAGCATCAGTATGATTCGGATGCGGGCAACTGCTTTGCATTTTTGCAGAAGTATAATCTTCTTGAGCATTTCAAGCTGAATATCGAAGCCAATCATGCGACTCTGGCAGGTCATACGTTCCAGCACGAGCTTCAATTCTGTGTGGATAATGGGATATTGGGCTCCGTGGACGCCAATCGCGGCGACCTGTTTTTGGGCTGGGATACAGACCAGTTTCCGACGGATATTTATGAAACGACTCTGGCGATGTACACCATTCTCAAAGGCGGCGGCTTTACCACGGGCGGCCTGAACTTTGACGCCAAAGTCAGACGGCAATCTGTTGATCCTGAAGATTTGTTCTATGCCCATATCGGCGCAATGGATGCCTTTGCTCGAGGACTAAAGATTGCCGCCAAAATGATTGCGGACAAAAAGTTTGATAAGCTAATTGCAAAAAGATATGCGGGCTGGGATACCGTCTTTGGTAAAAAAATCGAAAAGAAACAGGTTGGCTTTACAGAACTTGAAAAGTACACCCTGGAAAATGGCGAGCCGAAACTTCAGAGCGGACAACAGGAGCTGTTTGAGAATATTCTCAATGACTATATCCAATAAGCGTCAAGATTGTGTGAAATAGTCATAACATGTGATTAATTATGTCATTACAGCTCTTTTGGTCAGGGCGGTAATGACATTTTTTTATAGGCTGTCTTGATCATCAAAATTCATGGAAGATTGATTGAATTTTGTATCATAAAAATACAATATTGCAATAAAGAGTTTGCTATTTTCCGTCTAAGACTGAAAATTACGTGATTAAGGGATATTTTGGAAGCAGACTAAGCCTATGCAGTATTGTGAGTATTGGAGTTTAAGTAGGTTTTTGCTTGTTATGTTGGTTGCAATTTTCCTGACGGCAGGACAGGCAGGAAGAGGAGCAGCCGTCAAACCTTTTGAAATAACCGATGCGAATATCGCAAACAATCAGGTGGATCAATGGGTGATTTCCTCACTCCAAAAGCAGGGGATTCCGCTTGCATATCTGTGTTCCGATGAGGTTTTTGTTCGGCGTGTCTATTTGGACATCACAGGGACACTGCCTGAGCCGCAGGATGTCCGTAAGTTTCTGGGGGATCGCCGTCCTGATAAGCGTGCGATGCTGATTGATGACCTTTTAAAGCGGAGGGAGTTTGCTGAGTATGCCTCGCTGAAATGGTGTGATATATTGCGAGTGAAAGCTGAGTTTCCAATCAATCTTTGGCCCAATGCAGTACAGGCATATCACCGCTGGATTCAAGACGCACTGGTGAACAATATGCCTTATGACCAGTTTGTTCGTCAATTGCTGACTTCCAGCGGCAGTAATTTTCGCACGCCGCAGGTTAATTTTTACCGTGCAGTTCAGGGCCGAGAGCCATCCGCGATTGCCGGCGCGGTTGCTTTGACTTTTATGGGGGTACGTTTTGATACCTGGCCTCAATCGCGTCGGGAATGCATGGCGGCTTTTTTTTCACGGATTCAATATAAACAGACGGCCGAATGGAAAGAAGAGATAGTCATTCTTGACCCGGCCCCAACGGACCCGTTGAAAGCCGTTTTTCCGGATGGTACTGTGGTTCAGATTCAGGCGGGCAAAGATCCGCGTCAGGTCTTTGCAGATTGGCTGGTTGCGCCGGACAATCCATTTTTTACCCAAAATATCGTCAATCGCATCTGGGCGTGGCTGATGGGCAAAGGAATTATCCATGAACCCGATGATATTCGGCCGGATAACCCCGCAGTCAATCCAGAATTGCTGGTCTTTCTTGAAAAGGAATTGGTTAAAGCCAATTATGATTTGCGGCATATATATCGGTTGATCCTCAACTCACGCACCTATCAGCAATCCTCTATTCCCCGCAGCGATGCCCCCAATGCGGAGGCTCTGTTTGCCTGTTATCCTATGCGTCGGCTCGAAGCGGAAGTCCTGATAGATGCTTTGTGCTTGATTTCCGGCGATCATGAAAGTTATTCCAGTCCCATTCCGGAGCCGTTTACATTTATTCCTGAAGAGAATCGAACGATTGAATTAGCTGATGGAAGTACGACCAGCCTGTTTCTCGAAATGTTTGGACGCCCGGCCCGCGATACGGGTTTTGAATCCGAACGCAACAACCAGCCTACCGATGCGCAGCGACTGCATCTGCTGAATTCTACGGATATTCAAAAGAAGATTGAAAAAAGTAAACTGCTAAAGAATGCCATTAGAACATCCAGAGGTGATTTACGCATGCTGATTAATACGGTTTATCTGACGATTCTGTCGCGCTACCCAACTGAGGATGAACAGTCCGTGATAGAAAAATATTTCCGGACAGGAGATATTAAATTGGAACAGGCGGTCAATGATCTGGCCTGGGCGCTAATCAATACTAAGGAATTTTTGTATCGCCATTAATTTTCAGAGGTATTTATATGGATAGACCAGCAGGCACATATTTTATGAGTCGGCGAGAAACTCTCAAACGGGGACTCTTGGGGGCGGCCGGTCTGGTCTTGCTTGATTCTCTGGACCTTCGCGCAGAATCTGTGACGGTTAAACCTAAAGCGAAATCGGTTATTCAGATTTGGATGTGGGGCGGTCCGTCGCATCTGGATACTTTTGATCCCAAGCCGCAGGCGGGTTATGATTATTGCGGCCCATTGTACAAGCCCATCGAAACCAATGTTCCGGGGATTCAAATTTGTGAATTATTGCCGCTGCTGGCCAGGCAGGCGGATAAATATTCTATTATCCGCAGTATGACGCATGGCATTAATGCACATGAAACTGCTTCCTATAAGGTCCAAACGGGACGTGATGTTGATCGGTTGGTCTATCCCTGTATCGGCGCAGTGACTTCTTCATTCAAGGGATATGACCATGGCTATAAAGGCCTTGTCCCTCCGTATGTTGTGCTGACAGAGCCGCAGGGTCGTTTTTCAGAGGCGGGTTTTCTTGGGCCGCTCTATAAACCGTTTGCCACCGGCGGCGATCCGAACCAGAAAGTGTATGTTGTGGAAGGAATTGTTGCCCAGGGGATTACGGATACCCGGCAGAAAAGCCGCCGTGAATTGCTTCATAGCTTAGATACGCTTGGCAAAGCTATGCCCGGTAATTCACAATTTAAAAAATTGGATGAATGTCAAAAAAAAGCCTATGGTATGATGTTCGGTGATGCCCGAAAACTTTTTGATCTTGCTGAAGAAAAAACAGAGATTCGAGATCGCTATGGTCGTCATACATTCGGCCAATCCTGCCTGATGGCCAGGCGTTTGGTTGAGCACGGTGTGCCGTATGTAACCGTTAATTATAAGGGGTGGGATACTCATAAACAGCACTTTGAAACAATGCGGCGTAAATTACCGGAAATGGATCAGGGAATGTCCGCTCTTCTGCAAGACTTAAGTGACCGTGGATTGCTTGACAGTACGATTGTCTGGTGGGGCGGTGAATTTGGGCGCAGTCCGAAAGTCCTGTGGGAATCGCCCTGGAACGGCGGACGCGCACATTATGGCGAGTGTTTTTGTTCGGTCATCGCCGGCGGCGGCTTTAAAGGTGGACGGGTTGTTGGTTCTTCCGATGAAACAGGGTCCAAAGTAGCACAGCGTCCTGTTCATCCGGAGGATTTGCTTGGCAGCATGTATTCTCTGCTCGGCATCGATCCGGATGGCCTAATGCCTAACCCTCGCCATTTGGATGTTAAGGTAATGCCTGCTTCACAGGCAGGCGGACGTCTTACAGAGATTATGTAAATGCTTGGAGTTTATCATGATGGTAAGAGGGTGTGTATTTTTTACAATATTGTCTTTCTGTGTCGCGACGGTACAGAGTGAGTCGGAAAAAAAGTCCCCTCATATTGGTTATCTCTATCCGGCCGGCGGACAGCAGGGTTCGACGATTTTGATCGCAGCGGGAGGGCAGAATCTCCGTGGGGCGACGGATATCTACGTTTCAGGCAAAGGCATTCAGGCATCCGTTGTTGAGTTTATGCCGCCGATGATGAACATTAAAAAAGAAGAGCGGGAAGAAATCCAGAAATGTATTAGAGATGTGCGGGCAAAGCGGATCGCGGAATTAACCGGCAAAAGTCTGCCGGCTTTGCCGCCGACAGAAAACGATGCTGAATCCCAGTCGGTATCGTTGCCGAAACATCCACTGCTGTATGATCTTGACAATAAAAGTCTCAGGGAATTAATGTATATTACGACCGTTCTGTTAACTTCCCGGCAAAAACAACAGCAAAACAGGCAAATCGCCGAATCGGTATTAATAAAAGTCACGATTGATCCCAATACTGTTGTCGGTAATCGGGAGCTGCGAATCAGGACTCAGATGGGGCTATCCAATCCGATTGTTTTTCAGATTGGATCGCTGCCGGAAATTCGAGAGCTGGAACCGAATAATGGAGATGACGAAGAGATTGTCAAGGCTTTTCCCGCTCTCTCAAAATTTCCGGGAATGGCCGCTCAAATGAAAGATAAACCCGTTGAGCTGCCTGTTTTATTGAATGGTCAGGTTTTGCCGGGCGATATTGATCGTTTTCGGTTTCGTGCGTATCAGGGACAGCAATTGGTCATGGAGGCACAGGCACGCAGTTTGATTCCTTACCTGGCCGATGCGGTACCCGGCTGGTTTCAGGCGACGTTGACGCTCTATGATGCCAATGGTGGGATTGCAGCTTTTAATGACGACTATCAATTTGGTCCTGACCCGGTAATCTTTTATACGGTTCCTAAAACCGGAACGTATGAATTGGAAATCCGTGATTCGATTTATCGAGGCAGGGAGGATTTTGTTTATCGTATCTCTGTGGGT
>CAYTHV010000045.1:0-21000 GCA_964437685.1 uncultured Pirellulales bacterium
TGAATCCGAACGGCAGCTCGAACGAATCCTGGCCAAAGCACGCTCGCAGGAGGCACAGGCCGTAGCAATGTTCAGCAACGCCGAAGCCAAATTCGCTCTCGAAAAAGAACGCCTCGAAAAATTACAGCGTCAAATCGCCGCCAGCACCGTCAAAGCGCCGTGCCCCGGAATGGTTGTCTATGCTTCACAGAACCAGCGATTCGGCAGCCGTTCAAGAACCTCTATCGAAATAGGACGCGAAGTCGCCGAACGGGAAGAAATTATGTCGATACCCAGCGCCTCGGATGTTCTGGTCGATACGAAAGTTCACGAAACAAATATCGATAAAGTCATCGTCGGCCAGAAAGCCCGAATCACCATCGATGCGATGCCCGATATGGCCTTTTCCGGCGAAGTGCTGAGAATCGCTCCCCTGCCGGACCCGGGATCGTTTTTATCCAACCCGGATTTAAAACTCTATGCCACCGATGTAACACTCGAAGGCGGCCAGTCGCTGCGTCCCGGAATGTCCGCCAAAGTCGAAATCGTCATTGCCGAATTAAAGAATGTCATCGCGGTTCCGCTGCAATGCGTCGCCAATCGCGCGGGCAAAAAGATTTGCTATATCCATACCCTCGGCGACCGAAAAGAACGTGAAGTTAAAATCGGGGCATACAACGATAAGTATGTGCAGATTCTCGAGGGTCTCAAAGAAGGCGAAAAAGTCATCCTGAATCCTCCGCGTGTCTACGACCAGCCCCAAAATGCAGCTCCAAAAACACCCAGCGCGACAACACCTGACGCTGAAACCAAAAAGGACAAACCGCCATTTTTGGAACATCAAAACGCTCCGCAAAATGACGGCAACCAGCCCCAGTCTCAACCCCGGTCAGGCCGCCGTTCACGTCCAAAACCGGAAAATGGTTTCAGCCCGGAACAGAATCAGCAGAATCCGGAACGTCATATGATGCCGAAGGAACAGCCCCAATGACATCGGAGTCCAGAGAAGTTGTAGTGCGGCTGGAAGATGTCCGCAAGTCGTATTTCCTCGGGCAGACCGAATTGCCGGTACTGCGGGGAATCGATCTGGATTTCTATCGCGGGGAATACGTCTCAATTATGGGCCCCAGCGGCTCCGGAAAATCCACGCTCTTAAATCTGCTCGGATGTCTTGACCGACCGACCGGCGGCCGCTATCTGCTGGGCGATCAGGACGTTTCAAAAATGGATGACGACACCTTATCCGGCATCCGCGGCAAACGCATCGGTTTTATCTTTCAGTCGTTCAACCTGATTCCGCAATTAAATATCATCGAAAACATCGAAGTATCGATGTACTATCAGCAGGTCCCCAAGCATCAGCGCCGACAGCGGGCCGAAGAATTGGCCGGACGAGTCGGTCTCAGTGAACGTCTCAAGCATAAACCTTCGGAGCTATCCGGCGGACAGCAGCAGCGCGTCGCCATCGCCAGGGCGCTGGCCAATGACCCGCTGATTTTGCTGGCCGACGAACCGACCGGCAACCTCGACAGCAAAAGCGGACGCGAAATCCTCGATATGCTCGACCAGCTTCACGCCCTCGGCAAAACCCTCATCGTCGTTACCCACGATCCCAACGTTGCATCACGTACCCAGCGATCCGTCCACATGCTCGACGGCAAAATCGAACGGCAGATTGTCAACGGAGGCGACCAATGATTCCGTGGACACAGCTTATCAGCGTCCTGCAAGTCAGTCTTCGCAGTCTCTGGCTGCACCGGCTTCGCTCCATGCTCACCATGCTGGGCATCATCTTCGGCGTATCCAGCGTGATTGCGATGCTCGCCATCGGCGAAGGCGCCAGCCAGCAGGCGCAGGCACAGATCGCCCGCCTCGGCAGCACCAACATCATCCTCAAAACGGTCAAGCCCCCGCAGCAAACCGCCAGCGACAGCACCCAGCAAAGCATCACCCAGTACGGCCTGACCTATGACGATGCCGAGCGATTTCGGGCAACCATTCCCGACGCTCAGGTCGTGGTACAATCCAAGATCATTTCCGACAGGGCCTATTATCGCAGTCGTGTTCTGGCCGTGGATGTGGTCGGGACGGTCGAATGGTATACGGAATCCGCCTCGATAGAGTTGAATCTGGGGCGATTTCTCAGCGCTTCCGACCTGCGCCATAACGAGGCGGTTTGTGTTGTTGACCGCAACGTGGCCGACAATCTGTTTATGTTTGACGACCCGGTCGATACCGACATCAAGATCGCCGGCAATTATTATCGTGTCATCGGCGTCGTCAGTGAAGCCCGCGTTCAATCCAGCGAGGACCATCTTGAAACTGGAACAGCCGCCTCTTCAACCGCCAGCTCCGGCGGACGAATCTATATCCCGATTACCACGATGAGATCGCGTTTCGGAGATACCGCCATTCAATTCGGAGGCTCTTCCGGCATGGTCGGCGAAAAAGTCGAACTCAGCGAAATCACCGTCAAAGTCCCAAACATCGACCGGGTTTTGCCCACACGGGACGTCCTGGACGGAGCCCTTAGACGATTCCATAAAGAGCAGGACTATCAAATCGTCGTACCGCTGGAACTCCTGCGGCAGGCCATCCGCACCAAACGGATATTCAGCATCGTCTTAGGCTCGATTGCCGCAATCTCGCTGATAGTCGGCGATAAAGGCATTATGAATATCATGCTTGCCAACGACAGCAAACATACCAAAAAAAAAGAAATAAAAAAAGCAAAAAAAAAAAAAAAAAAAGACATCGTGCTTCAATTCTTATCCGAAACGCTGTTGCTGACCTTAACCGGCGGGCTTTTGGGAATGGCGTTAGGGGCAATTATCCCTGTAGCGGTCACGTTCTTCGGCAAGATGCCGACCGTCATCACCGCCCAGTCGATGCTGTTGTCCTTCGGAATTTCCGGCGCGGTGGGACTGACCTTCGGCCTCTACCCCGCCGTCAAAGCCGCCAACATGGACCCCATCGAATCCCTCCGTCACGAATAGCCCCCCCGCTTTTTTTATAGGACAGACTCTGCTCACACTGAATTTTGTCACAAGCTCTCTCCCGCTTGAACTGCTGCCCACTCTCGAAGCGATTTTGCGAATCGTCGGGACAACTCATCATCAAATTTTTCGACAGTTCTGCTAAACTCTTCAAATGTCAAAACATCATCCCGTTGACCGTTAGGCTGGAGATAGACAACAATTGGCTTTTTCGCTTCACAGGAAATTGCTATGCTATCGGCAAAAGCGTTAATCCCCACAAGGCTATCTTTTTTGACGATCTCTTCCATTTTTGAAGGCAACTTCAAAAATCCAATTTCCGACAACACTTTTAATAGACAAAAGTACTTTCGCTTGGCATTTGTTGCCTTAAAAATTTTCAATAATCCATCGAGCAGCGATGCAAATCCCACATCCTGTGCTGTGGATAAATACTTGTCCTGCTTCTCTCGTCGAGACAATCCTTCGGTTTTCAGTTCAACAAAAATAGCCGTTTTCAAGTCTTGTGAAAAACAGACGTAATCAATCTTGTATGATTTGTCTATTTCAATGTTAGGATATATCGTGCCTATGCGTACTGGAAATTCAGGCACAATAATCGGGTGAATTGAAATACCCAGCTTAGCCTCCAAAGCCATAGGGAGATACAAAGAGAAAAATAAATCCGCGCGCCGTTCAAGTTGATAGTTTGGTAAATGTCTCCAGCTATCCATTCGGTCAAATAGAATCTCACTCCAGTTGTACATTACGTTCAATCCAGTTTGGTTTCTTTTACATTTTCGAAATCTCTATCATTTTTTTACCATAAGAAGTAATCCCATATCTCATCGTTCCACCACCACCATATGGAGTATTACTATGTGTTGGGGCATTTGTAATTCGATAAAAACCTGCCGTAAAAAGGCTTTGATTGTCTTCATTTATTTTGACAGAATCATTCGCCATCATGGTATTTAAATCTGACCAATACGCTTTATTAATCATATCAGATAATTTTAGTGCCTCATCATATGTAATCACACCTTTAATACAAGCTTTGAATGTTTTCCCAATAAGACTCGACTTATTCATATTGTCAGCCTGTTCCAGAATAAGTAAAACGGCTTCTTCGAATAATTTGCTATCTTTACAGTTTTTTTCAATAAATCTTTCCCGTTCCTCTTGTGTGGTATCGCCGATTTTTTCAAAAAAGTGTAGAAGTTTTTTTAAATACAACCTATCCCTTACACTACCAATGACCTTCGCGACATTAATCAAGGTGCTTATGATGGGAATGCCTCTCAATATCTCACTATCAATAACCAAATCTAAGCCCAGCTCTCCATATTCCTTGGCTATATCACCAAGGCCTTTAACTTTAATGGATTTAATAAGTTGTCCATCAAGTCTTTGACTAGCATCCTCTTCTTTTCTCATTGTTAATACCTGCAATACGTTTATAGTTTACAAAACTTATTTTCTTGACAGGATCAACAGGATTGACGGAACAATTCCATCAATCCTGTCTGTATTCTTGTATTCCTACATTCCTGTATTCTTAACTTCTTATTCTGCCGCGATCAGGCCTTTGGCAATAAGTACCTTGGTCTTGATTTCATCCATCACGTCTTTGTGTTCGACGAGATATTGTTTGGCGTTGTCGCGGCCCTGGCCGAGTTTATGGGTACCATAGGTAAACCATGCACCGCTCTTGTTGATAACTTCAATTTCGGCGGCTAAATCAACCAGATCGCCTTCGGAGCTGATGCCGCTGTCGAACATGATATCGAACTCGGAGGTCTTAAACGGGGCGGCGCATTTGTTTTTGACCACGCGCGCCCGGACACGGTTGCCGATGGCCTCGCCCTTGGCATCCTGAATCGTCGAGACACGGCGGACGTCGATACGGACGGAGCAATAGAACTTGAGCGCATTGCCGCCGGTGGTGGTTTCGGGGTTGCCGAACATCACGCCGATTTTCATACGAATCTGGTTAATAAAGATCACGCAGGTTTTGCTTTTGCTGATTACGCCGGTCAGTTTCCGCAGCGCCTGACTCATCAGGCGAGCCTGCAGACCGACGTGGCTTTGACCCATTTCGCCCTGCAATTCAGCCGCCGGCACCAATGCGGCAACCGAGTCAATCACGATAATATCAACGGCGTTGGATTTGACCAGCATTTCGCAGATATCCAGCGCCTGTTCGCCGGTATCCGGCTGGCTGACAAGCATATTATTGACATTGACGCCGAGTTTCTTGGCCCAGGTCGTATCCAGCGCGTGTTCGGCGTCGATGAACGCGGCCACGCCGCCGACTTTCTGAGCGTTGGCAATTACGTGCAGTGCCAGCGTCGTTTTGCCAGAAGATTCAGGACCGTAAAATTCGATGATTCTGCCGCGGGGAATACCCGACCCGCCCAAAGCAATATCCAGCGACAGTGCGCCGGTACTGATACCATCAATCTTCTTGACGGTCGATTCATCCATCTTCATAATCGAGCCGGAGCCGTACTGCTTTTCGATCTGGGCAATGGCCCGATCCAGGGCGTCGCTCTTGACGGTGGCCGCTTCCTCCTTGGAAGACTTGCTCTTATCCGTATCTGCTTTAACGGTTTCTCTGATGTGTTCTTTCGCCGGGGCGGCTTTCTTCTTTGCAAAGGCCATTTGTTTTACTCCTATAAAAGTTCGTAGTTCTTAGTTCATAGTTTTTGGGAAAGAATTCAGAAGTTGGAAGTCAGGAGCCAGAATAAGAGATATTTCACTTCTGACTTCAGACTTCTGAATTCTGTCTTCTGTTTTCACTTATTGAATTTCACTTTAGTTCTCTTCGATGCACCACGGTATAGGTCGGGGCGCCGCCGGAAAGATGACTGTCAAATACGCATACCGAATCGGCAAAACTCGTACCAAACGCCTCATCCTGCATCGGGATGATGGCGGTTCGCAGCATATCGCCCGCGGCGGGAAGTTTAACGCGGCACAGGGTCAGATGCCCCGCATAGCCGCGATTTTCCACCGGCCTGCCTGCAACTTCAAAGCCCCGATTCAATTCCCGCTGCAAAGCTTTGAGCGCGGGACTGTCGGATATTCCCGCCCAGACAACGCGGACGGGTTTGCCGAATGTTCCCAGCCCTTTAACCTCAAGCTCAAAACCCCGATGCGATGCGCAGACCTCGTCAACAATGGCACAGACGTCCATCACCTGCTGATCGGCAACCTCGCCGAGAAATACGAGCGTCAGATGGGTATTTTCGGGCTCGACCCATTTGACGGCGCCGCGCGGCAATGCGGTTTCTTTGGCAAGCCGCTTGCGGACTTTCTCAATCCGGCCGCATACCTCTTCGCTCATCTCGATGGCAATAAATAAACGCATATTTTAAAACTGTGTAAATTTTCTTAACTGATCAAACCGGTCGTCAATCATCGCGCGGGTCGCATTGCGGATACCATAGACTGAAAAATCCCCAATGGTATATGACGCGACAACCGTTCCATAAACCATCGCGTTACGCAGGCTAATGACATCCACCCGTCCTGCCGAAGCGAGGTACCCCATCAGACCGCCGGCAAAAGAATCACCCGCACCAGTCGGGTCAATAACCACCGTCGTCGGATACGCCGGCAGCAGGAAACAATCGCCTTCGGCGGTACTCATCATCGAGCCATATTCGCCTTTTTTAATAATAACCACACGCGGACCCATCTCAAGAATTTCCTTGGCCGCAGTAATCAGATTGCGATGCCCAGTCAGCAATTTCGCTTCGCCCTCATTGATGATCAGCATATCAATCCTATCCAGCAGCTTCTTTAAGTCGTCTTTGGCGGTGGTAATCCAGAGATTCATCGTATCGGCGGCAACAAACGACGGATGGCTAAGCTGATCCAGCAGCTTCATTTGCAGCGATGGCGCGGTGTTGGCCAAAAAGACATATTCCGCATCTTGGTAACTTTCAGGCATCTGCGGAGGATTTTCAGACAGCACATTGAGCTCCACCGCCTCGGTATGCGCAGAGTTCATGTCGCCCTCATACGAGCCGGACCAACGGAACGTCTTGCTGCCCTTGCGGACTTCAAGGCCGGTTAAATCCACATTGCGAGCCTCAAACAACTCCTTGAAATTAAATGGGCAATCCTCGCCGACAACGCCGAGAAATTTGACATCCGCAAACATTCCCGCGCCCATCGAAAAATGAACCACCGAACCGCCGATGCAATCTTTATTATAGCCAAAAGGCGTCCGTACCGTATCAATTCCTATCGAACCTGTTACTAATAATGACATTATTCTATACTCCTAACCGCTATGCGGTAAATTTCTTTATGGTTATTTCAATTCGTTTCAGCGTTCTATCCAGACCCAAAATATCCACCGTATCGAAAATCGGCGGGCTGATGGTTGTGCCGGTCAGTGCAACTCGCAACGGCTGGGCAATCTTGCCAAGTCCAACCTGCTTTTGTTCGGCAATTCGCCGCAGCAATTCTTCGATGGATTCGGCTGTCAGTTGCGGCAATGCCCGCAACCCCTGTGAAATATCCGAAAGCAAAGCCAGTCCATCATTTTTGAGCAAAATCTTATTTACCGCATCCGTATCATAGACAATCGCATCATCGACCATAAACGCAAAGCGTGATTTTTGCTCGATTTGTTCCAGCGTCCGGGCGCCTTCGCTGATTTTCAGGAGCCGTGCCAGCAAGGCATCCTCCGCGGCGGCAACCGGCGAAGCATTTTCTTTCAGGTACGCCTTGAAATAAGCCAGCAACTTTTGCGGCGGACAGAGTTTAAGCTGTTCCATATTGAACGCCACTAATTTCTTGCGGTCAAAGAGGCTGTTGCTTTTATTGACCCGTGACAACTCAAACGATGCGGTCAGTTCCGCAGGAGTCATAATTTCGCGCTGGTCGCCGGGATTCCAGCCGAGCAAGGCAAGAAAATTGAGCATCGTTTCCGGCAGATAGCCGCTTTTGAAGAAATCGACAATGTTAATTTCCGGCAGATGCACGCCGACAAATGCGGCCATCGCGTCCACAATCGGCATATCGGGGGTGGTATCGCCGGCAAGGAAGCTCTGCACCTCGCCAAGACCGATGCCGCCGGCATTGGCCATCGCGGACAAATCGATATTGGGGGTCTTTTTTACCGCATCCTTGAGGACTTTGGCACGCTCACGTTTGCTGAGTTTGCCGCCGCCTTCGCTGACAATCAGCGGCAGGTGGGCATACGTCGGCGTACGGAACCCCAGAGCCTGCTGCAAGAGCTGGTGGTTGGGGGTATTCATCAGATGTTCCTGACCACGGATGACGTGGGTAACACCCATCAATTCATCATCGATTACCACCGCAAAATGGTAAGTTGGGAAACCATCACTTTTAATAATGATAAAGTCGCCGAATTCCGCGGGGTCAAACTGGACCTGGCCGCGAATCTCGTCGGTGATAACGACCGGCTTGCTTTGGTCCATCACAAAACGGATGGTTACGGGTCTGCCTTCGGCGCGGGCTTTTTCTACCTCCGATTTGTCGGGAAACTTCGCCGGCCGCTGATAGACACTGCGCCGCTTTTCGGCTTCGGCTTGCTTACGCATTTCCCCTAATTCGTCGGAAGTATCGAAGCAATAATATGCCTTGCCATGCTCGACAAGCTGATGTGCAAATTTTGTATATATCTCCAGCCGCTGGGATTGGAGATAGGGACCATTCGGGCCGTCTTTATCCGGACCTTCGTCCCAGTCGATCCCCAGCCATTTGAGGTCCTGAAGAACCTGCGCCGTGGCGGTCGGGGTATTGCGTTTGACATCGGTATCCTCGATGCGCAGCAGGAACTTGCCGCCCATCCGTCGGGCCAGCAGCCAGTTAAACAATGCTGTTCTCGCCCCGCCAACATGGAGATAGCCCGTTGGCGAGGGAGCAAATCGTGTTACAATCATTTAAACCTTACCTTTCATATCCGAATCTGGATACCAAAGTGTAAGCGAGCCTGCCGGTAAAGTCAAGAATGCGACTGGAAGGCAAAATTGGGTTCGTTTTGCACATTGACGATTGATAAGGGTCGATTTTTGACTGAAAAACGTGGAAATTGGGTTCGTTTTGAAAAAATAGCCTCCGGCAACCAGCGCCAAGCCACCAGCCAGGGGATTTTGGCTTCGTTTTGAGAAAAAGAGCAACCACAGATTTCGCAGATTAATATAAAAACTGGCTTTGTTTTGTCGGCAGGCCATTGGCTAATCTCCAATACCTTTTTTGCGTCCTGTCGCGGTTTCCAGCCTGCCTATTTACGGGCAACCAAGCCTCCGTTTGTGTCGCGACCAACACATTAATCGGGATTATACATACCTAACAAATGCCGTACAAGAAAAATTTTTGAATTTTTAAAAAATTTTTTAACTGGACTAACAGGATGCGTAAGGCCTGATTTCACTGATATTATCATGGTAAATCCCCTTATTTTTGCAAGGAAATAGACTTGATTAACAGAGGACAATTTGCTGCAAACTCCAGCAACTTTGGAAAAAAGAGATTTAACCCCGTATCTCAATTTAAGATACGCGTTTTTCTTGGTGCAATCTCGAAATAAAAATGAATATAACCGGTTTCAAAATAAGGGGTTAGAAAAAACGTGTCTGACACCTTTTAATTCAATCCTGACCCTTTTAATTCAATCGACTAATTCAGTATTTGCCAAAACCACTCAGGAGTGAGAGTCATTATTTCCATAAACCCCATGCATACCGCAATAATAAGGGCTAAAAATATGGAAATAGTTGTTCTGCAGTGAATCTCTTTTAACATTCGCCATATCATCAGCCAAGTTAATGCTATCGCAAACCCGACCATTGACCAACCAAAGAAAGTGAAAGAACCATTTTTAATCGCAATATTCGAAATAGCTTCTGAAAAAAACAAATCTGTCAAAAGGAAAAGCGAGTATAACCACCACGCAGAACCTGATATGGTCCATATAATTTGGCTTGCTTTATTTTTCATATTCATTAAATTAAAGGGGTCACATTAAATTAAAAGTGTCTGACCCCTTTAATTATTCAATTACAAACAGCGAATTCATTGTTCCGGTGATCCGTACCGATTGGGAATAATGAAAAACGGTATCCTTGTCGTTGATCGCGGTGGGCACACAAACGATCAATTCAGCCCATTCCGGGCAATTGTGCGCGATGTAGGCCAACTGCAGTTTCGCTATCGTTTCAACTCCTTCTGATCTGACCTCGGGGAAAATTATAGGCCCGGTGTCAACTTGGTAATAAGCTTCCCGCTCACTAAAATTGACCGCTTTGACAGGGTATTCAATCATCACCGACCAGGCATCCTGGTGATATTCCGTTCGTGCAACAACGGGTTTACCGGAAAATAAGACCTCAATAATTTCCGGCGTGGTCTGCAGCCGGCGCGATTCGACCCAATGAAGGTCAATCGAGAACCGGTCGAAAGCCGCCTCCGCACGTTCTAACTGGCGTTCGGGCTGAACTCCAAGGGTCGTCGGATATCGCATAACCCCTTTGTTGCATTTATCCCAGCGTTTGAATACGAGGAACTGATCCTCAGAGGCGATGACACACATATCCGCATTGGGCTGATGCCAAACCTTGTCCTGCACCCAGACCTGCTCCGATTTGCAGCTGGCTGTTAAAACGTAGGCATTCTTCTTGCCTTGGGGATCAACCAGTTCCAGCCGGCACTCTATAGGCACCCGCACATTATTCAGCGTCATGGGCAATTTCTGAGAAACGGTAAGCGCAGGTTTCTTCTGAGTATCCACTCTCCATCGTATAAACGAGCGGCTAAAGTCACATACTTTCATAGTTACTCTTTTCTTCGAATTACACAGGTGCAATTTCAGACCGGCGCGATTTTACGTAACCCGAACGCCAGTACACGTGACATTCGCACCGGAAGACCTCGGGGTAATCCTCTCCGGAACGCCGCCTATCGATGTCCGACACGCCGTGGCCAGACCTGACAGGATACCGTATTGTACGAAATACCTCGCCATCAAAGCAAGGGAAATAGGCTTGATTAACAAAGGACAATTTGTTGCAAACTCCAGCAACTTTGGAAAAAAGAAATTTAACCCCGTACTCCAAATTTAAGATACGCGTTTTTTTTGATGCAATCTCGAAATAAATAATAAATATAACCGGTTTCAAAATAAGGGGTTACCAATAAAGGTGTCTGACCCCTTTAATTATCTAATTATCACGTCCGATTATAGACCGCATCGTACCTAAAGTCAACGGTGCGGTTGGTGGCCTTTTCAGTAGTCCAATCCCTATTTTTTGGGTGTAAAGAAAAAACGACCTAAAAACAAAATCACATATACAAAAATTGTGAGAGAGCCTCCTATGATAATGATTTTCTCAAAATCCAGTCTAACAGGATAGATAGTTGTCATAACCAAAAAGCAAACAAAACCCAACAAAGGTGAAATATAAATTACTACTTTTGTCCAGAGTGGGAGTTCTTTATGATCTTGATTTTCCATTTATTCAAAAACTCCCCAAAAAAAGAGGGGGATAAATATGGCCAACAAAATCGACCACGTTACACAGAGATAAAATAGAATACTGAATAATTTTCTTTTTCGAACATCTGAAACACCTTTATTAACCTCTGCTCGTATAAAATACGCTCCAAACATAAACGCAATCGCAAGCAAAATTAGCACTATCAATTGACCGTTATTCATTTCAAAATACCCTTTCTTATTAAAAAGCTAATCCTCGCTTCTAGTCTTCACAGTCTCATTATACTCTAAAGCTTCTACCCCAGGGATAACTAAAGGGTTCAGACACTTTTTTTGGTTTTTGTTCATTGTTCTTTCTCGATTTTGGGTCTTCCGCGGGGGCGTAGGGCGGAATCGAGGGCGAAGTCTTTGGCGATTTTGGCAACCCAGTCTTTATCGCCGAACGGGCGGCCGCGATGGATGCAGGTTTGGATTTCTTCGGTCGGTGTTTCATCGATGCCCTCGACCAGTTTGAGCCAATTGTCGGGCAACCGCGTTGGGCCGTCGCTAAGCGGGATCGGTTTACTGCCGCCAGTGCGGATTGCCAGACTGCTCCATTCCCACTGCCTGCAACTATTGACCAGTTCGGCTCGTTTGGGATTGTTCTCGACATAGCGCATCAGCATCAGGTAATACAGGCTGCCCTGGACGGGAAAACTTTTGTAGCGTCCCTGATAGAGGTGGCCGATGCCTGTGGTGCCGTGGGCGGCGTGCCAGCGATGCGAATGCGTCCCTGTGAGCCATTTCATAAACGAGGACAGGTCGCCGTCGGCGCGCGGCCAAAGGACCAGATGCCAATGGTTGCTCATCAGGCAGTAGCCGCACAGCCGCATTTTAAACCGCTCGATCCCTTCGGCCAGAATCTGCTCAAATGCGGCAAAATCCGCCGCCGTCTTAAAAATCCTCAGCCGACCATTGGCACGGTTCAGGACGTGATAGACTATACCGCCTTTTGCTTTTCGTATTTGTCTGGGCATGACGGCCAATTATAGCCGACAATACGCTGCTGTCAACAATAAAGGTGTC
Organism: uncultured Pirellulales bacterium; assembly: GCA_964437685.1. GTDB lineage: Bacteria > Planctomycetota > Phycisphaerae > Sedimentisphaerales > Anaerohalosphaeraceae > Anaeroglomus. The sequence continues at coordinate 12,496 of CAYTHV010000045.1, forward strand.
TGACCCCTTTATTTTCATTGTTAGTGGAGATAAATTTGCTATAATACCTTAGAATTATCGAAAAGCAGCGTGAACAATGGCGAAAATGACTGATCCTTTAAATTCCAATATTGAATATCCCAAGAATTATCTGGGTACAATCTCGCTGTGCATCGCCGGCGGCGGGTTCATTCTGCTTGAAGCCTTGTTGAAACTCAATATCATAAGCGGAGCAGGCTGGCAAATCCTCGCATTCGGTTTTGAAGCGGGACTGGCAGGCGCGGTGGCAGATTGGTTCGCCGTCAAAGCTCTTTTCCGTGAAATCCCCATTCCTTTTATGCGAAAGCATACCAATATAATCATCAAGAAGCGTGCAGAGCTTACCAATGGCATTGTTGACATGGTACAGAATCGATGGCTTTCCCCAAAAGCCATTGAGGAGTATCTATCCAATTCATCCGTCACAGCTAAAATCATGGAGCACCTTGAGAGCCCTGAAGGGGAACAGAATATCCTTGCCATGATTCGGGAAATGCTGGCAAAACTGGTTGAAGAAATCGACCGTCCTGAGATTGCGGCTTTATTGGAAAAAGCTCTTAAAGACCAGCTGCAAACTCTGGATATTGGCGAGGCCCTTGGCACATGGCTGATGGCTCGCATGCAGGAAGGCTACCAGTACAAGATTTGGGAAACATTATTAAGTTCGGCTGAACGGACCCTCGGCGATGCCATTATTAGAAAAACGGTAACTGAAAAACTGAAAGAGATCGCCCAGAAATACAGTCAGCAAGACATGATGAAACGATTCTGGCTGTGGATGGCTCATAAAACAGGCGCGATTGATTATGATAAATTCGCCGACCTGATCGTCGAGCGACTGCAAGAGGTCGTTGCTCAAGCCAAAAATAATCCCAGCCACCCGCTTCGAAGCGAACTGGACAGAATCATCTTCGATTTCGCGGAGGGTCTTGCGAAAAACAGACCTGATTGCGTTCGCCTTGTTGAACATTTTCATATCACGTTACTGAAAAATACCGACTTTAGAAACCTATTGCAGGCAATCCTTCAGCAGCTTAAATCAACTCTCCGCCAGCAGTTAGCCCAAAATGATTCTGAAATGATGACGTATATCGCCAACTCATTAAGGAAAGTTCTTCAAGATGAGCCTACCCGAAAACGAATTGATACATGGTTACGCGAGAATGTCCCGGCATTTATCAATAAGTATCACGATGAAATCGGAAAAATCGTAAGGAGCAGCCTGGACCCAAAGAAGTTAGATAATGACACATTGATTCATGAAATCGAGGACAAGATTGGCTCTGACCTCCAATACATCCGGCTGAATGGGGCGGTTGTCGGCGGCTGCGTGGGGCTAATCATTGGTATTTTACGATATTGGATCGGTTAGAAATACTATTTGGCAAAATAAAAGGAGCAATGTGGCTGCTGATGGAACGCCTTTACGAAGAAGATTTTTTTATTATTTACTCAAAACAATATTTATTGTTCAGGTTTTTCAGCAACACCCCAGTCTCTTATTTTTTCTTTATTTCTCCCCTGAGAAAGAAGAATGGATATCCATAGCTTGTGAAGGCGGCTGAGAGAGATTGTAGGCGTTATTTTTGAAGAGGTCGGTTGCGACCTGAAGGATGGAAATCGGCATCTGGCTAAGCTGGGCGGTAGAAATCTCGGAATGCAGCGGATCGAGCTTATCGGGGAGATTAAATGTAAAGAATGTATGATGATTGTCGGGGCTAATGACGACCCCCTGGCGGAGACCATCGATAAAAATAAGCTGCTGACCGTTGAGTATCCAGGCGAAACCTTCGCCGGGGTCACGGTTCTGGACGCTTGAGCCAAAGAAACAGTGCTCGTATGAGCCGCCGAGAAGGTCCATAATCGTCGGGGCTACATCAAGCTGGCTGCAAATGCCTGAGATGCGGGCGGGCTGAACAATCTGCGGCGCATAGATAAGAAACGGCACACGATACGATGCGGCTGTAACCGGATTTTCCTTAAAACCACCCATGTGGTCGGCAACAAATACAAAAATCGTGTTTTTGAAATAGGGAGCTGTACTGGCCTGCTCTATAAAACGGCCGATTGCCCAGTCCGTATATCGGATCGCATCGATCTGTTCATGATATCGACTGGAGGCGGGTTCCAGCGTGATTTTGTCGGGAGGGATCTTCCAGCTTCGATGGAAAGACAGGGTCAGAAGTGTGGCAAAGAAAGGCTTATCTTTGCATTTCTGAAATTCGAGATGGGCCTGATTAAAAAGGTCCTCATCACAATAGCCAAGCTCGCCTTTGAATGTGCGGGCGGCAAAATCATTTTTGAAAACCATGCGAGTGTAGCCATTGCTGCCAAGAAACGCCTGACGATGGTCATACGAAGGCTGGCCGCCATAGATGAACATGGTTTCGTAGCCGCGGGATTTTAGAACGGAGCCAAGGGTGAGAAAGGTTCCTTCGGTCTGCGGACGCGTGCTGACACTTTTGCCGGGCAAGTCGGGGTAGCCGGAGACTATTGCGCTAAAGCCGCGTGTCGTACGGTTGCCAACGGCGAAGCATTCGTCCATAAACAGGCCCTGCGAGATGAGCTTGTTGAAATTTGGGGTATAATCGGGGCTGGCACCCATAGCGCCGATATAATGCCAGCTTAAGCTTTCGAGAACAACCAGAACCACATTATAATCATTCCTCGGGCGGCCTGTGTTGGTTATTCGGCGAAGCGGATTCGATGGAGTTTCGCAAAAAATATCGCCGGGACGCGATATCTGGGCGACGGTGTTCTTTGAAGCCTGTTCGGATGGCAGGAGAGTATAATACTTGTTAATCTTTTCTTCCCGGCTATAGAGACTGATGGCGGCTTCGCGAAGTGTGAAGAGGCCGTTTAGGGTAAGCTGGGCAATGGACGCGGAGGAACAAAAGTACGCCGGGCCGGTGTTGATGGCTTTGGGGCTGAGGGTGCCGCGGATACCAACAATGACAAGAAATATCATCACGACGGGTATAAGAATTACCTGGCCGACTGACAAGGGAGGTATCGGAGCACGGGTAATTCGACCGGCAATGAAGCGGGTGAGCGCCTTGTACAAAAATAGACTTATGAGGCAAAAGACTGCGGCGATGGTCAGGATGGGATAATCATTCCAGATAATCTTGTAGACATAGTCGGAATCAAGATAAACAAGGGCCTTGTGGTTGAGGCGTTCACCGAACTGCTTGAAGAAATAAAAATCGGCAATACAAGAAAAAACAACCAAGCCAAGAGTTAACGCAATCAGCGCAGAAATGAATTTTTGAAAACGCGGTTTTTCCAATAATGGGCCTGCAATGACCAGAACGATGAGGGGGCAAGCGATAATCGCGGCAACGACACTATCAAAACGCAGGCCGACGAGCATGGCCATGAGAATCTGACCAAACGAGGAGACTGTGAAAAATTCAGGTAACAAGAGGCGAATAACAAGGCGCTCAAGCGAGAAAATCAACAGCAGTACTAAAAAAAACAGTACTGGCGCCATGACACCCAAGTGATTACGTAAATTCCGCATATATTTCAACAATCGCCCTTCTAAAATTATATTATAATGGATATTATACAGGATTTCCAATGTTGAAAGTTAAACCAATAATTTTATTTCACAATACACAAATCTCCTTTACACCGCAACACTGAAATTTTGACGACCCTTGCAGCGATGAGGTCATAGAAAAATTGATGCACTCTGATTTTAGGTGGGCGTGGGAAATAGCATTTCCTTTGGGGTATTAACAAAAAAAGTCTCCCGCGTCGATAAAAATGCTGTCAAGCCGCTTATCGATAGGGAGACTAAATTTCTAAAATATTACTTTGTTAATAAAGAACTTCTGGATAGACAATCGCGGCGGTCAGGGCGCGGCCGTATTTTGCCCAGAGTTCGTCGGCAGTCAGCTTTTTATCCGTGGCGCGAAGCTCCAGAGTAACAATGGGGATACCGAGAGTTTCGCCGACATAGGCACCCATCGAGCCGGGGTGAGCGCCGAGCTTGGTTACCGGCAGGTCGCAAACACGGGCCATATTCTGAGCGATTTCAAGACCTGGGCCATCGTAATCAATGCAAGCTAATGGTTGATGAATCGACACAACACGCGCCGGGCGGTTGGTTTCGATAATATCTTTTAAAGCAAGGGCTTCCGGCTCGGACAACGGCTGTGTGCCGTATTCGGTGATATTGATGCGGTTGGCCGCAGGAAAATTGCGGTTTAAATCCACGTCATTGACATTTTCACGAGTTCCAGCAGCATATCCATCCGGATTGGCGACAGGAATTACCAGGATTGTCCGTCCATTCAACAGCCGTCGGTCTTTTTGAATAGCGTCAATCAGCTTCCAGGCCAGTGGCTTTCCGGCAGGCTCACTGCCGTGAATCGCACCGAGTACAAGAATGGTATCGGGGCCACTGCCGAAACGGTAGCATTCGAGGGTTCTGTTCTGAACAGAATGTCCGATAACATCAGTCTGAGTTGCCGATGGAGTAACGATCTTGGGGGCATAAGGGTCAACGCAACCGGAAACGGCCATTAAAGACACTATTGCAAAACCAATCAAAATTGTTCTAAGTCTATTTTTTTTCGCACGTTCCAGAATAATCTGACACATTTGTTGATTTCCTTTGTTGTCCACATAAAAATTAAAGTAAGGTGTAACAATACACCGAAGTTATATCGTTTATATATCGTATAGAAGTATTGTTTTTATTCAATAAATACTGTATTTCTAAAACATGACTTAATATGTCTACATCTTATTTTTGAACTTTTATCAGTAATTATCCGTATCTATATGTAATTGTATTAACAAAAACACTAAGTAAAACATTTACAGGAGAGACACAATGAAAATTTCTAAGTGGTTAGTTGCGGTACTGGCAGCAGTGATTTTGGTAAGCGGTTCAGCTTGGGCGGGCGAAGGCTGCTGCAAGGCTAAGAGCGATCCTAATTCTTGTCAAAAAGAAGATAAAGATAAGAAATGCGAGAAAAAGTGCGAAAAGAAATGTGACAAGAAGTGCGATAAGAAGTGCGATAAAGACAAGAGCGGCTGCGAAAAAAAGGCTGAGGAAAAGCCCGCCGCGAAGTAACGATATAACTTTTCTCCTTGAAAAGTTTGAAACTGCCGGATATTGTCAATGGTATGACGTATCTGGCAGTTTCTATTTGTGGACAGGACATGTCTGAGTTTGAAGCCCGGTTTCAGCCCGCCGCAGCGGCCGGCGCCGAGATGCTGGAGTTGCGTTTTGATTATCTTGCGGAACTGAATGACGAGACTGTTACGAAAATCATTTCCGCCGCGAAAGACACTCAATTACCTCTGATTGCAACCTGCCGCGACGCCGGCCAGGGGGGGCAGGGTAACTGGAACGCCAAACAACGCAGGGAAACTCTCGTTGCGGCAATCCTGGCGGGTGCGGATTTTGTCGATTGCGAATTCAGCAACTTTACACCTACGGCAACACAGCACGCAATACTGGATGCACTGAGCAAAAATCCCCGCTGTCGGCTGATTTTGTCTGCGCACAATTTCGACAGACCGTTCGATGATATTGAACTTTTATATGAGTCGGTTATTTCATTTTGTCCGCAAGCGATACCCAAGTTAGTCTATACCGCACGGCATATTAATGATTGTTTCGCAGCGTTTGATTTGCTTCACAATAAAGATCAGGATGCTATTATTTTCGGCATGGGAAAGATGGGGCAAATCAGCCGTGTGCTGGCGAAAAAGCTGGGGTCGTTTTTGACTTTTGCGGCTTTGGATGAACAGCAGGCTTCGGCGCCGGGGCAGATACCGATTGCTCAAATAAAGAGCCTGTACCGCTGGGATGCCATCAACGCAGATACGGAAATTTATGGCGTTATCGGCGACCCGGTCGGGCATTCACTCAGCCCGGCAATTTACAACGCGAACTTTGCCAAAGACGCAATCAACGCGACTCATCTTCCGTTTTTGGTACAAGATGACAAAGCCGGATTTGACACCTTTATGGAACATATTTTGAGGCGTCCGTGGATGGGATTTCGAGGGTTCAGCGTGACGATTCCGCACAAGACCAATGCTCTGGATTTCGCGGAGGCCAAAGGCGACTATGTCGAACCTCTCGCCTCAACCATCGGAGCTGTCAATACTTTAAAGATCGGATTTAACAGTCTTGTCAGCGCATACAATACCGACTATGCGGGAGCCATGGACGCACTGACTTATACACTCGGCATCGGTCGGCATCAACTGCACAATCAAAAAGTCGCCGTCATTGGCGCAGGGGGAGTATCGCGAGCCATCGTGGCCGGATTGGTAGACGCTGGAGCGGACGTAACAATCTACAATCGTACGCACAACAAAGGACAATCGCTGGCGGAAGAATTTCGATGCCGCTATGCGGAGATGGATTCGCTGGATCAGTTACAGACTGATATTGTCATTAACTGCACCAGTCTCGGGATGTCTCCCAATATCGATGCAACACCCCTATCGGCAACTTTATTTAAGCCCGGGATGACGGCGTTCGACACGGTCTATACGCCGCTGAACACACGATTTTTGCGAAATGCGGCGGCAGCAGGCGCAAATTGCGTCAATGGCGCGGAAATGTTTATCCGGCAGGCCATGGCTCAATACCATCTCTTTACGGACCGACAAGCCGATGAGGCCACCATCCGCAAAGTGGTCTTTGATAGGCTGGAAGAACATTAAAACGCGGCGCGGTAGCCCTGGCCGTGGACGGTTTTAATGAAATTTCGTATTTTGCCGAACTTTCTGCGTATCGAGGCAATATGGACATCGACAATACGTTCGTTGCCGCCTTCGAGCAATTTACTTAAATCCGTACGCGTCAGAACCTTGTCCCGAGCTTCAATCAGCGCCAGCACAATATTAAATTCAGCACCGGTCAGCTCCACCGGCTGGCCTTCGACAAAAACCTGTCTGCCGGCAGGAAAAACCCGCACCGGCCCGGCGGAAAGCACCTGCGTAACCGCATCACCCTCCGGATAAACCCGCCGCAGTACCGCATCCATTCGCGCCAGCAGGACTTTAGTGCTGAACGGCTTGGTGATATAGTCATCGGCGCCGACACTCAGTCCAACAATAATATCTGTTTCACTGTCTTTGGCCGTCAGCAAAATAATGGGAATTTTTGCTGTTTTGGCATCGTTTTTCCACTGTGTGGTCAACTTGATCCCAGACATATCCGGCAATAAAATATCCAGCAAAATCAGGTCTGGCTTGTCTCGCTGGACAGAGGATATAGCTTCTGCGGCGGTAATAGCGGTTCGGGGAAGGTACCCTTCGCCGGATAGGCTCATGCTCAACAATTCGACCAGGTCTTTCTGGTCGTCAACAATCAGCACTTTAGCATTCATAAAGATCTCGCATATAATTATTAAGAATTTATATAGACACTTCAATCATCGGCTTTTTAGTGTGATTTATTCAGCAAACACCCTATAAAAACAAAAAAAGCCGCTAAAAAGCGGCTACAAGAAAAAGAGAAGAATAAAAAGAGAAAATTTCAATTTGTGATTACACGCCAACCCTGATTGAGTTCGTCAAGCAAACCGATGACCTCCTGAATCATATTGGGGTCTTTTTTGATATTGGCTTGTGAAAGATGACGCTGTATAAAATTGTATAAGGAGCGAAGATTTTGGGCGACTTCGCCGCCTTTTTCCATATCAAGAACGGTATTCAACTCAAAAATAATGTCTTGTGCTTTGGCAATATGCTGCCCTTTGGAGGTGAAATCATTTCGCTGAATATCCTGAATTGCCTGTCGCAAAAATCGAATTGCGCCATCATAGAGCATTACCACCAGGCGACCGCGTCCCTGTGTCATTACGGCATTTTCATGATATGTATTGAATCCATTCATTTCAAAATCCTATTAAGTTATAAAACACCTGACCCATGCCTGCCTGCTGTTGCAGAGTTCTGCAAAGATCAAGAAAGATGGCCGCAGTTACCCGCGGCCACCTTTTTATTCAATCAGATTTACCGCAGCAGATTCAACGCCATCTGGGGCATTGTGTTGGCCTGAGCCAGCATGGATACGCCGGCCTGTGCCAGAACCTGATTACGGGTCAATGACGCCATTTCGCTGGCGACATCAACGTCCGAAATACGCGATTCGGACGCCATCATATTTTCAGTCTGAATACCCAACACTTCGTTGGTGCTTTCCAGACGGTTCATCATATAACCCATGCTCGCACGGGCGCTGTCTTTACGGTTGATGGCGGTGGTTACTTCGGTCAAAGCGGCTATCGCAGCCAAGCCATCGGCGCCGGAGATGCCAATCGAGGCGCTGTCAAACAGTGCGGCCGACTGAACGTCAACCGAGGCGACATCAATACTGGAATTTTCGCCGAAATGAATCGTATTGGTGCCGCTGGCGCTATTCAGCATGTTGATGCTGTTAAACGTCGTGGTGCTCGCGATACGATCGATTTCCGCCTTCATCTGCTGGAATTAGTTATCCATGAT
>CAYTHV010000046.1:0-20962 GCA_964437685.1 uncultured Pirellulales bacterium
GGGTATTTATGGGACAGGGGATCGACAATGTAGCCTTTGGTTCCGGAGACACGGTTCTTCTGCCCGCAGAATTTGAGGGTGTTTTGCGATTCCAGCAGGAATCTGAATACCTTGTAGCTATCGCATAATACAGGGAAAAAGCTGGAATTATTAAGCTTGACTTTTAAGGATAAAATTGATATTTTTGCTCAAAATAAAGGTTAATTGTATCGATTTTCAGGACAAGATATACTCAATGACAAGGAGAGTTGTATGACAGACGAAACAAAGAAGTTTTTCGCAATAGTAGCCGCGGTTGTCTGCTTAGGAATTGCAGGAACCGTTACTTATAAATCATTTTTTGGCGGAAGCAGCCCCGAAGCAACCGGAGATATGGCCTTGCTGTGTACGACCTGCGGCGGGTTTGAAATTCCGATGACGCAGTTTCAGGAGCTGATGAGCAAAAATGCTCAGGATATGATGATGCCGATGATGGGGCCCGGAACAATGGTGATTCAGTGCCCCAAGTGCAATAAAAAAACCTGTTATATTGCACAAAAATGCCCAAAATGCCAAAATATCTTTGTTTTTGGGCAGGCAAAAGACCCTCAATTTCCCGACCGTTGCCCGAAGTGCAAGTTCAGTGAAATTGAGGATATGCAGAAAAAACCTCAATAGTTTCAAATAGCCACATCTAAAATTTTGCGAAAAGCGTTTAGAGTTAAAAACGAGGTTTTGGTGTTGCGCAATCTTTGATAGTGGATTACGAGAGTCTTGAAAGATGAAAAAACTTCTCACTGCTGACCAAATCGAGCATGCTCTGAACAAAATGCTGCCTGATATAATCAAAGACATTCCTTCGGACGGCAGTTTTGCAATTATTGGCATTCGCAGCCGGGGCGAGGTTCTGGCTCAGCGGCTGTGCAAATCAATTGAAGACAAACTGGGTCGCAAGATACTGTGCGGGACACTGGATATTACGCTGTACCGTGATGACTTGAATGCCCCCAAAGGGACTCATCAGCCTCGGGTTCAGAGTACGGAAATTGAATTTGACGTAAATGAAAAATTCGTTCTGCTGGTCGATGATGTCCTGCAAACTGGGCGATCCGTGCGAGCGGCAATGGATGCGTTAACCGATCTGGGGCGTCCCAAGACAGTTCGGCTTGCGGTTCTGGTTGACCGCGGGCATCATGAACTGCCGATTCACGCTGACTATGTCGGGATAAAGGTCGATGCGCCGGCCGAACAATCTGTCAGGGTTTATCTGATGGAATGTGACCTGCGGGATGAAGTCGTAATTGAATAAATTTTAGTCGTACGGGGCATATGGATACCAAATTTCAATGGCGGCATAAGCATTTGATCGGGCTGGCAGGTCTAAGTCGGCAGGAAATCGAATTTATCCTCGATACGGCCAAGGGCTTTGAGGAATTCAGCACCCGTTCAATCAAAAAAGCCCCGACGCTGCGCGGTAAAGTCGTGGTGAATATGTTTTTTGAAGACAGCACGCGCACACGCAACAGTTTTACCCTCGCGGCAAATCGTCTCAGCGCCGATGTAATTGAATTTACCAAAACCTCCAGCTCCGTCAACAAAGGCGAAACCCTGATTGATACGGCACGCAACCTGGAAGCGATGGGCGTGGATATTGTGGTCATCCGGCATAGCGCCGGCGGGGCGCCCAAGCTGCTGACTCGCAGTATCAATGCCTGTGTTGTCAACGCCGGCGACGGCTATCATGAACATCCCACACAGGCTTTGCTGGATGCTTATACCATTCGTCAGGTCAAAGGTTCGCTGGACGGATTGACCGTCGGCATCGTCGGCGACATTACCCATTCGCGCGTCGCCCGCAGCAATATCTATGCGATGAACAAGTTGGGTGCGAAAGTCATTGTTGTCGGTCCGCCGACATTGATGCCGGCCAAGATTGCCCAACTGGGCGTGCGGATATCGCACAACCTCGATGAAGTCATTGAGGAGCTGGACGTCATCAATATGCTTCGAATCCAATTCGAGCGGCTGGGCGGCAACATGTTCCCCTCTGTGCGAGAGTATTCGCATTTCTTCGGCCTGACGCTGGAACGGATGAAACGAGCAAAAAAAGACATTCTGGTTATGCACCCCGGACCGATCAATCGCGGCGTCGAAATCGAATCCGAAGTGGCCGATGGACCCAATAGTGTGATTCTGCGGCAGGTTTCCAATGGCGTGGCGGTTCGAATGGCGGTGCTCTTTTTGGTAAACCAGGCGGCGGCGCTGCAAAATTAAAATTGAAAACAAATAATAAAAATCAATTGCCTATGATGACACGAATTTTAATCAAAAACGGACGTTTAATAGACCCTGCCAATTCGGTAGATCGGGTTACGGATGTACTGATTGAAGATGACCGGGTGTCGCATATCGGGCAAATCAGTACCTGTGATGCCAGGGTCATTCAGGCGACCGGCAAGATTGTTTGTCCGGGACTGATCGATCTGCACGTGCATTTTCGTGAGCCGGGCGATGAAGAAGAAGAAACCATTGCCTCCGGTTCAGCCGCGGCGGTTGCCGGCGGTTTTACTTCCGTTGTCTGTATGCCCAATACCAATCCCGCCATCGATGAGGCGACGGGAGTTGAATATATTCACCGTATGGGCAGGCAGGCACGCAAAACATTCATCTATGTCATGGGCGCAATCACCAAAGAGCGCAAAGGACAGGAACTGGCGGAAATCGGTCTCATGAGTCAGGCTGGAGCCATCGGTTTTACCGACGATGGCACCGGCGTTCAGGATGTTTCGGTGATGCTGCGGGCGATGAAATACGTCTCAATGTTCGGACGGGTCATCTGTCAGCATTGTCAGGATAATTCCCTTGCGGGCAAAGGCGTGATGAATGCGGGATATCAATCGACGGTATTAGGGCTTCCGGGCATTGACCCGCTGGCCGAAGAAATGATGCTCTGGCGGGATATCCAGCTTGTACGCAAATGCAATTGCCGCTATCACGCGCAGCATCTTTCAACCACCGGCTCAATTAAAATTATGCGGGAAGCCAGGGCGATGGGACTGCCAGTAAGCTGTGAAGCGTCGCCGCATCATCTCCTGCTGACCGAGGATATGGTGCGGGATTATGATACCAATTACAAAGTCAATCCTCCCTTGCGTTCAGCCGCGGATATTGAATCGCTCAAACAGGCGATCAAAGATGGGGTTATTGATGCTTTGGCCACTGACCACGCCCCTCATCTGATGAGCGAAAAGGAGCTGGAGTTTCTGGCCGCTCCATTCGGCATTGCCAGCCTCGAATGCGCATTGCCGTTGTATATCAAGGCCCTGATTGAGCCGGGTGTAATCGACTGGCCGCAGATGCTGGCGATACTGACCTACCGGCCGGCTAAAGTTCTGGAAGTGGAAAAAGGCCGCCTGGGGTTGGGCGATCGCGCGGATGTAACCATTATCGATCCTGATCTTGAATGGACGATTGACGCGGATAAATTTGTCTCCAAAAGCCGCAATTGCCCGTATCACGGCTGGAAAGTCAAAGGCAAGGTCATCAATACTATCGTAGCCGGGGAAGTACGCTACTCGGCGATGGGGTAGTTCAATGCCGATTCTGATTGACGGATACAATCTTCTGCGAGCGGTGCAGAAAATGCAGGAGCAGCCGGATTTGGTGGATGCCGATATGTGTGCCGTCATCTGTGAGTACCTCCGGCGAATGGGCGACATAGGAACCATTGTTTTTGACGGCATCGGGCCGCCGAACAAAGAACGACTGATGGGCTTACATCATTTGCAGGTGATTTTTTCCGGCAGAAATATCGAAGCCGACGCCATCATCGAACAGCATATCCACGACAATACCGCCCCAAAACGTCTGATTGTCGTCAGCAGTGACCGGCGGATTCGCACTGCGGCCAAACGGCGAAAATGTATCGATGTCCCGGCCGGCGATTTTTGGATGCAGGTCTGCCATACCGTGGAAAAACAACTGCCAGTCCCCGAACCCCGGGGCAAACGGCAGGGCATTAGCGACAGCGAAACCCAGCAATGGCTCAAGGTTTTTGGCCTGACCCCGGGAAACACGGATAACACGGGACAAGCCCCAAAAAACAAAAAATAAATCGCCCCTTTCATTTTAAAGCAATATTTGTTAAATTATCCGTTATGAAAACGCATAGGGCTGTAATATTCATACTATTGCTCGCAGTAGCCATGGGGCAGGCCGTGGGGTTGGATTCGGATAGTCTCTCGCAGTCCGGTCAATCCGATGAAACCGTCCTGCAATCGCTATTGCTGACCACTCCCATTGTGTGTACATTTTCTTCGCCGCGTCCTGTGGGGCAGCCCGGATATATCCTGTCTGTATATATCGATGAAGGTATTGACCGATTGTCGTACGAAGCGACGGAAGTTAAAATCCTCTATCGGCAAGTCATCCGGCGGCAAATACCCGTCAAAACGCTCCTTTCGCAGGAATGCCTGTTCCTGATTTGATCTTCTCTGGTTGCATCTTATTCATTTTTAAATCGACCCTATCCGGCGAATCAGTTCATCCCGCCAAATTAAGGATAAAATATGGGTCCATGTATTAAATTCGATAAAATGAACGACTGGAGATAAAATATGAAAACGTCAAAAAATCCTCTTGAGGTGGTCGAAAAATTACTGGAAGACGGCCAGGCCAAAGAAGCCCTTGCCGCAGTGAACAATATTCAGGATGGTTCAATCCGGATGCAGAATTTCCAGGCTGTGTGCCTTATGCGATTGGGAGAATACAGAAAAGCCGTTGTGATTTTGACGGAACTGGTTTACCGAAATAATTCAATTATTACCAGGACGGATATTCCGGACGGCATCAGGCTTAACCTGGTTACCGCAATGCTTCTGGCAGGCAACGTTTCCGGCGCGATAGGCATCATCGGTGAAGTCAAAAACGCATCCCCGATGAAAGAGAAATTGCAGCAGGCCATCACCGCATGGAAGAAAACACAACCGATCTGGTCCCGGCTTGCAATGTTTATGGGAATGTTTCCGCTCAACAAGCCGATTAAACTGGATTTCCAGCCCGGTCTGCTGAATGTCTTATAAGGGCCGTTTCGGATTTTATGGTAACGCTTGTTAAACGGGGCGTTTTCGATTATAATTAATCGATGACCCTGTTTAAGGAATGATTGAGTTATGTTTAAAACCGATTTTTTGGATGATCCTGTCAGCCAATACAGCCATCAGGATTTTGTCCGGCTCGCCGACGATATGACGGTTGGACAGGCCATCAGCCAGTTGCAGCAATGCGACCTGAGCGAGCGAATTATGTACCTGTATGTCACGGACGCCAGTGAGCGTTTGGTTGGGGTTGTGCCCGTTCGGCGGCTTCTCGGCAGCGGCACGGACACGCAGCTTAAAGACGTGATGATCAAAAAAACCATAAGTGTATCCCCCGAAACAACAATGGAGCAGGCCGGGGCGGTGTTGCTCAAGCATAAGCTGCTGGCAGTGCCGGTGGTGGACGGGCAGGGAAAAGTGGTCGGCGTTGTCGATATGAACCACTTCACTGAAGACACACTGTCGATGGGGCGCAAATCGCAACTGGACAGCATGTTTCAATTGATGGGTTTGCATCTGAGCCTGGGCCGCAAAGTTTCGCCGTGGCTGATGTTTCGGGAACGTTTTCCGTGGCTGCTGTGCAATGTCGCCAGCGGTATTCTTTGTGCAATTGTAACCGCGCAGTACGAATTACTGATTCAGGACGTAATTGTTCTGGCGATGTTTATGACTGTTGTACTGGCGTTGGGTGAAAGCGTCAGTATGCAGGCGATGACCATTACCGTCCAGCGGATGCAGGCTGGGTCATTTTCATGGAAAGCGGTATGGGGTCCTTTGCGGCGGGAAGGGCTGGTCTCGCTGATGCTGGCGGCCGGCTGCGGGACGATTATCGGCCTGACAGCATTCGTATGGAAAGGCGGCGGCTGGGCTTCGTTTGCGATGGGAATCAGCCTGATTTTTTCAATCCTGTCGGCAGGGCTGATGGGGGTTTTAATTCCGGCGCTGATTAAAGCGTTCCGGGTTGACCCCAAAGTTGCCGCCGGGCCAGTGGTACTGGCCTGTGCGGATGTCTGTACGCTGCTGTATTATTTTAATACGATGCAAATCATTAATCGGTAGCGGCGGACGGCCTTGGGTCGGGTGCATTTAAAAACCGTTGCAGCAGTTCAAATCCAACTGCCGCAGCGGTTTTATTGTTTTCAAATTTTCCTATTTGCTCAAGGCGGCGTACACTTCTTCGGCAATGACTAAATGTCCTGTAAGATTGGGATGAACCGGTTCGCCGCAGAAGGTGTCGCTTTCATAATGCTTCAATAATTCCGAAAAAGAGGTATGTGTTTTGACAATTCGTGTTCGATATTTCTTGTGCATCTTTCGGACTACTGAAATATATTCAGGAATGAGCTTGAGAACATCATAGCGCATTGAAGTTTTGGATTTTTCATTGCTGATATAAAAAGGCTCGATCAGAAGAATCCTGCATTTGGGAAGCTTCTGTTTTGTTTGCGATAAAATGTCATCATAGGATGCAAGAAATTCTTTCGGACTGACTGCCCCGGGAGTTTTTTGCAGATAACGATGCAGATCATTAATTCCTATCTTAATGGAAAGCCAGTCAGGTTTCTGTCGGAGCACATCGTCATACCACCTGTCCTGCAAATCTTTAACCGTATTGCCGCTGATGCCTTTATTAATTATGGCTATCTTTCTGGCAGGCTCACGGGCGATGATAAAATCATTAAAAATCTTTACGTAGCCATCCCCCATGGGTCGATTTAGCCCGGCTCTGCCGCAATCCGTAATACTGTCGCCGATGAATAAAATACGTTCACCATGTTTAATCTTGATTGCCATGTTATTTTCCTCGTGTAAAGTTAATCTATCTTTTGTTGTAATATTAGTTTGCTTTCTCGACTACTTTTACCGGTGCAATCTTCTCTAAATCTGCCGTGATTTTTCCCGCATCGCCGACAATGACGATAACCAGTTTATCCGGCTGAATGGTTTTATCGGTCAGCTTGATGCAATCTTCTGCATTGGTCGCTGTAATCCCTTTCAGCAGTTTGTCGAAGTAGTCGTTGTCGAGCCGTTCGGTTTCCAGCAGCCACAGGTCATCGGCAACCTGCTGCGGCGTTTCACGCCTGCGGAGGAAGCTGCCGGTAATGTAATCTTTTGCCAAATCCAGTTCTTCTTCGGAAGGTTTATTTTCGCGAAGCTTTTTAATCAGATCCAGGATAGTCTGCACCATCACCCCTGTGGATTCATTTTTAGTAAACGTGCTTATAGTAAACTGGCCGGACAGTCTCTGGGCTTCATAATACGCCGAAGCCCCATAGGTCAGTCCCTTTTCCACCCGCAGGGTCTCATTGACCCAGCTATGGAATGAGCCACCGAAATAATTACTGACAACACGGCTGATAAAGTAATCCGGCTGGTCATGGCGTGTGATGGATCGACAGCCGATCCGGATTTGAGTTTGTGCGCTGCCGGGGTTATCCACCAGCCAGATTTGAGTTTTATCTTCTTTGGGGAAGTCTGCGGCTGGCTCGGCAAATTGCCGCTCCGGCGATTTCCAACTCCCCAGATACTTTGTCGCCAGGGCGACAGCCGTATCGGTTTGAATATCGCCCGCGAAAATCAAAACCGCGTCTTCCGTGCGGGCATGGCTGGCCCACCATTGCTTCAAATCCTCCGGCGTCAGCTTTTGAATATCATTGCTTTCGCCGATGACGGTATGAGCGTAGCGATGCTGCCCATAGAGCCGCTGTGAAAATTCCTTATCGGCCAGATATTCGGGATTTTGTTCGTCAATCTGAAGTGAAGTCAGCGTCTGTTTTCGCAGTTTTTCGAATTCCGCCGCGTCAAAGACAGGATTGATCGCAACATCCGCCAGCAGTTCCATTCCCTTTTCGAGATGTTCGGTCAGGCAAGCCATATTGACCTGGCTGTAATCCATTGCTGCGCCGCCGCCCAGCGAGATGGCATACCGCGACAATTCCTGTGACAGTTGTTTTTCATTCCGATTTTTTGTTCCCCGTGTCAGCATCTTCAGCGCCAGGCTGGCCTGACCGATTTTGGATTCCATCGTCGCCCCATGCGACAGCCCAAGCTTTACGGTAATAAACGGCGTTTCATGGTTGGATACCACTAAGACACGCATCCCATTTTTCAGACGGTTTTCTGTATAAGCCATCGACACATCGGGAGCCTGCGGTTTTGCGATGGGGGCTTTGGCTGGGAATGCCTCCGGACGTTTTTCGTCGGTTCGCCCCGGAGCGGGGGCTTTGGTTTCCGGTGCTGCGGTAATCGGTGCTTTTTCGTCGTCTTTCGTGGCGCTCTTGGCATTTTCTTTGACCGTTACTTCCAGCCGCCGGTCAAACCGCAGATAGGTTTGGGCCGCACGCTGAATATCCGCGATGGTAACCGCTCGCATCTGATCCAGCATTTTGTTCGCATAATTCAGGTCGCCGACGACAATGGCCGCCGTGCCCAGAACGCTTGCCTTGCTATCGATCATGAGATTGTCGGTAACAATCGAATACAGCTTCTGATTGCGTGCCGTTTCCAGTTCCTCGCTGGTTACACCATCGGTTTGAATGCGGATGATATTGTCTTTGATCCGCTCAAGGATGCTGTTGGAATCCGTGCCGGGAGCCTGTACCACGCCCGTGATAAACACACCGTCCTGCTGGAGATTCCACGTCATCGCGGCGGCCTGCACAGCTAATTGCTTTTCCGCGACCAGATCACGATACAGTCGGCTGCTTTTCGATCCGCCGAGAATTTCCGCCAGAAAATCCAGTGCCGGCTCATCCTTATGCCCGGCAACAACCGTCCGGAAGATATATCCCGTCATTCCCGCCGGGGCGTTCTCATCGTCGATAACAATCGTCCGCGGCTTATCCGGTATTGGTTCGCGTTCCGTAACCTGCGTCGGAGCGGGGCGTTTTTGTATCCAGCCGAAGTAGCGGTCGGCTAATTTTACTGCCTCGTCGTGTTTAATTGCTCCCACGATAATCAGCGTCGCGTTATTGGGGATATAATACTGCTGCCAAAACGCCCGCAGGTCGGCTACGCTCGTCGCTCGCAGGCAGGCGATGCTGCCAATCGGCGTCCAGTGGTAGGGGTGAACTGTAAAGACTTCCGCGGCCAGCTTTTTATACAGCGTACCGTAGGGTTCGTTTTCGCCCATCCGCAATTCTTCAATCACGACGTTGCGTTCGGTATCAAAGGCTTCCTGATCGATTTTCAGAAACGCCATCCGCTCAGCTTCCAGCCACATCGCCAGCTCAATCTGGCTGACCGGCAGTGTTTCGTGATACACCGTCTTGTCAAAACTGGTATAGGCGTTCAGCGTACCGCCGGCTTTAGTGACCAGTTGAAAATGGTCCTTGGGCCCGACCACGTCCGTCCCTTTGAACATCATGTGCTCGAACATGTGGGCATAACCCTGCCGGTCGGATTTCTCATTCTTCGAGCCAACCCCGTACCAGACCTGTACGGTCACAATCGGACAGGAAAAATCTTCCAGCGTGACCACATTTAGCCCATTGCCAAGCTGTGTCTGGTGGTAATCAAACAGCGGCTTTTCTTTTTCCGCTGCCATCGCCACAGGTAAAATGGCGGCAAATACAACAAAAACCAAAAATAATTGTGAAAGCAAGCGATTGTACATAATAATTTTCCGATTTAATGAGGTTTATTGACAGGTTTATAACGTATGACTTCGACAGTTTCCAGTGTAACCAGCCCTTCGGCGATCATCGGGTCAAGTTTTGGCAAAACAGCACGAATTGCCTGCTCGGTATCGACCGCCTCAATGACTAATGGCAGGTTGTTGCTGATATCGAGGATTGCGGCGTTGTGAATATGGCTTTTGGCGCCGAAGCCCGCCACACCCCGCAGCACTGTTGCTCCCGCGATTTTTTTTTTCCGCAGCAGTTCCAGAATTTGCAGGTATGTCGGCTTATGCTGAAATTTATCGTGTTCGCTCAGAAAAATTCTCAACAGCGTTTGTTTTCCGGTTAAATCATTCATCAGGCGGCGCCTCCGAACAGAGTTCTTGCCACGACTAATCCAGCCAGCGTGGCAAGTAAGCTCAGTGCAACATTAAGTACGATATTGGAGCATACGCCAACCCAGCGGGCTTGTTCGGCCAGCATCAGCGTTTCATAGCTGAAGGAAGAAAAAGTCGTCAATGCTCCCAAAAATCCGACGGTTAGCGTGATGCGTGTGGTCTCCGAAATACGGGCGGTCGTTAATCCGATATGCATGATCAGTCCGATCAGGAAACACCCGAGGATATTGACAATCAGTGTGCCATAGGGAAATCCCGTTCCAAAAAGCCGCACCGCCAGCCTTCCGATACCCCAGCGGGTTAGTGCTCCCGCCGCTCCGGCGAAGGCTACAAAAACAACTTGTACCACACTTTGTGACATAATAATTCCAGATAAACCGCTGACATTGTAGCGAATTTTGACCCAAATTAAAGACTTTTCTTCGCTATAAAACAGGAAATTCCACTTCTGAATTCGGACTTCCGGCTCCTGACTTCTTATGCTATTCCATCTGCTCTTTAATCTCATTAAGCAGGTTGATTGCCTCAATCGGTGTCAGCCGGTTTGGGTCCGTTTCCTTAAGTTTGTCTAAGACAGATTTATGTTTTTGAACAAACAGCAAATCTTCATCTGCGGCGGTTTTATGTTTGGCCAACTGTGTGCCATGGGCTTCTTTAGCGAAGGAGCTTTCCAGTTCGCTTAAAATTTCGGTACTGCGTTTGATGATATCTTTGGGCAGCCCCGCGATTTTCGCCACATGGATGCCGTAGCTTTTGTCTGCACCGCCGGGGATGATCTTGTGCAGAAACACCACCTCTCCCGCCCATTCACGGACGGCCACATTATAATTGCGAACATTGGTCAGCAGTTCGGCCAGCGACGTCAATTCGTGATAATGCGTAGCGAACAGCGTCCGGCATTTGATCTTATTTGCCAGATACTCCGTAATAGCCCAGGCAAGACTAAGCCCATCATGCGTACTGGTCCCGCGTCCGACCTCGTCAAGAATGACCAGCGATTGCTCAGTTGCGTTATTCAGAATATTCGCCGTCTCGGTCATCTCTACCATAAACGTACTTTGTCCGCGTGCCAGTTCGTCAGCCGCTCCGACACGGGTAAAGATGCGGTCGGCAACGCCAATCGTCGCTTCGGCGGCGGGAATAAACGACCCCGTCTGCGCCAATAAAACCAGCAGGGCGGTCTGGCGGATATACGTACTCTTGCCCGCCATATTCGGCCCTGTGATAATTGCGGTATCCGCATTCTCAATCCCAAGCTGCACATCATTCGGCACAAATTCCGCCCCAAGCATCTGTGCCAGCACCGGGTGTTTGCCATCCCGAATCACAAGCTCTTTCCCGCCGGTTACGGTTGGGCGAATCCAGCGGCTTTGCCGAGCCTGATATGCAAAAGACGCCAGACAATCCGCCTGCGCAATTACCTGTGCCAATGCCTGAAGCCGCGCGATAAACGTCGCTGCCTCTGCACGAAGCTGCTCAAACAGCGTCGCCTCAAGATCAATCGCCTTTTCCGCCGCCCCAAGAGCCTCCTGCTCGTATTCTTTCAATTGCTCGGTAATATATCGCTCGGCATTTTTCACCGTCTGCTTGCGAACATACTCAACCGGCACCTTGTCGGATTGGCTATGGTTAATCTCGATATAATAGCCGAAAACTTTATTAAAGCCGACCTTTAAATTCGCGATGCCGCTGCGTTCGATTTCCTGCTGCTGATACTGTGCCAGCCAGCTTTGCCCATCCCGCGAAATCGAGCGGTATTTATCCAGCCGCGCATCAAATCCATCTCGAATCACGCCGCCGTCGCGCATATGGGCAGGCGGCTCCGGCTCAATCGCCCGTTCCAGCAGCTCAGCCAATTCATCAATACTGTCGCATCCCGTCCCAAGCGTTGTCAGCATTTCCGCCCGGCACGTTTGCAGCGTTGCCCGCAGTAATGGAATCGTCCGCAACGTCGCCGCCAGCGCAACCAAATCGCGCGGCGCAGCCCGATTCGTCGTAACCCGTGCGACAATTCGCTCCAGGTCAAAAATACCTTTTAGCTCCGCCCGAATTTCCGCGCAAAGTTTATCATCCTCCACCAATTCCGCGACGGCATTTTGCCTGCGTTGAATTTGTTCCACATCGCACAGCGGCATACAAATCCAGTACCGCATCAGCCGCGACCCCATCCCCGTCAGCGTCTTATCGATGCAGTCCAGCAGCGTGCCTTTGGCCGTTTCGCTGCGTATCGTCCGCAGCACCTCCAGCGACCGCAGCGTCGTCTGATCAATTTGCAGATACGCCGTGCGTGCCAGCTTCTTCAGCGACGTAATATGCTTGAGCGCCGTCTTCTGCGTTTCGTCAAGGTATTCCAGTATCGCCCCGGCCGCGGCAACCCCCTCAAAATCATCCGCAATCCCGAAGCCTTCCAGCGTCGTCACCCCAAAATGCTTGAGCAGTTTTTGCCGTGCGTTATACGGGTCAAAATACCATCCCGGCCGCTCCGTAACCACCGCCCCGGATAGCTGCCGAATCTGCTCGGCCAGCTTCTTTTGTTCGCCCGCAAACAGTTCCGCCCGCCGCTCCGCCAGCAAAACTTCCCTCGCCCCCAGCCGCAGCAGTTCATCAACCACCTGCGTTTCCCGCACCGACTGAATAAAAAAATGCCCCGTCGAAATATCCACCCAGCTTATGACCGCTTCCTTGCGTCCCATGTAAACGCCCGCAAGAAAATTATCCTCCCGCTCATTGAGCAGCATATCATCGGTCAACGTCCCCGGCGTAACAATCCGCACCACATCCCGCCGGACAACGCCCTTGGCCTCTTTGGGATTCTCGACCTGTTCACAGACCGCGACCTTGTACCCCGCGGTAATCATCTTCTTAAGATACCCATCCACCGCATGGTAGGGCAGTCCCGCCAGCGGTATCGGGTTTTCGCCCTTGCTCCGGCTGGTCAGCGTCAGCCCCAGCACCCGCGAACACGTCTCGGCATCCTCATAAAACGTCTCATAGAAGTCGCCCATCCGGAAAAACAGCACCGCATCCGGATACTTCTTCTTAAACTCCATAAACTGCCGCATCGCCGGCGTTAGATTGTCGTAGTTGTTCGTCGTCATACGCGGCGATTATAACCAACTTCGCTATTTTCTCAACAGACAAACTGATTTCAGACAAAAAATAGAGAAAGCTTTGTAACTCTTGTTTTCCGTCAACAAAAACAGAGATTTGGAAGTCCATATTGCATTATGCAAAGTCAGCCTAAGTTTAAAATTATTCTGAATAAAAGATGTTTTATATTGTCAATTATAGCGTTTAATAAAGGTGGTTTTGAATTTTTATCCTTGTTTTAGGGAAGAAATATCTTGTTGAACGGGAACAGACTGGTATAATGACTGCTCATGTAACAGAGGTTTGGCACTCTGATATGGTAGAATGGTGGGCATTCCCACCGTTCATAGTATCGAAAGGGCACAAGGTTAGTACCGATTAGTTAAGGGAGACAACATATGGTCAAGCGTATTCTGGCGATTTGTTTTATTTATGTATGCACCGTTGCAGGATGGATGATTTTGGCTGGTACTCTATTAGTTCGGACAGAGACTCAATAGAGTACCCGGCTTCATAATGTGATAGGGCAATTATGGGGGACGACACATACCCAGACCCCGCCAAAGATTTTTCTCAACTCCGAATATTCGCAGGCGGACAATCCACGCGAGAATCTCAGCGGCATTCCATTGGATGGCAGCGATGTTGCAGTTAACCTGAAATTGGAACATCGCAGAAAAGGACTGCTGTGGTATTCAACCTACCATGTTTCGTTTGTGGGAAAATATAAGATGGTCAATCATTCCTCAGAGGCACAGGAAATGGTAGTGGATTTTCGGTTTCCTACGGAACAAGCAGTTTATGATAATTTTTGTTTTGCTGTAAACGGGCAGGAAGTGAACGAAGTTGAAATTAACGCGGGAAATCTTGTCCGAATAATTCCGATGAATCCCGGAGAAACCAAGCAAGTCGATATTGCGTATGAATCACAGGGGCTTGATGAATGGAACTATGATTTTGGAGCAAATGTCAAACAGGTGCGGAATTTTTCGCTGATTCTAAACACTGATTTTGAGGAGGTGGATTTCCCGCAGCAAAGTATTTCGCCGACAGCCAAGGAAAAAACATCTGACGGATGGAAACTGACATGGAAGTATAAGAATCTGTTGACCGGTGTAAAGATTGGTATGATTATGCCGAAAAAGTTAAACCCCGGCCCGTGGGTTACTGAGGTCACGGTTGCCGCGCCAGTATCACTGTTTCTATTTTTCTTCCTGTTGTTCGTTTGCACTACAGTTCAGAATATTAAAATTCACCCAATGAACTATTTCTTTATCGGTGCCGCATTCTTTAGTTTTCATCTGCTGCTGGCTTACTTGGTCGATCACATCTCGATTCACATGGCTTTCTGGATATGCTCGGCAGTTTCCATTGCCCTCGTTGTATCTTATATGCGTTTGGTTGTAGGCTCCAGATTCGCATTTGTCGAGGTAGCCTTGTTTCAATTAGTATATCTAATTCTGTTCTCATATACGTTCTTCTTTGCCGGATATACCGGACTTGCAATTACAGTGCTTTGCATCTGCACTTTATTTGTAGTTATGCTGTTTACCGGCAGGGTCGATTGGGAAAAAGTCTTTACGAAAACTCCGGAAAAGTAGATCACTTCCTACGAAGACGACTGTAATTCTCATTTTATCAACAGTTCGATAAATGGTATCGTAACACTAATCTGGAACTTATGTGTTATATATAAGATATACTGGATACGCTATGGTCCCATATTTTGTATAAAATGCTTGAAATATTCGCTCGGCTGGCTATACTAACCCCCTAAACTTTGACAGGAAAGTGATACCCCTATATAAATTAAGGATACCGCTATGGCTGAAAAGCAGGAAAAGGATTTACAAAAGGTTCGCGAGTTAGTCGAACTGATGAAAGAAAACGACCTTGTAGAGGTCGAAATTGTTGAAGGCGACTCGAAGATTCACCTCAAGCGCCCCGGCGCCGATGCGCGAATGGTCCAGTACGCCGCCCCGGCTCCCATGATGGCCGCACCCGTGGCTGCTCCGGCTGCCGCCCAGGCATCGCCCGCGGCTCCAGCCGCAGTGGACACAGGCACTGCACCCATCAAATCCCCCATCGTCGGCACCTTCTATCAGGCCTCAAGCCCGGATGCACAGCCCTATGTCAAGGTTGGCGACAAAGTCAATCCCGATACAACGGTCTGCATCATCGAGGCCATGAAAGTAATGAACGAAATCAAAGCCGAAGTCAACGGCACCATCGTCGAAGCCTGCTGCAAAGACGGCCAGGCGGTCGAATTCGGACAAGTCTTGTTCAAAATCCGTCCGTAATTTTGTATCTATCTAAACGAAGAACGCAAAACTACAAACTAAGAACTAAAATTTAGGATTCTTATGTTTTCACGAATTTTAATTGCAAACCGGGGCGAAATTGCGCTTCGGGTCATTCGCGCCTGTCACGAAATGGGGATTGAAGCGGTCGCCGTGTATTCGGAAGCCGACAGGGACGCATCCTATGTCAAGCTTGCCGACGAAGCTGTCTGTATCGGTCCGGCCGCCGCGAGCAAAAGCTACCTGAATATCCCCGCCATCATCAGCGCCGCCGAAATCACCGATGTCGATGCGATTCATCCGGGCTACGGCTTCCTTGCCGAGAATGCCCACTTTGCCGAAATTTGCAACGAATGCGGCATCACCTTTATCGGCCCATCGCCGGCGGCCATGCGTAAGCTCGGCGATAAAGTCGCCGCCAAGCAGCTCGCCCATGAAGCCCGCGTGCCGTTGGTTCCCGGCTCGGATGGCCCGATTGCCAACGAAGCCGAAGCGGTGAAGATCGCCAACAAGATCGGCTACCCCGTCATCATCAAAGCTGCGGCAGGGGGCGGCGGACGCGGAATGCGTGTTGCACATAACGACATCAGCCTGCACAAAGCCTTTGGCGCCGCACGGGCCGAAGCCGAAGCCGCCTTTAAAAACGGTACGCTCTACGTCGAAAAATATGTCCTTGAACCGCGGCACGTCGAAGTGCAGGTCATGGCCGACAAATCCGGCAACGCAGTCCATTTCTATGAACGCGACTGCACGATTCAGCGTCGCCATCAGAAGCTCATCGAGGAGTCGCCGTGTCCGGTGCTGGATGAGCGGACGCGTGAGGAACTTTGCAAGTCGGCATTGCGGCTGATTAAGCACGCCGAGTATTACAACGCCGCGACGGTCGAGTTCCTGCTGGATAAGAACAAAAATTATTACTTTATCGAAGTCAATACCCGTATTCAGGTCGAGCACCCCGTAACCGAAATGGTCACCGGGCAGGACCTGATTAAATGGCAGATTAAGATCGCCGCCGGCCAGCCGCTGGAGCTGCGTCAGCGCGACATCAAGCACACCGGCGTCGCCATTGAATGCCGCATCAACGCCGAAGACCCGGACCGCAACTTCGCTCCATGCCCCGGCAGGATCACCAAATTCTTCACCCCCGGCGGCCCCGGCGTTCGCGTCGATACCTACCTCAGCCAAGATGCGGTCATCTCGCCCTATTATGATTCGATGATCAGCAAGCTGATTGTCCACCAGCCCACCCGCACCGAGGCGATTGCCACGATGAAGCGGGCGCTGCGGGAATTCAAGATCGAGCCGATCAAAACAACCATCCCGGCCAGCCTGAAAATCCTGTCGCACAACCTCTACGTGAAAAATGAGGTCGATACCAGCTTCATCGAACGCCACATGACAATGTAAAAACCGATTGCCGATTCGCAAAGGGCATGGTTTCAATTGACAATTCGATTGATTAACGATTCACAGGGGCGGGTTTCAACCCCGCCCTTTTTTTATCATGTTTTGTAGGGGCGAACCTATGTGTTCGCCCAATTCATCTGCCAGTAGGGGGCAGGCTTCCAACCCGCCGGTCATTCTGAACGTATGTGAGGAATCCGATAAACTCTCCATGCCAAGGCATTCCGCTTATTTTTGCTTTTTGATTTTAACTTTTAAATTTCTTCAGCTCGCGCAGCGAGCGTCATGATAAAGCCTCGGGCGTCAGCCCGTGAAAACTAAAATCATTTTAGACAAAGCGATGATTGATAAACTTAAATACTTCCTTGAAGTTCTTTTGTGCCGTCATGCTTATATCAGAGACTGTGATTTTTTGTTTATTTATTTTTTCTAAAAATAATTGGGATACAAGTTGTTTATTACTTTGTTCTTTAACTACTGTTGACAATGGTTTGTCGGATTCTTCCACCAATGTATCACAAGCTTGCTTTAAGTCTTGGAAATCAAATAAGTCTTCTATGCCATGTTCAGGTAATCGTAATATTTTGTAAGCAACCAGTGTTTCATCATCATCAAAGAATGTTTTTTTGATTTTATTATATTCAGTTCCTGAATGATTATCGCCATCCATAACAATCAACCACTCCAAGCCCCATCCTATGCAAAACTCCATCATAAAATGAATATTAGAAACCCCCATTGACGGCACAAATGCATAATCTCCATCGAGTTGCAGTATTGTTTTCATTGCAAGAAAATAATTAAAATCTGACGGGCCTTCAACAATGACATTTTTCTTTTTAACGATAGAAAAATCGTGAGCTAAATCAAAACCAATCGCATCGATTATTGGCTTCAAAGCATCTTGTTTGTTTTTTATTTTATCAGTAGTTATCTTTTCGACTGTCGTGCCATTTTCTTCATCGTTTACAACAAGCTTTAGTCGGTATAATTTGTCTTTATCAATCAAGTAAGGGGAGTGGGTTGAATAAATAATCTGGTCTTTTTGCGATAATTCCTCGAACACATTTTTTATATCTTTTTGAGCTTTTGCATGTAGGTATAATCCGGGTTCATCAAATAAAATAACCAAGCTATCTGTTTTTTTACTTTCAGCGGTTAATTGAAAATAAAAGGAAAGAAACCAACGAAGTCCTTTGCTTCTTTGCTCTAGAGTAAGGTATTCTCCTTCTTTTGTTAATATGAAAAAGTTTAAAGTCCTAGTTCCTGAGTCATAATGAATTTTGATGGTAATATGATTATTTACGAATATTTTTTGTTTCCATCTTTCATTAAAATTAGCAGTTATTGTTTTCTCATGCTTGTCGAGTCTTGATAATTGTACGCCGGGCTCCAGCTTAGTAAGATCTGTAAAGTCTGTATCAAGAATCTTTTCAATATTTTTGACGGCATTATAACCCTTTGCAGTTGTATTCTTGTTCACAATGTCATCTATATTTATTTTGTCAGGCAATAAGTCACAAAAATCGTCAAAAAATATTATCTTGGGCGTATATCTCCATAAAACATCTGCGACTTTGGTGGAAACAAATAAGACGGACAGATCCTTCTGTTCTTGTTCAGCCTTCTTTCTTTGGGTTTCTATTTCTTCCTCTATACCTTTAATTGTATTATCATCAATATTTAGAATCGAGGTTTTTTCTTTATTAAAAACACGAATGAGCTTGAATATTTTTGATTTATTTATGTATGCGATAGCACTATCTGAAATTATTGATTTATCTTCATTCGTAAGGCTATCTCCAAAATTTTCATTATCATTCAAAACATATTCACATTCGATAGACGGAAACACGGCACTATTTTCATCAAATTTTCGTATACTGTACTCTTTTAACTCACCTCGTTCATAATCATGCAAGGCTTGTAAGACAGAACTTTTCCCGCTCTCATTTTGACCTGCCAAAACTAATATCTTGTCATTGTGTGACAAGATGCATTCTCCGCTATCAATTATAGATTTGTAATTTTTGATGCGAAACGAGTTCAAATTCATAGAAACCTCAATATTTCGAATTTCATAATATTTTTTTTCGATAAAAATTTCTATAACGTATTTTCACCAAGACCCAGCTTATTTATTTTCCTTCAAACATCTTCTTTATCCCACTTCACTCGCAATTTTACCCCCACAATCTTCTCATTACAAGACATTTATTTACCTAAAATAGAAAAATTTACTTCTGAATTCCCTCCAAGTTAAAATGGAAAATTCCTCGTAATATCCAATATACAATATCCAATATCAAATTTTCCAAGTCGCCCTCCGTAGCAACTTTTCATAAATTGTTATGCGCAAATAGCGCAGATTACGCTAACACTATCGTGCTATCGGCCAAAAAAATGAAATTTTTCTTCTCTTTATCCTGCAAGGATTTACGAATTTCGACCCCCTGAAAAATGTGTAAATTTCGAATCAAAAACGCACAATCGGGCCTATATACGGGGGACAATTTAATTGAAAATTGAAAATGGCAAACGCAAAAAATCGTAGGGTGGGCTATGCCCACGCTGAAATTGAAAAAAGAAAATGAAGAGAAAGAAAGGATTGCGGCAAATGATAAACGATTCAACCATGAAACCCATGGAGCCAAAAATAGAAACAGGAAAATTCCACTTCTGAATTCTGACTCCAGACTTCGGACTTCTATTCTATCAACTATAAACTGTAAACTTTCAAACAAAGGAGCAAAACAAAATGGTCAGCATTAAACGCATCGAAGCCAATCGACAAAACGCCCAGAAATCCACCGGCCCGAAAACGCCGCAGGGCAAAGCCAAATCCGCACAGAACGCCGTCACGCACGGCCTGACATCGCAGCGTCCGGTCTTGACGGTCGAGGACAAGGACGAATTCGACGTCCACGCCAACGAAATCCTCGTCTGGCTCGACCCGCAGGACCCGATTGAAACTATCCTTGCTCGCCGAGTCGCGACCCTCTCCTGGCGGATGCAACGTGCCTCTGTCTATGAAACGCTCGTCCTTGATAATCTCTTGAATGCAAATGCCGATGAAGAAACCGACCCCGAAACGCATCTTGGCCACATCCTCACCGACGATTTCCAAAACAAGCAAACCCTCAGCAAAATCCAAATCTACGAAAACCGCATCGAACGGTCAATGCTCAGATGCCTGAGTACCTTACGGCGGATTCGCGACAGCAAATTACTGACCTATTCTAAAATCACCGACTACGTCCGCGGCGGCGACGAGCAGCCCGAACCTTTCTTCCAGGATGCCAATGCCAAGGCCAAATTCCCCGCCCACCTCGAAAAACGCATGGCCTACCGCAACCCGAAAAAACAAAATGAACCCAATCCCAAAAGCTCTCCCTCTTTTCAAGGGGGAGTACCGCGCAGCGGGGAGGGGGTATTATCCTCTCCCGCCGAAGGCGACTCAATCAATATACAATCTGCAATTGGCAATTTACAATTTCAAAACGAACCCAATTCCGAGACATTTTCTGTAGGGGCAGGCCCCTGTGTCTGCCCGACAAACGAGCAGCCATCTGCATCCGCTATAAACATACAAAACAAACAACTTCCTGAAGACAACAACTTCGAATTGTACCCTCGCTGGTCCACCACCGTCCTCAATGATGTCGGCTATTCCGAAAAAGCCCGCAGCAAAATGACCAAAGTCGAACGCGAAGAAGCCGCCGACCGTGTCCTGTGTTCGCTCAAAGACCCCAAACAATACCTCTGGGATCGCAACCTCATCTTCTTCCCCCAAAAACAAAACGAACCCAAAAGCTCTCCCTCTTTTCAAGGGGGAGTGTCGCGCAGCGACGAGGGGGTATTATCCTCTCCCGCCGAAGGCGACTCCTCAACTACGAACTCCGAACTAAGAACTACGAACTTTTTACAAAACGAACCCAACCCCGCGTTGCCTTGTCATTCCGAACGCAGTGAGGAATCCGATAACCTTCTCAGCCCGCAGGGTTGTCCATAATTTTGATTTTTAATCTTTTATTTTTGATATGTTTAAACTGGCCTGATGGGCAGGGGTGTGGTAT
>CAYTHV010000047.1:0-20654 GCA_964437685.1 uncultured Pirellulales bacterium
CTTCCTTTTGTTACCTCTATTTTTTTTTTTTTTTGAAAAGCCGGCATTAAAACGGTCGCTGCGATGAAAGGCTGGAATCTTCCCTGTGATCAATTAACTCTGAATACCGCTTCCGATGGCGATAATCTTCGGAAGACGACCTGTCGAAAAGAAACCTTATCGAGTAACGCTATTGCCTATGCCGTAGATACCCTGCCGGAGTGCAACGAAATCGAATCCAATGATATTGCATCGATGGCTCAGCGTATTGATTTGCCGAAAATGATTAATGGTCGCATCGGCAAGCCCGGCGATATGGATGTATTTCGGTTCAAGGGGCAGGCAGGCGAAAGTTTAGTTGCGGAAGTTTATGCCCGCCGACTGAATTCGCCCGTGGATTCGATGTTAAAGCTGACAGATGAGTCGGGCAATGTCATCGTATGGAATGATGATTATGCGGTTCAGGATAATTACCTCTACAAAGATGCATTGGGTACGGTCACGCATTCTGCCGATTCTTATCTGTCGGTGGAGTTGAAAAAGACGGGTATATACTATATCCATGTGGGCGACTCGCAGCAGCATGGTGGCGACACGTTTGGGTATCGTCTTCGCATTGCTCCGCCGCAACCCGGTTTTGAACTGCGTGTAATACCTTCAAGTCTTTCGGTTATGCCCGGCGGTAATGTGCCGATGACCCTATATGTACTTCGTAAAGACGGCTTTAAAGGTGAAATAGACATACGGTTGAAAAATGCGCCGGCCGGTTTTAAAATCAGCGGCGGCCGGATTCCGGCCGAATCCGACCATATTCGTATGACCCTGACTACATTTGCCGGTATATCCGATCAGACGATGGCATTGCAGCTTGAAGGAGGTGCAGTGATTGCGGGGCAGTCATTCAGTTGTTCTATTGTACCTGCGGATGATATGATGCAAGCCTTTTTGTATCGGCATTTAGTACCGACTCAGGAGCTCCTTGTTTCGGTTGCAAAGACAAGGTGGAATGTACCGGCTGTTGAATTAGTCAATCATACTCCAATACGGATCATTCCGGATTCAATTACGCGTGTCTGGATAAAAACAAAAAGACGCCCCATGCTTCGGGATATTCAATTAAAACTGGATAATCCTCCCAAGGGACTGACTTTAGAGGGTACGGTTATCGGGCCGGAAGGGTTGAAATTGGAATTAAAAGCCGACCCGAAGATTATATCCGCTGACCTTAAGGATAACCTGATTATTGAGATGCTGACGGAACGGGCTCCGATGCAGAAAGGCGGAAATCGTTCGGATCAAAAACAGCTTGTTTCAATGGGATACCTTCCTGCGATTCCAATTGAAATTGTCAAATTTTAATAATGCACCTGAAATAGAGAATGATAAAGAAAGAATAGGTATGTCAACAGGATATGAATCGCTTGAATATCGGTTTTTGAACAGACAAAATATGAAAGAATGCTGGATTTGTTCCAGAGAAGATCATCGTCAGGGTGTTGAGATTCTCAGAACTATTTTTGATTTTCTGCGAATTAACAATTTGGCCGCTGTTTCACTTCGGCTGTTTGGCAGCCGTGATTCAATTTCAAAAGCGTTGTTATTTTTGGATACGGAAATGAAAGATATTGCCTGTCCGCCGCTTTCGATTACGCCCGACGAATTACCCGACAAATCGAGTTTGCAGGTTCAGGTGCATGCTGCAAGTAATATACGAACAACTTCTGTTTTTTATGAGAATGCACTTGTCGGCAAGGGATTTGAGGATGATAACGCGTCATATTATATGCTTCGTATCTTGCCGGATAACAGCAACGTTAGCCCGCATAATCAGACACGAGATGTTTTTGAAAAAGCCAACGCTGTACTTGCGCATTATGGCGGCGGATTCTCAAATACAATCAGGACGTGGCTGTTTGCCGATGATATTTTATCCTGGTATGGCCAGCTCAATAAATCACGGGATCAGTTTTTCGAACGCCAGAATATCTATCAGCAGCTTATCCCTGCCAGTACGGGGATCGGCGCAGCAAATTTTGATGGAAAGCATCTGGCTGCTCAGGTTCTGGCGGTCAGGCCAAAAAAGGATAAATTAAAGATATATAGTGCTGATTCGCCGCTGCAATGCCCGGCCCTGGATTATAAAAGTTCATTTAGTCGTGCGGTGAAATTGGAATCGCCGGATCATAGCAGGCTTTATATTTCCGGCACAGCGGGGATCGACAAGTCCGGAAAGACAGCGTTTGTCGGCGATATTGCCGGTCAGCTTGATTTGACGATGCGGGTGGTCGATGCCATTTTATCCCATGCGGGCATGAGTTGGTCGAATGTAGTCACTTCGCTGGTTTATTTCAAATACGGGCAGGATTTCCACTTTTTTGATGAATATTGCAGCCGTCGTGGAATATATTTGCCGCATATCAAAATGCAGGCGGATGTTTGCAGGGAAGAGCTTTTGTTTGAAATTGAGTTGGATGCCGTAGGTTGCCGCTAAAGAGGGTATCGTGTATTTTTCAATATAAATCAAAACAGAGAACGTCGATAGATTTATCGTCGTGATTCCGATGGTTTAAAATCAGAATTCCCACACTCAAAACAGAGCTTGCAATCTTTCTGTTAATATGGTAAATATGCCCCTGATTTGGATTATAAGCTATAAGGGGTGATTATGGTATTGACTAAAACAGGTATTGTGGCGACAGTTGGACCGGCGTGCAGCAGCGAAGATATCCTGCTGGAGATGGTACTTTCCGGCGTAACGACATTTCGGCTGAATTTTTCTCACGGCACATTTGATGACCATCTTCAACGGCTGGAAACGATTAATCGCATCCGTGAAAAAATCACACATGAAATCTCTGTGATGGGCGATTTATGCGGGCCGAAGCTTCGCATTGGCAAAATCGATCCGGAAGGACAGGTACTCAAGCCGGGCAATAAGGTGGTCATTTCCTCGGACTGTCCGGTCGGCAATGCCTATCGATTTGGAACAAACTATCCCGGCTTTGTACAGGATGTATTTCCCGGCCAGCGTGTGATGATCAATGACGGCGCCATTGTGCTGACGGCGGACGATAAAACCGAGACGGAATTACATTGCACGGTCGTTGTCGGAGGGGCGGTACTGAGCAATAAAGGGATTAATCTGCCGGATTCAAAGTTGGGGATACCTGCTATTACGGAAAAAGACTGGAAATGGGTGGACTGGGCGATTGCCAACAAGCTGGACTATCTGGCGCTGAGTTTTGTGCAGGAGGCGACGGAGATTTATGATCTCAAAGAATACCTTTCCGCCCGGGATTCATGGATTCGTGTTGTAGCCAAAATAGAAAAACCGCGGGGCGTGAATAATCTTGAAGCTATTATCGAAGCGACCGACGCGGCTCTGGTTGCACGCGGCGATCTGGGTGTGGAGATGGATATTGCGGATGTTCCGCTGGTGCAGAAACGCATCACGGCATTATGCCGCAAAATGGGCAAACCGGTCATTGTTGCCACGCAGGTGATGCAATCCATGATTGAAAATCCAATCCCGACCCGTGCCGAGGCCAGTGATGTTGCCAATGCGGTGATGGATTTTACGGATGCGATTATGCTGTCCGGCGAGACGGCGGTTGGACAGTACCCTCTTGAGTCCGTTAAGGCGGTAGCGCATATTTGTCGCCATATTGAAGCCTGGCAGGATAAGCAGGATCATGAACGCCCGCTGATCGAGACCGAGCCTGGGCTGGGAGAGCTTGCGGCAATCGCACGAGCTGCCGCTCAGATGCTGGATCATGTCAAGGTTAAGCTGGCTGTTGTCTGGACACAGGGTGGACACATTGTCAGGCTGCTCAGCAAGGCCCGGATGGATGTGCCGATCATTGCGATTTGTCCGGACGTTTTGATTGCCAGACAAATGAGCCTGCATTATGGCGTTTTCAGTGTCCGAAACGACCGGCCATGCAATCTTGAGGATTTTTCAGGGATCGCTTCGAAAATGATCACGGAGAACCAGTGGGCGGCAAAGGATGAGCGTGTTTTATTCATTCTGCCGCAGGATATTTTGAATATTCGAACACCGCTGGCGATGGTATTGCGAATATTATAGCGGCATAACAGGAGATATTTTGGGTGGCTCGGGAAAAAATTACAATAGTTGGTGCAGGAAATGTCGGCTCTGCAATTGCACAAATTGCCGCGACGCGAAACCTTGGCGATATTGTATTAATTGATATCATTAAGGGATTGGCGGAAGGCAAAGCTCTTGATGTCGCGGAAATGAGCGGGGTGTATTCTTTTACCGGCCGGATTTACGGCACGACCGATTGGTCTTCAGCCGCAGACAGCGATATTGTGGTCATTACCAGCGGCATACCCCGCAAACCCGGACTAAGCCGGGATGACCTGATGGCAGCCAATGCCAAAACGGTTAAGGATGTAGCCGAACGGATAGTCAACTATTGTCCGAATGCGTATATTATTGTTGTATGTAATCCGCTGGATGCGATGGTGGCGGTTGCCGGCAAGATTAGCGGTTTTCCAATGAATCGTGTGATGGGAATGGCCGGAGTTCTGGACTCGGCACGATTTGCCTATTTTGTCGCGCAGGAATTAAAAGTCAATGCGGAGAATATTCATAGTATTCTGATCGGCGATCATGGAGACGGCATGGTTCCGCTGCCGCGTTATACCTCTGTTGGGGGTATTCCATTGCCGGAATTAATCGATTCGGCAACAATTCAGCGACTGATGGACCTTACCCGCAATGGTGGCATAGAGATTGTCAACCTGTTGGGGCATAGCGCCGGAGTTGCTCCTGCGGCGGCGGTTGTCCGTATGGCCGAAGCAATAATCCAGGATAAAAAAACAATTCTAAGCTGCTGTGTCTGGTGTGACAACCAGTACAATATTAATGGAGCCTATGTAGGTGTTCCGGTTGTTCTTGGTGCAAACGGCGTCGAAAAAATTATCGAATTGAACTTGACAGACGAGGAACAGGCGAAGCTGAATGCTTCGGTTGCCAAGATCAAGATGCTGGTCGAAAAAGTCAATGCGATGCTGTAAACACCGTCGCTGTTTTATTTAATCCCGGTTTCCTGAGAAGCTTTATGAACCTGTTGGTTAAATAATTCAATTTGCATTTCAATCGCTCCCAGCGCCCAGTCGATATAATGCAATTTATGATAAGGCTGATAGTGTGCTTCCTGCATCAGGCCGTCATGAATAGTGTCGATGAATTTCCGCAGTGTTTTCGGGTCGATCACCTGAGGATTCATGGCCCAGTCTTTTAATTCTTCATATTCATCCTGGAGTCGGGGATTCGCTCCCAACTGTTTGGGCGTCAGGTAATCGCCTGGATTAATGGAAAGTTGCAACCCCTTGAGAGCCAGAATCAGCGGTTCATAATTGGCTCTTGCATCCAGGCGGATAAACTTATATTGCTGGACATAGTTAATCGGCTGGAATTTCGGTTCTCCGCCGGAGTCCTCCTCGCCAAGGGGATTGGATTGTCGTTTGCTGGTGCGTGCAAAGACCAGTTCTTCGCCATACTGGTCGCAGCGAATCTCATCCTGACTCATTCGTGTAACGAAAATTCGCCCCGTATTGGTTTGCTGTAATCCGCCGCCAAGC
Organism: uncultured Pirellulales bacterium; assembly: GCA_964437685.1. Classification (GTDB taxonomy): domain Bacteria; phylum Planctomycetota; class Phycisphaerae; order Sedimentisphaerales; family Anaerohalosphaeraceae; genus Anaeroglomus. Next base: position 5,590 of record CAYTHV010000047.1, read on the forward strand.
ACAAACAGGCATTTGACAAATCCCAGCGGCAATACGGATTGCTGTTCAGCCTGGCTGCGGCGTACCTGGAATGAAAGATGCAGGCTGTGCGGTTGGATGGCATAGAACACAGCGACTTCACGAATCAACTGGCTGATAACCCAGGGGTCGCTGGTGATCGGTTTGGAAATCTGGCCGTGAAGGTTCAGTCGTCCCGGCGCCAATTCAAAAAAGCCGCAGCGTCCGGGGGCGAAGTCGCCGGTATGGTCATCGATATACCCTCCCAGTTTCCATGTCAATACATCCAGCGCGAAATGATTAAACCAGCGAAATCCATCGTAATCATTGTCTTTTTCGGAATTATTTTTAAGCACAGCGCGGTAGCCAAGGTTGCTGAACTCCATTTCTGCGCCCATCGGAATAATTCCCGGCTGAAGATTATAACGAATAATCTGCATGGTACTTTGCGCAACACGCCCGTCAAACATCTTTTCGGCGGCGGCGACGGCGAATTTGACGTATTCCAGCAAATCATGTTTACCGTTGGGCGGCAGTGTTTCAAAACATCGCTTCAATAGAAGGTCAACCGCCTGCGTACTGAGGTTTAGCATTCGCATTGCAATCAGCAGGGATACGGTTCGGGTGTAGTATCGCATCGAATTGACGATATGATCCAGCTCAAATCGAAACCGGGATTGCAGATAGTATTCAAATTGATTCAGCAATACCTGGCGAACCACCAGCGTCAGATAATTTTCAATATAAGGGCGAACCTGTTCATTATCAAATAAAGGCAAAATAGACGGAATCGGGCGGGTCAGTTCGTGTTCGAGATAGTAATCGCTGACCGCGCTTTGTCCTAAGTGGCTGACAACCAGATCGCGTTCGGTCGTACCGATCAGTTCCCGCCTGGCGCGCCGCTCAATATCTGCGTCAGCGGATGTTTCGCCGGGACGGGTGTGTTTGTCAAAGAAAAGCTCGATTCGCTTACGCAGCCACAATTCATGAATCAGATTGACATGAAACCGGTCGCCAAACTGTTTTTTCATATCACGGCTGCGATTCAAATAGGCCTGAGCCGATACGGTACCGGTCGCGGTATGAATGGTGACTGTCTCGCGGGTATAAAGTTTGCCCTCGTACTTATCAATAACCGCCATTGTCGAAGCTGGGATGTCATGAATGACAAATCCTTGAATTTTCGAGCCCGGCGAGCTGATAGCGTAAAAATAGACATTATCCGGGCTGACTCGGCGGTATCCATCGAGCATAGCCAGCTCTGCGAACAGAATACGCGGCTCGTCCACCCGTGAGGGTTTTAGTGTAAACGTCAGCCCGCATACTGATTCAAAAATAGTCGGTTCACGGAGCGAACCATACACGAACAGATTATATGCTTGTTGTTCAGATACCTGATTCATCAAATCATCATCTAAATTTAATGTACAATTCGTTTAACATGGGCGTGTATCAGGGTCAGAATTTCATAACAAATGGTATTAGCCAGCTCGGCCAGGGCATAAGCCCCGCAGGGTGAATCGTGCTGGTTGTCGATCACGGTAACCATTTGTCCTAATTTGACCTCCGGGACATCGGTTACATCCAGAATCGCCTGATCCATACAAACTCGCCCGATGACCGGTACGGCGATCGAACCGATTTTCATTTTGGCACGGTTTGAAAAACACCGCAGATACCCATCCGCATAGCCGATATACACAATTGCCGCCAGTGTGTTGCGCTGCGGAATAAATGAACGCCCGTAGCTGACCGGATGGCCCGCCGGAATAGATTTGATCTGCATAATCGGCGCCTGCAGTTTCATTGCCGGCGTCAGCGGCACAGGCGGATTTTTCATCGGGCGGGAATAGTACCCATACATTGAAACTCCGCACCGGACCATATCATAATGAGCCTGCGGGATCTTGAGTGTGCCCGCACTGTTGCAGGCGTGAATAACCACGCCCGGGCGATTTTTCAACTGGTGTGCGGCCAGAAAACGTTCAAAGCGGAACAATTGTTCGTAAGCGTAGGACAAGTCTTCTTCATCCGCCGTGGCAAAATGGGTCATCACCCCGGCCAATTGAATGTTCGGGCAGTCATTCAGCCGCTCCAGAACAATACGGCATGGTTCTTCTTCCAGCCCGCAGCGTCCCATTCCGGTTTCAACATTCAAATGCAGCGGGAGTCGCATTTCCGTGCCTTTTAGAACATCATTAACATATTCAATGCCGTCAAGGGATGACAGTTCGCAGTGAAATCCATGCCTGGCGCACAGGGTAATTTGTTCACGTGTGTAAGCGGGGTTGACCGGTTCTAAAATCAGGATCGGTCTGTTGCCGACCATGGGCGATATATGCAGCGCTTCATAAAAAGTTGCCACCGCGAAGGCATCGACATAATTTTTTAAAATCCCGACGACTTCGCCGATGCCGTGTCCATAGCCATTGGCTTTGACCACAGCGCAAAATCGTGTCCGGGCCGGGCAGAATGTCCGAAGATTGCGAACGTTGGTCAGTAATTGATCCGAATAAATATGTGCCTGCAGATCGGGGCGAATCAGGGGTTGTAAATGCGATGTTTCCATACAATTATAACGACTCCTTGCGTATGATACGATAAAGCCTGAATAGTTCTCGAAAGGCCCGAATAATAACACTGAGTTTGGCGCCGGTAGGGCGGCCGGCCAGCCGCGGATAGTGATGTACTCCGTGCTGAACAATGGTGCAGCCTTTTTGAGTTGCACGAGCCAGAACTTCTGTATCGATCAGTGCGCCGGTGCTGATCAGGTTCATATTGTCAAAAATAGACCGGCGATAAAGTTTGAATGCACAGTCAATATCTTTCAGTTTCATCCCAAATAGAAAACAAACCAGCCGAGTCCAGCAGGCGGCATTGAGCTTTCGCGTTAAACCCTCACGCCGATTGAGACGGTAACAGCTTACAATATCGCAGGATTCAATCAGCGGTAGAATCTCGGCCAATTCTTCAACGTCAAATTGACTATCGCCGTCGGTATAAAAAACCAGCTCTTTAGTTGCCGCTCTGAAACCGGATTGCAGGGCTTTGCCATAGCCTGAATTGTGAAGATGATGAACGACCCGGACCTGCGGAATTTCTTTTGCCAGTCGGTCGGCGATGATGGGGGTTTTGTCGGCGCTGCCGTCATTGACAATAATCACCTCAAAGTCGTCAGTCAGTTGTTGCAGTACCGCGACCATCTTGTGGGTCAGCGGCTCAACCGCCGCTTCCTCATTAAAGCAGGGGAAAAATGCACTAATGGAATGGTGTTTCGTTTTTGACCCCGATATTGCTGGATTGGGCGTATTCATGGATTACCAGACTGAATATTTAAAACAATCTTTTGCTTCGTCTTCATATTGTTTGACCAATGCGCCATAATCTTTATCTTTCTTTGGCGCATTTCGATCCAGGCCGTCAGCGGCGATTATTGCGCATCTTAATTTTTCTCCATATCCGCTTTGTTTGTTGTAGTTATTATGGTTAGCCTGAAAAGTATCAAGATACTGCGTCAACTGTCCAAGAATAAGTTCAGAATTGCGGAGCATCTGAGCCGCCCGCATGAGTTCTGAAATAGTAATCGGGCTTGGCCGCAGTTGGAATGCGGAAATCGCCGCCTGTTCCAGTTTGGGAGCCAGTTCGGGCGAAAAAGACTCCGGAATCAATTTACATAAAGTCAAAGACTTGGCCAGTTCGTTGGGAAATACCGCTTTATCGTGCAGGATGTCTTCCACCAGTTTTTGTCCTCTGACGTCGCTGGTGTCCACCATCATCCACTGGTACGGATCGTAATACGCGGTTTTCCATTCTTCGGAATAGCGCATTGAGGTCATAAAACTTGATGTTGCCTGGCTAAGCGGCTGCAATATAACCCACACATTCTGCCGTTTTAATTCGGTCCCAATCCAGGTTGCCATGGCCTTGTAATCCGTGCTGGTCATATTGCGGCCGGCCAGATATGAGTCTCTGACCGCAGGACATCCCATTCCGGCATAAAGATTCTGCCAGAGCCGGAACATATCATGGTTATAGGCCGCCTGGGCGCGTCCATCCATAAACAGTTTCAGCGGAATTTCGCCGGTATTCGGGTCGGGGGTCTGTCCAAAGGCGATTGCTCCGCCTTCTGTCCAGTAATTGAATACCCGTCCGGCAATGTGATTATCATTGATGAATTTACATGCGTCTATCGGTTTGACATTCGATGCGGTCATCCGCATAAAAATGGAGTTGTATGTTGGGTCTTCCGGCCATGGGTCCATGTAAATTGATTTGAATTTCCAGTATACCGACGCGGTCGGTATCCATTTGACAAGCGAAGAGGGCAAGTTGATGTCCAGATGCCAGGGGATAATGCAGATCAGAATAACCGCTCCGTAAGCAGCAAGACCGCAGCGTCGAAGCATTTGACTGGGGATGATATGTTCAAGTGTAAGTGTTTTTTTATACTGGCTTTTGATGGCGAAAGCCTGCCAGGCTTGCTGGATCATCAGGAAGATAACCGGGCAGACGGCGGAACCGGCAATTGCGATAAAACGGCGGCTTGTGACGGCCATATACGTCGTCAGAATTGCAATTGCAATCATCGGCAGATCAATCTTCGGCCATTTTTCGTATTGCCTGTTAATGTCGGCGGGCTTGGCTTTCTTATCAAACATCAGCCGTGGGCGAATCAGTTGTCCGACGATCCAGAATAATAAAGCGACAAAAAGGATGGCACACATAGCACCAAAGGCTTCTTCATCGCCAACGGGGTTTGGGCCTTGCGCTGTTTTATCCAGAAAATCAAACGCGGGTTTCCATTCATTGACGGTTCGCCATGACTCGGCATGTTTACTGATGCTGATTTCAAACGTATGCGTCAGGTTGGTCAGATGGTATGGATTTAAAACAAGCATTGCCAAAAAGGATGCGACGGCTGCGTAAATAACCTTTTTCAAATCACTGAAAGAAATTTTAACCAGCCGATTTTGTGATGCCATCGACAAGAGATGCATCCCGCAAAAAGGAAACATCATTAAATACACATAGATGTATCCGCCGTGAAAGCTCGCCCACAGTACGACTAAGGGAATTAGCAGCCAGATATACCGGATATTGCGATAGACCGACAGTGCCAAAATCAATAAGTATATGGGTACAAAGAAATTTGACCAGCCGGCCGGACGAATATCAAAAAATGTCCTGCCGATAATCATTGCAAAGCACGCTGCTGTTGCTGCCAGCAGGGGAGTAACACCTATCACTCTGCCGAAAGCATACACGACAAAGGTGGTTGCAAAATACAAGGCAAACTTCCAGATCACCAGGGTATTATAATTAGGAGTGCCGTCTGAACTAAACCAGTGGGTCAGTTCATAAAAAGAGATGTGGGTTAGCCAGTTTTGGTTGACCCAACCCGTGGGGTTGATTTTTCGGATAATACTGTGCGTCCACTCCGGCCACCCAGTCAATTGCTCATCCGTTGGTCCGGGCTTGTGCGAATTGAAGCTGAATGGCTCAAAAACCCCGACCCCGTGTTCAAGATGATGCCGTCCGCAGGCCAGCGCAACCCACGTATCTCCCGCGGCAACCATGTGAGTGGAAGCATAAAAAGCAAAAACAACCATACCTGCGAAAAGCAGGGCAAAACACGCTATTTTGAGGCCGGGCTTTGTTTCCGACGGATTTAATTCTGCCATTAGAATCCTATACCTTTATAAAAGCCGTTATCATTGATAGTAAACTGGGTATTGTTACCCAAAATGTCCGTTCGGTCAAGGGAAATGCCGACAGGTTTTGATAATAAAGCTATGTTTTATCCTTAAATAAGGGATTAACCTGTTTGCTTAATTTCGAGATAACCATACTTACTTATCGGGATTTATTCTTTTCAACTTGCGTTATCGAGATTACAATAGCGGCACATTACAACACTACAGATATAACAAGGAAAGGTTTATGCAGAAAAAAGATAAGACAACATTGCTGATTTTAGCTGCGGGAATGGGTAGCCGTTTTGGCGGTATCAAACAAATTGAGCCAGTCGGTCCCGGCGGAGAAATTATCCTGGATTATTCAATTTATGATGCCATCCAGGCGGGATTTTCAAAAATCGTATTTGTGATTCGTAAATCCATCGAAGACAGCTTCCGGCAGAAAATCAACCCGAAGGCTGCCGAACAGATTGAAATCGACTTCGCTTATCAGGAATTAGACTCTGGACTAATGGGATATTCCGTGCCAGCAGGTCGCCAGAAACCCTGGGGAACCGGCCATGCCGTACTGGTTGCCAAAGATAAAATAAACGAGCCATTCGCGGCCATCAATGCTGACGATTTCTATGGCCCCAGCGCATTTGACGCGATGAATAAGCATCTGACAAGTCTGGCACAGGGGCGAGGCAGAGATTACGCCATGGTTGGCTATCCGCTCGGCAATACGCTTTCGGATTTCGGAACCGTCAGCCGCGGTGTTTGTGAAATTGACGCCCATGGAAACCTCAAACGAATTACTGAAAGAACAAAACTGGAAAAACGTCCCGGCGGCGCCGAATATACCGAGGAAGATAAAACCTCACATTTTCTTACGAATGATACGGTTGTTTCAATGAATTTCTGGGGCTTCGGCTCAGATATTTTTGCGTATTTGGAGAAAGAATTCCGAGATTTTCTTGCGCACAAAAGCGGCGACATCAAAAGTGAATATTATCTACCTTTTGCCGTTAGCGGAATGATTACCGCAGGACTGAAAAAATGTAAAGTCTTGCCCGCCGCAGAAAGCTGGTTTGGGATTACTTACAAAGAAGACCTCCCGACGGCACAAACGGCAATACGCGAAAAAATACGCCAGGGCGCCTATCCTGAAAAACTGTGGAAATGATTCATTTGAAAATCAACAATCAGGATATCGTCGTTGAAGCAGGAACGACGATTCTGCACGCGGCTGAAAAACTGGGGATAACCATACCAACGATGTGTCACAAAGAGGGTTTCAAGCCTTCTACCAGTTGTATGGTATGTGTTGTTCAGGTGGAAGGGTCGTCTGCTCTGATTCCAGCCTGCGGAGCCTTGGCGCAGGAGGGGATGCAGTTGCATACAGAGTCTCCTGCTGTTCTGACTGCGCGCAAAGCCGCCCTCGAATTACTTCTCAGTGAACACGCCGGGGATTGCGAAGGGCCATGTCGAATCGGCTGTCCAGCCGGAATGGATATTCCCCAAATGCTGCGTCAGATTGCCGCAGGAAAAATGGCCTCTGCAATCCGAACGGTTAAAGCAGATATTGCTATTCCTGCGGTGTTGGGTCGAATATGTCCTGCTCCATGTGAAAAAGTCTGCCGCCGAAGTCATCACGATGCGGCGATCTCGATTTGCCTTCTAAAAAGATTTGCAGCCGATTGGGATTTAAAATCGTCTAATCCGTATCAGCCTGTTCAGGCTCCCGAATCTGGAAAAAAGGTTGCAATTGTCGGGGCCGGGCCGTGCGGCTTGGCAACCGCGTATTACTTGGCGCAGGCAGGGGTGCGATGTACCATATTTGATAAAATAGATAAACCCGGCGGGAATCTTCGAAGTGTTGAACAGGAGAGATTGCCGCAGGATATTTTGGATACAGAAATCAATCAAATTTTAACTTTGCAAAATGTCGAATTTCGTGGAAATATAGAAATTGGTCAGACGATAGCATTTGAAACATTGTGCACCGAGTTTGATGGAGTTTTTATTGCGACCGGCCGTGCAGATATAAGTCAATATGGATTGAGTATCTCCGACAAAGGGTTGAAAGTGGATTTGAAAACCTATCAAACCAGCCGCAAGGGAGTTTTTGCCGGCGGCGAGGCAATAGGACGCAGACAGCTTGCAGTGCGAGCGGCCGCCGATGGCAAAGAAGCGGCGGCAGCGTTACTGCAATATCTTTCAAACAAAGAAGTTACAGGGCCAGCCAGCCGATTTAACAGCCGCATCGGACCGCTTGGCGATGGCGAAATGCAGGCCTTTTTAGTAGGCACTGACCCAATTGGGCGAAACGAACCCATTTCAATACAGGATGGATTTTTACCTGAAACTGCGGCAGCCGAATCGCGGCGCTGTCTGCAATGTGATTGCGGGAAAAAAGAGATATGTAAGCTCCGCGATCTGGCTGAGGCAAACAAAGTTCGACAACAAACGTATAAGGGACAACGTAGGGTTTTTACCCGGCAAGTTGCCTCGTCGGGACTTGTTTTTGAGGCAGGAAAGTGTATTTTATGCGGCTTGTGTGTGCAGGCGGCAAAAAATCAAAACGAACCCAATTGTGAATCCGCAGATTCACGAAGAGTCGGATTAAGTTTTGTCGGCCGCGGCTTTGATACAGAAATCGCGGTAGCCCTGAAAAAAACACTGGATGAGGGGTTAACTCCCGACGCCGCAAAGAGATGTGTAGAAGTATGTCCTACCGGGGCATTGTGTATTCGGAATATCGATTGAAAAAAATATGGAGAAATGCATGCGTAAAGGATTAGTTTTAGCGGTTTTGATGTTGGTCAATGTAGTTTGGGCAGAGGACTGGCCGAATTGGCGGGGGCCGAATCACAATGGAATTTCTGTAGAAAAAGATTGGGACCCGTTAGTTCTGAATGATACGGCAAAACCGGCATGGACAGCTGAAGTGGGCATAGGTTTTTCCGCAATTACTGTTGCTGGTGACAAAGCGATTACGATAGGAAATATCGGAAAAAAAACAGATGTTGTAACCTGTTTTGATGCGAAAACTGGCCAGGTGGTTTGGAAATATGCATATCCTGAATCTCTGACGGCGAATATGTATGAGGGCGGCCCCAACGCAACCGCAACAATCGCAGACGGCAAGGTCTATACCCTCAGCAAAACAGGTAAGGCATTTTGTCTGAATCTAAGCGATGGGCAAGTTGTTTGGATGAAAGACCTGGGCGCAAAAGTTCCGCAATGGGGTTTTTCCAGTTCGCCGCTGCTGATAGGGGATAAGGTTGTCTATAATGTTTTTGACCGGGGTGTCGCGTTAAACAAGGTTTCCGGCGAAATCGTCTGGACAAGCGAAGATAAAAAGAGCAGTTATGCGACGGCAGTACCGGTTACAGTGGATGGCAAGACGTACGTCTATTTATTTGGTCGCGACAGCCTGCTGTGTATCAATTCAGCCGATGGCAGCGTTTTATGGACATACCCGTGGAATACCAGCTATGATGTGAATGCCTCAGACCCGATTATCATCGGCAATGAAATATTTATCACTTCCGGTTATAATCACGGATGTACACTGATTCGTGTCGAAGACGGCAAACCCGTAAAAGTCTGGGAAAATAAAAATATGCGGTCGCAACTGTCTGGACCTGTTGCCATTGGCAGCTATATTTATGGTATTGACGATTCGCAGCTTGTATGCCTTGACTGGAAGACCGGTGAGAAGAAATGGTCGGAACCTTCAGCCGGCAAAGGAAGCCTGATGGCCGCGGACGGCAAACTGATCGTCCTCAGCGAAAAAGGGAAGCTGATGATTATCAAAGCCATTCCAGAAAAATTTGAATTGATTGCTTCCGCACAGGTTTTGGATGGACGATGCTGGACGATGCCGACGCTGGCCAATGGCAGGATTTATGCCCGCAATGCCGCCGGCAAGCTGGTCTGCATGGATGTGTCCGCGCGGAAAACCGTGTGTCTTGCTGAGGTGGGCGTCACTGATGGCGGGTCTTGGCCGCAATGGAAGGGGGCTGCACAGGATAACAAAAGTACAGAAACCGGATTGCTGAAATCATGGCCCAAAGAAGGCCCCGCGATGTTGTGGAGTTATACCGGACTTGGCGATGGGTATGCGTCAATCAGTGTTGCCGACGGTAGAATCTATACGACCGGCAAGGTTGATGCGAATGGCATTCTGACCTGTCTGGATTTGAATGGTAAACTTCTCTGGAAACAAACGTATGGCTCTGAATGGGCAAAATCCTTTCCCAGTGCACGGAGCACGCCGACAATTAATGAAGGCAAAGTATACGTTATCGGCGGAATGGGACAGGTCGCCTGTTTCGACGCGAAAACCGGAAGTCCTATTTGGAACAAAGATCCCTTTAAAGAATTTCAGGGAAAGTATGGTTCATGGGGACTTGCTCATTCTCCTGTTATTGAGGGTGATAAATTATTCTTTCTCGTATGCGGGGCTAAAGCGACGGTTGTTGCTTTAAATAAGCATAACGGCCAAACTGCCTGGGCAAGTAAAAGTCTTGGCGATGCTATTGCGTATTGTACGCCCTTGGTCATAGAATGGAAGGAACGAAAACAGCTGGTCGGTTATACAAACAACAATATTATTGGTATTGATGTTGTCGATGGTGCAGTTTTGTGGACTTATGCGGTTTCAGATTATTTGAAAAGCGAAAGTCGCGGTATTCATCCCAATACGCCGGTGTATCGCGACGGGATGCTGTTTTGCACCAGCGGATACGACATGGGGTCAGTGATGCTTGCGATAGACCCGAATGGTACAGCGGTAAAGAAAGTCTGGACAAATCCGGAATTTGATAATCACCACGGTTCGGTTGTTTTGGTCGGCGATTACCTCTATGGCGCCAACTGGCACGGCAATGGCGACGGCAACTGGATGTGTGTGGACTGGAAAACAGGCAAGACAATATACGACACGCACTGGGAAAACAAAGGGTCATTGACTTATGCCGACGGGATGTTATATTGTTATGAAGAGAAAAATGGGAATGTCGGATTAGCTAAAGCTGATCCGGCGGGATTTGAGGTCGTCAGTTCCTTTCAGGTTACACTCGGCAAGGAACAGCATTGGGCGCATCCGGTTGTCTGTGGCAAGCGGCTGTATATCCGGCATGGCGATGTCCTGATGGCGTACGATATCGCAGCAAAGGGAAATTAATTATAATATCCATAATCTTGGATTGGAGAAAACCGGGAGATGAAAACGAACATTAAGATAATCAGCGTGATGGCTGCGGTTTTGTTAAGTGTGGCTTTGGGATATGCCAGACCTATTTCCATTGCCAATAATTCCTTTGAGATTCCGGTGATTGACCCGGTTGAAAATCCATTTCTGGCAATGCCGGTTGTCCCCGGCTGGATTGAGCAGGATATCGACCCTGAACCGGAATATGGAGGTCGAAATACCGGTATATTCCTTAATACTTTGCCGGACAGCAACGATCATATCATCAATCCCGATGGCTCTCAATTAGCATTTCTTGGCAGTTATCAGGGCAACGCCTTACTTCAGAATTTAACCGCGGTCTATCAGGTTGGTCGACAGTACCGATTATCGGTTGGTGTGTGCTTTTCTTTGCGATATCCGCCGGTGGATTCTTTAACGCTGGCATTGTATTATTATACTGATCCGAATGTACGAACGGATATCAAGTCCATTGCTGTTTCGCCTGCGGGGTTGACCGCGACGCAACTGGTGGATTTTTCTGTAACGCTGCCTCCTGTTCAGCCGGATGACGCATGGGTCGGCAAGAACATTGGTATTGCCATACGTGCCAACGGTGCAGCCGGCGGATTCTGGGATTTGGATAATGTCCGACTGACCGAATTGGCAGGGGACTTTACCGGTGATGGTGTGGTGAATTTAAGTGATTTACAGATATTGGCGGAGTATTGGCTGGATTCTTTATAGGTAGACGATAATGAAACCGATTTTTTCCATTCACAGTTGTCGTAAAGCGTTTACGCTCATTGAGCTTTTAGTGGTTATTGCAATTATCGCATTACTGCTGGCGATAGTTGCTCCTTCATTAAAAAAGGCAAAACAAAAAGCCCAGTCTGTTGTCTGCTGTTCAAATCTCGGCAGCGTCGGCAAAGCCATCTATGCTTATGCCGCCGATTACAAGGATACTATTCCGTTTGGCCCGAAAGAACGCCCCATTACCGGTTCAAATTTTTATACTGTGATGGGGAATGTAACCAGCTTATTGTCGCTGGAAGACGGCGACCCGGTTGGACTGGGACTGCTGCTGCAAGGGTATTTGTCCGATCAGCCGAAGGTTTTGTTTTGTCCCGGAGCCAACCAGCCTTCGGAGGCGGATAAACAGCTTGCCAAAGTCGGAACCAGGCAGGCTCAATCCGATTTTTATTATCGCCACGCTTCCATTGCAATGCTGAGCGGAACACCGCAGGAATTTCATATCCGGCTAAACAATCTGGGCAAAAATAGCAAAGGATCGCCGATATCCGCTTTGGCGATGGATACACAATTTATCGCGCATCCGTCACTGGCGCCGTTTGGTGTTGTTACTCGAACCAGTCATAATCGGAAAATCTGCAATGTTTTACTGGCCGACGGACGGGTGGTTTCGCATGATAATAATGACGATCGTTTTACGGTCAATATCGGCGCACATCCCTATGATTCACTCGTGAAGATTTTGCGGGTTTTTGAGATAGCCGATAGCGAACACTGATTTTTATGATTAGTGGGCGTCTGCCACACAGCGGAAACCAACGGTTGCACAACGGTCAAGACCGGGCCACATACGTACGAATTTAACATGAGAACCGCAGGGCTTTGGGCCGCCGCTGACATACCAGATGCTGCCTTCGGCGTTGTAGTAACTGCCGCTTCGCAGCATGGTAAAACGTGTATGCCCATCGCTTCGACAGCTTTCAGTCCATTCCCAGACATTGCCGGACATGTGATAGCAGCCGTAAGGACTTTTGCCCTGCGGCAGGGATTTGGCTGGTACTGTAGAGATGCCATTGGAATTGCACTTGTTTGGATCAAAATCATTTCCCCATGGCCATTTTCGTCCATCCGTTCCCTGGGCGGCAAGCTGCCATTCCTCTTCGGTCGGCAGACGCTTACCAGCCCATTTGGCATAAGCGCGGGCATCGTCGATGTCAACATAGACGACCGGATGGTCAGCCAGTTCTTCGGGCATCTTGCCATCGGGCCAGTGTTTTAGGAAATTTTCTTTATGGGCTGGTTTGTAGCCGCTGTCGATGAGAAATTTCTGATACTGAGCGTTGGTCACTTCTGTTTCGTCAATAATAAAAGACTTTATGGCAACCGGGCCGATTTTGTGCTTGATGGTTTCGTGGATTATTTTCGGATAAACGGCCCCGGCTTTGAGTCCGTATCCAAAGAAATTTTCTGTGTCGGCGACTTCCGGATCGGGATAGCAGCCGCATTCGCCTCGAATATGCTCAATCTCAAAGCTGAAAGTTGTCGATGGGATAAATACCATTCCTTCCGGGCAATGATCTTTGTTGATCAGCCTGGTTCTTGCGACACTGTCGGGATGCAGCAGAGAGTTGCTGAAATTTCTAAGGTCGGCAGAAGCTTTCTCTGCTTCGGTCAGCTCTCTCATTTTTTGGAGAAATTGTTCAAAGGGTTTGTCAATTTTAGTTTTGTCAAGTGCGGCAATGCAGCCAAGCCGATTGATGTTAATCTGTATTTTAGCTGTTCCATTGTGTATTTCAGGATTGATTTGTGTTCCTCGCCAAACATCATAGAATAGCCTGTCTTCCATATACGGCAATTCCAGAGAAGTATTTTGCTTTTCTAAACCGGCAAGGATGTAGAGATTCATGCCATTTTTTTGCCAGCCGTTTACGTAGACATCTTTGGCGTTGACGTCACAGCAGGGCTGCCGGAGGCTACTGACGAATATTGCTGAAAACTGATTTAGAATACGGTTGGCCTTATTCCAGACAAGACGATCTTTCAGGGTCCATGGGTTATAAGTTCCAAAGACATTCTCCCAGACAAGCAGTCCGCTTGCATTAAAAAACGCGGCTGAAATTTCATCCTGACGGTAAATATCCCAGCGTCGAATCTGGTACTGCATGTGCCGCGGCTCTATCCATCGAAGTTTCAGCAGGGCGGGTGTATCCGGCTGTTCTAACCACTGCCCCCATGAACCACTGCAAATACTAAGCTGTTCAAGCGAGGGATGGCCTTCGCTGACCATCGCTACGCCGGGTTTGACTGCATCCATGGTCAGCCTAAGATTCGGATCTCCGGCCGACAACGTATCGAGAAAAATACCATCGGCGTCAATGGCCAGAACCATTTCCGCCAGCATCTCAAAATCACTTTTCGGTTCTCGTCTGGTTCCAATATCCCATGGGTTATAGTCAATAAATACTTTTACATTCTGAGCATGACATTTTTTGACAATATTGCGTATGCCGATTAGCCCGCCCGGCATATCGCGATACATGTCAAATTGATTTCTCTGATCGATTCCAAGTCGTGGGTAAGCATGCCATAATACGATGCTGTTATATCCGCCGAATTCGTTTTCGCCGTCGGCAAGTACGGAATCGATAAGATATTCATTTCGTTGCGGGTCGTAGAAATCAAGGCTATACATCATACTCATCTGGCAGGTATAATTTTTACTCATCCATGCCAAATCCTGACGATCATATATTTTCCATGCGTCCTTAACGGATGCCTCAAGCTGTGTTCGTAACTCGTCACGATATTGATTTATGCTTTTTATCCATTGAGATTGGATATCACTTTTTTCCGGAGCAAAAATGAAATACTCATTCATCGGGGGTATTTCTGTGCCATATACGGCGGCTGAAAACAGGATGACAAAGACAATTTTTAAAAACATACAATATCCCTTCCCGGATAATGCTATTTGTGACCTGAATCTATTGGGCTATATACCAAAATTTGTCCTCAATTACAATAATTTGGGACATTTATTATAATTTAATAAAATCTATACTCAATCTAATTAATGGGGTATTTTGTTGTTTTCACATATTTTAAAATGTCAAAATCAAGCCGTAACAAGCAGGTTGGAAGCTGTTTGATATCGACGGGTAAAGCGTGGGGTACTTCCGGCAATGCTAATACTTTAGAATGCAATGAATTCAAAGAGGGAGCTATGAGGGCCAATATAAATTATTTTATTTCAGATATTTAAAGCAATCTTTGGTCCTTCGTAGCAAAGGACCAAAGACCCCCAAAAGTGGGCGGTAGATGACTCGAACCTGAAAACATAAATCCAGCAGAATCAAGCACTTGTGAAAACAAAGAAAAGTCTGTGGTGCAGAATCCGGTGCATTCAAACGAAATTTCCCCCGAATTATTGAAATTGGCAC